>CAZCYX010000063.1:0-10527 GCA_964503065.1 uncultured Candidatus Bathyarchaeia archaeon
TCCTTTCTAAAGATGACGAACGCCATCAGCACCACTACTAGAAACAGCATCGTATACTTCGAAATGGCAGCGATACCAGCAAAAAAGGCAGAAAGAAGCAGATATTTTCTATCACTGTCCTTATAATACTTGAAAAATAAAAAAAGTGTAAGTGTAGTGAAAAACAATAATGTATTTTCAACGATAGCAAGTTTGTTGAAGAAAATAGCATACGGTGCAAGTGCAAATAGTATAGTTGCAATTTTTGCCACTTTGCTTGAGAACAAAGCTCTGGTAGCGAAAAATAAGGTCAGTATAGTTCCAAGACTTAATAACACCGAAACAAACCTAACCATTGGAAGACTAACATTAATAAGCATAAAAAAATACTCAATGAGAAAGTGCATCGGTGGGTGAGCAATAAATACGTCCCTGTACGGCACGTAACCTTTAGTAATGGCGTAAACTGCTTGAGTGTAGACGCACTCGTCGGCAGTCATAAAATGAAAGTACGACAAATTATAACATCTTAAGAACACCCCAAAGACAATCGCAATCAATAAAACGAACTGAGTCTTATTCTGTGAAACGGCACTTTCAAACCTGACTAGATAGGAAGTTATCCAGTTGAAAACATAATTCGCTCTTTTGATGAAACTTGATATGTGAAGAGCAACTATATTTTTGAACGACACGTCTCAAATATCTCCCTTATAAGAATCTGTAGCTTTCTCCAACTTCCTCTTTTATTGATAACGACAACTATCATAAGATACAGAACAATCCATGTCATGGCAAAGAATTCGCCATAAAAATCATGAAAGGTTGTGGCAGCAGGTCCTCCTTGATGTATTGCAAGTAAAAATATAGACACAACCCTTAGGATGTTTACGATGTATGTGCCGACCGCTCCTATTACGAAATAAACTATTTTGGATACCACTTGGGTATGCATTTGTTTTAAAAGAAGTAAGACTGTAAATGTGTATATGAATAGGCTTTGTACACCTGCACAGGGAAAATCGATTCCAAATTTAACGCGTGTGCCAATCACCTTGATGAAAGGAAGTTCTGCTCCACTAACTGGGTATATCTCATAAGTAAGCATAGTTTTGTATCCCATCCATTTAAGGACTTGTTCTGCAGATGAAGCAGTGAAGGGAACAAAGAATTGAAAGGGAGTAAAGGCACCAAATGGATACAAAATGTTGACCATATAAACTGTTCCAATTGCCCCGAGGAAAAAGAGAGACACTGCAAAATATCTTAAACCGTTTTTTCCATAGGTGAACAAAATGAAAAGTGTGAAAAGGAGAGTTAAAGCTAAGTATTCCCATGAAAAACGCCAAGTCTTGAGAAAAAATTCACTTTGCAGCACTCCCAACAGTTTAGCAAGCTCCATTATACCCTCTTTGACTGGGCTTAGATTTGTTATTATTACGTAGAGACTTGAAGCTGCTGCAAGGAGAACTAGAATAAAGATTTTCCGCCCTTTAAAGGCAGAGAAATCCTTATGAAAGAAATTATTCCACACTAAAATGATTTCCAAGAATACAAGCCATACAAAGAAAAGGTATAGTGCCCTGCCTGTCCAAGTATAATTGAATGAAATCGGATCAAGAACGAAAGCGATGCAAATGGGTGTAATTATGGTTAAGAGGAAGAAACCAACGAACCATTTTTTAGAGGACAACATTTGATCATCCATATCTTTAGCAATTCGTTTCAACTATTTAGTCTAATTCTGTTGTTAGTTGATTAACTGTTATATAACAGAAGATTCATTCTTTCTGAGGCTCAATAATAATCTCTTTCCCACTTCTCAGTTTTCTTCTATAATAAGCCAAAGGATGGCGTATTCTTCTGCAGATGTCATCGGCGCCAACACAGACCCCATGGGTATGGAGGGTATCACACCGGGGTGGAATATATTTTGTTCGACCTCCTTTCTCGCCAGCTATGTGTTCCACTTGATAACGGGTCATTCTTTCGTCGAAGTCTGAAAAGGAACGAAATAAGTCAACAACATTTTCCACAGTCATACCGATGTTTATTAAGAAAGAAGTTAATGTGAAACGACCGATATGGGAAAGGTGGTGACCGGATTTTATGGTATCATATAGTCCTCTGATGCAGGGGGGAAATGCTGCAGTAACTACTGTTTGAGGAATTTCTTCTTCCGAGCGAAATTTACCTCTTTTTTCAACGAAAAGTCGTTTTAGTTGCTCTGTTCGCTCCATTATGTTCGGTGGAAGGGAGTCTATCTTTACATTTAGTTTCCCTTCAATGTATTTTTGAACCTCTTCTTGCAGTAAACGACTTGCCTCACTTTTTGTTAGATAAACATCTCCTTGAAACATAAGCCGGTTGACAAGTTTCCATTTTTCGTCGCGAAAAACTGTTGCATTTTTCAAAAAATTTGTAAAATGAAGCGAGAAACTGTAGATTTCAATGTTAGCGTCGTCTTCGACTAGCTTTATATTCCAATCGAAGTTCTTTGCAAGTTCAATTATTTTCTCGCTATCTTCTTCTTCAAGTTGGTGGTAGACTCCTTTGGCTTCGGCTAATGCGTATCTTTTTTTGAGGTATGAGTTAGCTAGGGCAACCACCATCATTATCGCTATTGGAAAAGAAGGGATTTCGATTCCATAGTTATGCAATTCTCTGGTTACCAAGGCATCTTGAATAGCTTCTTCAACTCGTTCTTGAGCTCTATTTAATATTGACCTATACTCCGGATTTGCTAGTTCATCAATTTTTATATCTAGATTTTTTACGAATTTTGCAGCTTCAGGGACGAAGGGGTATTTGGCTAAGTCGCTTTTTGTAAATATGTAGCTACCCTCTTACTCGTTGTCTGCTATTCTACTTCTATACGTGGAGCAAGATAGTATGTTAGTTTTCCCTCTTTTTCTTGTTCAAAGTTTAGTTTGATGGGCATGTCGCTGGAGAATTCCAACGTGGCCACAGCAGACGTTGCAGACGCTGCCTTAACTATTTCAGATAGATAGCTCAAACTGAATGTAGCCTTAGAGGGTTCTTTCACTTCTAAATTTAGAAGGGCGTCGCTACCTTTTTTCAGTTCTATAGTGGCTCCCATGAGGTCTCCTGTGGCTTGCATTATCATTTTTTCGTTGTCAGCTTCAATTCGAACATGGTCACTTACCAGTGACGCGTCTTCTATGGCTTCACGTAGGCCGTCTGTTGTGGCTCTTGCTTTAGTGTTGAAGGTAACTTTTGGAGTGGGGACCTCTTCCTCCATGGCTTCTAGGGTTGGCATATTAAACGTACGCACATACTTTCCCCTTATCGTCAGTTTTAGGCGTCCAGTCTTTTCATCCAAGGAAAGTTCGATGGATTCATCTTTCCCGACTCGTCTAAGTAACTTTAGCATTTCGCTTATGTTCAAGCACATCTTCATTGGTTCACTGCAGTTGTATTCATCAAATATTGTTTGGGGCCATTCGAAGTCGACCATGGCTACCCGTGAGGGGTCCATTGCACGGAGTTTGATTGCTTTTTGTGTTATGTCGAAGGTGGCTTCATCAATAAGTATTGAGATTGCAGTCATCATGTCTTTCAAGAGCTTTGCATCCGTCATCTTAACGTTAAACAAAGATAATCCTCCCTTCAATGCGTGATATTGCGTATATTGACCCTTCTTTTTAATCTTTTTCACTAACACAATTTAGCTGCTTCGCTGCCCACATGTTTCAGGAGTACTCCCTTGAAAGCACTAAAGAAAAGAGTTTAGCTATTTGATTTTTTTTCTTCGATTTCTCTCATGTAGTTTCTAGCTAACATTCCTAACATATTCCAAGTTATGGAAGAAAGCAATCCAGATGGGATTGTTGCTAATATTCCTAGGTGCAATATGGGAAATTGGGGAAGCTGGAGCTGCCTTACTGCATAGCCTAGAAATTGACCTAGAAGAATGGAGACGATTAGTAAGAAGATGTAAACTATCGTTGATTCTCTGGTAAGCCTGTACTTCTTACCTAGAAAGTAATTTAGCAATAGCAACCCAATTGAAGTGCCTATGCCAAAAACTGCCCAAACAATACTCATGGTGAAATATATTGCAGCAATTTCTTCATAGGAAAATCCAGCGTCTATCAATATGATGGTCCTATATGGGGGGCTATCTGCAGTCCACCAACTTGTTCCCAACTGTGTTAGAAAAACAGCTAACATAATAATTATCAAAATCTTTCCTTCAGAAACCTATTCTCCCCCCTGTAAACCTCCACAGAGACACTAATACATTCCCAAAAGATAACAGTTTTTCTCGTCGTATTTAACCATGGTTACTTTGAGAACTATTTTGGATATTTTTTTGAAAATGTTAAGAGGGGAGGTGGAGGGAGCTTAGAAGTAGCTCCCTCTTAGGGGTTATGGTTCTCCTTTCTCTTTTCAGAAATTTACAGATGAATGCTGAGTTAAGAGTGTTGTGGAAGACTTTACTAGAAAAGAATTCTATTTCGGACTGTCCGAATAGAGATATTCTATCGCATTTCATAAAGTATGTCATAGCTAGAAAACTGAAACTAGCTTAATGTGTCCACATTGGCATTTGGTTTTAACAATCCTTATACTGTAAACATTTTTAACTTAGATCAGGATGCTAATTATGTGATGTATAACTACAAGTCTTTATTAAAGTCTGCTTTGAAATGGATTGAACAGGTTCTAATGACATGGTTTAAAATGGATTTACAGCTAGACATAGAATACACTGAAGAAAGCATTATCCGGAAAATAAGAGCAATCACATTGACATTTGATTTTGACAAATTGTAGCTTCTTCATTGTCTAAAAGAGAAGCAAGATTTTCCTTAAATTCCATGGAAAAGCACTTTTACACCACCAATTAGCAAGTAGACGCTAATCCAACATCTGTCGGTTGTAGATGAACAGTTCATGCCTATTGTGACTTGTGTGTAGTCTGAAACGTTTTGTGCGCAAGTATGCAATTGACCTAACTATACATTTCTCTCGACTGTAAAGGTCACCTTCAATGTATCTTTTTCTATCTTCACATCAAATTCTTCTGGAAAGTTTGTTACCGTTACATTCTTTGTTGGATCGTCCAAGTTTACATCTTTAGCTAACCGTAAAGACCATTCAATAAAGTCTTAAGAGTAGTCTTAACATATCCTTTGTTTCCTCACATGAAGAACTACATTGAATATCTTTTCTCTAGTAGGACGAAAATCGTAATGGTTTAGCTGTATTCTCGGAAGGTGTAGTTGCATTTTGTGCATCTGAAGAATTGTGTCGAGGACTCGTCGCTTCCTCGTGTTTGCACTTGCCAAGCGTAGGCTAGGTTGTTCCCACACTTTGGGCATTCTATCTTAACTGTGGGGAGAGTTCTTAATTTTTGCTCCTCTTTTCCTATTATGGCAATGCGTTCTTGGGGAGGGTGCTCTATAACCTTTGGACGAGTGGTTAACTCGGGTGTCGTAGGTTTCTTATAGCCACATTTTGGACATGAAAGTAAAAGAACCGTCTTTTTTCGTTCTTTTTTGCGGATCGGCGTTAATCTCATTCCGCATTTTGGGCAAAACTCCATGTCGAATAACACCTATTTTCCTTTTCCTTCATTTGGAGTCTTTTAAACCTTTCTTTCGATGATTTTCAATAATATTAATTCTCTATTCTTTCACTTGTGTTAATCCAGATGCTATGATGTGTGCTACACGTAAAGCCTCGGGAATGTTACTTCGAGTAGACGTTTTCTTTAGAATCTTTTCAGCGTCACTTCTAGAGATTCCAGCAATTTGTATGTACACAGCTTCGTTATTTCCCATGTATACCTTAATCAGTTCTCCTGCATTTTTTATTGCTTGCCATCGCTTTTCATGTTCAGGTAGATTTTCGAGTGCCATCTTTATTTCTGCAAGGTTAGGTTTTTCTCGAGCCACTGTTATAACGGGTAGTTCCACTTCCTTGAAAAGCCGTTCTATATCTACTACATTGAAGCCAGCAAGAGTAATCCCGTTTAACAACACTACTCTAAGCTGTTTATAATGGGGAGAACTTTTTATCATGGAGGCAATTTTTTCCGTTGCATCCATCCCGTCGATTTCTACTTCCGTTCTCATAACTCCGTCAAGCCAATATCCGCCTCGATAAACAACCCCGACAACATCAACAGTGCCTTCGGTGCGTGGAAGAAAAACCCCATCGTCTATACCTAAAACTCTGATTTCCGGTTTTATGCAGCGAAATCGTTTAGGATTCAAGTTTATTCCTCTTAAACCTTCGTCATCTAGCTTTAAATCTTTTCATAAACACCTAATCAATAATGCGATAACTATAGAAAGTGAGTGCCCATGTTCACTTTCGTATCCAAGTATAAGAACCTACGTGAAGCTTTGAAAGACCAAAAACTTGCTTCTCTAGGCGACTCCTTCGTTAACTTCATCTATTCTCTAGCCCTTTCAAGAAGAAAAGGAGAGCCCATCGGCGCTAAGGTTGATAGTCGTGTACTATCTGAGGCCCTAAAAAAGGCAGGGCTAAGAAAATTATTGCCTTCTAGAACTGATAGGCATACACTAGCGGATGCTGCAGAGGCTTTGGTTGTGTACGCTTGGATAAAAAATATCATGACGATGGAGGAAGGCGTCAACATCTTGGAACAACATGAGGACCCTGTGGAAGCCTTCTGCGCTCTTCTGCTAACAACGACAAAGAAACTCAACTTAGCTGATATCAGTTTGTAGAATGTTATCTGTTAATTACGATTCTGATCGCTGTTATAACTTTTTAATGCCTTTTCAAAACTTGTCTTGAATTCTTTTTTTTGTGTCCGTATCTTTTTCACTGCCTCCTTTATTGCATCTTCCGGTTTTCTTCTCTTTTTGGTGCGAACATAAACTATGGCATTTGAGAGCAGAGGATGTGGCACTGTGTAACCTGCCATGTCAACGGTATCATCTTCGGTGAGAACCTTCTGTAATATGTTACAGAGGGAGTGCCCTTCCCCCTCGACTTCGATTTTCAGTTCGTTTGAGGTCTTTTTCAGGACTTGGATTTTCATTTCTTTTTCTTCCAGACTAATTTTCACCATAATCTGAAGCAGTTTTCCTCTTTTCAATCTTCCCACAATTGGGACAAAGTAGCTCTTGTCTTCTTAATGTTAGTATATGTCCACAGTGCGAACAGAAAGCGTAGATAACCCCCAAGTTCTTCTCTGAAGTTGACAAATGATGTGTCCTGTTCATTGTGCTAATCACTTTGGCGCGCATGATGTCACCAGGTTTACATACATCATACATTATCTCCACGTAATCAGGGCTTACGTCAGAAATATGTAAAATTCCTGTGAAATTACCTGAAAGAAACTTCTCTCCCATTTGAGATATACGTAATGTAGCTGAGTTGTTCTGCACACCAGAAACTTGTCCTGCAACGATGCTTCCTGTCTTGGGAACACTTACTCCACGAATCAAAGGATAGACAGATACCTTCCTGTTGAGCATATCTAAGAGTGTGCGTCCAGTGACTTGGGAGTGAATGACACCTGCTTCCACATATGTTCCCGAACCTGGCATAAATTCTTCAATAACCCCTAATCGGTCGCCTGGTACAACAAATTGACCACTTTTCCTTTCACTTTCACCCATATGCTTTCCCTTCTATTCGATACAGATCAACCTTAATATTTCGTCTTTTTTTGGTGTGAAACTCAAAGAGTTTCGGAATTGTCATCTCCATATGAAAGATGTCAGTAACTTTTCCACCATGCTTCTCAATAAACCTTTTGATAAACTCTCTGTTGTGTTTTCCACTCTTATGGAGGGAGTATATTCTCTGACCCAGTTCTAAGGATTTTTCCAAGAATGGCCTATCTGCACTTCGTTTTTGGACGCCGAAGGGTGGATTTTGCAGGACTGTATGGAAATGCCCGTGTAGAACATCAATATCCGCAGTGATCCAGTTTGTCTTTTCTTCTACTGCTAATTTCTTGGCATTATCTTTCGCTACTTTTATAGCTAAAGGATCTACGTCGATGCCGAACGCTTCTTTTGCACCCAAAAGCAAGGCACCTATGGCGAGTCTTCCAGTACCACAACCTAAATCTACTACAGTCTTGTTAAAAATGTCATCGTAAGTGTAGGTAGCCAAATACAGAATCTCAGCTGCAACTTCTGACGGTATTGTGTATTGTTCAAGGTAAGCCTTAGGGCTTGGATGGGGCATAACTTCTGCGATTGCCTTTTCTAGGTGGTGTTTTCGAACCAGCCGTTTTTGCATAGTTGTTCCCAACTCATTTCGCCAAGAGCCACTAGAGTTTCATTGGGGGTGAGAACTGGTTTGCGAAACCTTGTTTGGTCATCTATAGATACTCGTGGACAAGCGGTATTTACGAACGCTCCTATGTGGGGAAATTGTAAAAGCGCTTCTGATGTGATTTCTTTCAGTGTGAGTAGTGTAGTGTTTCTCCTGTTTTTCTCAAGTTTCTCTTTTATTGCCATTGCTGACTCAAGTCTTCTTTGGCCACTTTTTAATCCAATCAGTACACCAAATTGTTTGGCTTCCTTTGCCTCACAGATATTAGCCCACCTCTGATGGATTATTTTTCTAACTTCTTCGTCAATGTTGTAGGCTCTTCTTTCATAGGGGTCAGCAACTACTGTGGGTTTTGCTGTGGTTAATGCTACACCAATGGCGTGAAATCTACCACCTCCAACAAAAAGGAACGCTTCAACTTCCTCTATGACGGCTTTAGCGTTAGTATAATCACACCCCGTTACTTGACCAGCATACTTTACATGTCCTGCATCTCCAACGGCAACGGTTTTCCCTGATTTAAGCAACAGTTCTCTTGCTTCCTCAAGTGTGTGAACATGTTGAACCGTGGTCACTAATCCAATCTTGCTCCAGTTCTCCAGAAGAGGTATTGCCTTTCTCACAGCAGTCCCAAGACTGATTTTTGCTCTAGCTTCGATGTAGAGAACTTGTGTCCGTCCTTCTTTGGCTATTGGACTGTGCCCATAATGGACTATTAGGTCAGCGCCTAGATTCTTGGCATCCAATGTTGCCAAATCGCAGGCGCCGTAGCAGGGGTCGGCTGAGATGATTGCGATGGCTCCTGCCCGTTCAATTATTGATGCTAAACGTGGTCCTTCAGCCTTTAATCCTTCAGGGAGTTGTATGAGGACCCGTTTGGCTTCTCGTTTTATTATTTCTTCTTCTAAACGCTTCTCTTCAAGGTCAAAGGTCTTTGTTTCCATTTGGATTTGCCACTGAATTATAAAATATCGAAAGGTTATTAGAGGCTATTTTGGGCGTTTATTCCCATTCTGGGAGCCATTCACGGTTTTGTTTAGGTCTTTCTGCTTTGCCACTGTTTCTAAGCGTTTCAGCCAATCGTTCAAGCAGAATCTTTTGCTCGATGCTTGCCACTAGTTGCCGTGTACGAACAACGGCATCTGCGTTTACCGAAATACTGTCAATTCCGCATCGAACAAGAAATTCAGTGAAGTCTGGAAGGTTTGAGGGGCCTTCTCCACAGATGGAAACGGTGCGTCCATGTTGGTGGGCTACCTTGATAAGGTGGGCAATGATACGTTTTATGGCTGGGTCTCTCTCGTCGAAGTATCCCATAAGACCTAGTCTTTCTGAGTCGCGGTCAATGAGTAGGATGCCTTGTGTCAAGTCGTTGGAGCCGATGGAGAAGCCGTCGCACAGTTCAGAGAAGTCATCTGCCATTATAGCGATAGATGGGGTCTCTGCCATAAACCATGTTTGAAAGTCTCTCGAACTCTCAAGTCCCTCTTCTTTAATTATTGATAGGCATTTTTTGGCTTCCCAAACTGTTCTTATGACGGGAAGCATTACCCATACGTTTTGGAGTTTCCATTCTTCCCTACATTTTTTGATTGCCTTACATTCAAGTCTGAACGCTTTTTCGTACCATTGGCTTATGTATCTGCTTGCTCCTCGCCAGCCAAGCATTGGGTTTGCTTCGGTTATTTCATATTTTTCTCCGCCCTTTAAATCTCGGTATTCGTTTGTCTTGAAGTCGCTGAACCGCACCACTACTGGGCGTGGTTGTATAGCCCTTGCTACAGTGGCTATTCCTTTGGCTAATTTGTCAATAAACTCGTCTCCTCGCCCATTCTCTAGCATGTATAACGGATGTTCCTTTATGTAACTAGCAAGTATGAACTCAATACGCATAAGTCCTATTCCGTCGAAGGGCAGGTTTCTGTATTTCTCGACCATGTCTGGGACGCCGAGGTTCATGTATATTTTTGTGGCGGTTATAGGAGCTTGCTCAAGCACAGTTGTAGTGTTTGCTGCGTTTGGCAATGCTGGTGCAGCTGGTTCTTGTGGTTCTTTTATAATTCCTTCGTATACGACACCGGTTCTTGCATCAACGGTGTATCCTTGGTTGGTTTTCATTAGTTTAGTGGCATTCTCGGCTCCGACAATGCATGGTATGCCTAACTCTCGGCTTACTATTGCGGCGTGGCAGGTAACTCCTCCTTTGTCTGTAACTATTGCTCCTGCCATTTTCATGAAGGGTACGTAATCGGG
>CAZCYX010000064.1:0-10525 GCA_964503065.1 uncultured Candidatus Bathyarchaeia archaeon
CTGGAAAGGAGGCTGTCGGCTAGCTTGGTCTAGGCTCTGAGCCTCGGGCGCTCGGGACGGAAGTTCAAATCTCCCCAGCCCCACCAACTCTGCTGCTCGGGGCACCTTGAGTGTCAAATGTATGCATTGTGTCTTGTGTCCGCCCCATGCAGTGCTCTTGCTACGTGAATGCATCAACCACGTTCTTGACAAAGTTCTTAAGAATTATGAGCCCATCTTTGCACTCTTCGGAATTTCGTTCTATATGGGCTTGAACACCATAAATAGGTCGATAGTTGTGCTTCATAGCTTCGATTTTGAAATCCTCTGATCTGGCCAACAACGTAAACTCAACTGGAAGGTTTTCCACAAAATCACTATGGGATTTGCAGAGAAGTATCTTTTCTCCTCTCCTCCATGAAGAAAATAGGTCATTAGGTTCCAAAATTCTCACAGCTTTGAATCCCTTTCGGGGCTTTGTAAGTTCGCCTATCTTTGAACCAAAAGCCTTGCCAATCAATTGATGCCCAAAACATATTCCAAGTAATGGGACATTTGTCTTGCTTTTCATCCACTTGATGAAATCAATCTCCAGTTTGTACTTCGACAAATTCGTAGCTTTCTCAACATGGGCTGAAGATCCAGATAACACTACAGCTTCAGCTTTCCCCTTTTTAACTCTGGTCGTCACCTCATTTATCTCTGTGTAATAGAATAATTCGCATTCCCTATCGAGGTCTTCAAATGTTGCGACTATCTGGCATGCTCTACATCGATATTTTGGTTTGAAATAGTTATTAATCACAATTATAGACATCAACAACCTCCCCAACCACTATACTGTACGCGTTCCAATTACGTGCACATGGATCTTATTATATCTGTGAATTGTGGCACTGTAACGATATATGTATTGGATAGGCTCATCTTCTTCTTGGAATAATACATCTGAACTTCATCAATACTTAAAGGTTCCAGCATTGACGTAAGGAGCACGGCCACAAATCTGCTCGCCGATAGATCAAGCCGTTTTCTCACTTTTTCACAAGACCGTATGCAATCAGTTATGACAGATATCTCTTTCATGTCTTGCAGATTTCTTTCTACTCTTCGCTCCAGTTGATCTCTGGACCAGAAGACACCTCTTCTGATAACTTTTCTGTCGTACAGGAAACCTGTAGTTTTGCAAGAAGTAATGAAGAGAACATCCCTACATTTAATTATTCTATCAATTTCAAATCCTTTCTTTTGTGACAACTTGTCCAACCAAGGCTGAATTTCAGGGTGTTCATGTATGGTGAGTTTTCGGCTCCCTAAATTCAAGACTGGCAGACCACTTTGCTTCAACTTGTAATCCACGTAGTTTTGAAATGCAATTCCATATTGACTGGCCCATGTTCCTCTAGCACTAAGTTCCGGATTATCTAAGAGGAGATCAGATATCCATGCACCCCAAAAATGATTCGAAGGTGCAAATACTGAAGTTATCAGAGTATAGACTTTCTGCCCTCTGAACTTGACACGGACCAAGGGTGACTTGTAGAAATCTCTCCCAGGCTTGTATTCAAGCATCCTAATCCATTTCTCGGTATCTTCTTGACTCATGTGCCTCAAGAATGTCTTCTTGAGTGTTTTTCGCTTGATATACAAAAACCGCATGTTATCAAGCGACCATTCTTTCTGGAGGTGTTCCTCAGAAACGCCCTTGAAATATTCTGAGATATTCGTTAGGTCATCCAGTTTAACGAAAGAGGTTCTTTTGAACTCGTTCTGGAGTAAACTTCCAACTTTCGTTCTCTTCTTGTGGAATTTGCTAAAATACCAATTTATCCAATCTGGATCTAGGCCAGTTGTATCAACCCATTTTTGGATTGCCTCATAGAATTCTGAGTGCTCTTGAATGCCTTCTATAGATCCATTTTTGACCCTTATTTTTTGAACGTTGTATGCCCTTTGTATGAAAAGCATGTGTGAAAGAAACCCTATTTTAAAGTGGTCTTTGAAAGTCGAGAAAATGTTTAAGAATTCATCCTTGTCAACCTCCTGCACCGCGGATATCCTATTTCTCAGAACGACATCAAGCATAGCTTTCAGAGAAACGAAAACCCTGTAGGTTGGAATGTCGATTCTGTCAATTAAACCAGTTCGTTCGGTTAATAGCCTGTTTCCAACCATATAGTTTAGTGACTGCAACAACACGAACAAAAACTTGCTTTCTTTTCCTTTGATGTGTTCTCTAAATTTTTCTTTCTCTGAATCCAAATGCTTCTTGATTGTTGCCTCTGCCTTCTCTTTTTCATGTGATTGTTGCATCAGATTGATACCTATAGATACGAATGAAAAGCCAAAAATTAACTTTGCGCGCGCACTTTTAGAAACCTACCATAAGATCGGTGGATGGAATATCACAATTTGCCAATCAGAATTGTTGTTTCAATCACAGTTGAATGATAACCAAAATTTTCCTACTGTGTTACCAACACAGAGAAAAGAAGTATGTGAAGATCAGATGGTCTCTAGTGTGTATAGGACGTTTAATCCTTTCAAAGTTTCGTGGACAGCAGTGGCAATCTGCAGTATATCTTCTAAACCTACTTTTCTACCCCAATCATACACGTGATCATGCTGCCCTCTCATCGGCTCAAAACCCATAGACCGCAACTTCTCAGCCACTATCGTTGGACCTGCTCCTTCACTACTAAACCAAATCTTCAAATAAGTCTTCAAACACCAAACCTCCCTAAAATTACAATCTGAACCTAAACAACATACCTAACTATTAATAATTTCTATAATCCCAGTCCTTACATGCCCTCTACAGAGAAAAATTCCACACACTCACACACTTGAAACAAAGAAGGATTTAATACGTTGAAACTTAATCACTTTTAGTATGGGTCTCGCTCCCTACGTCTACAAAAAGAAAATTCTCATAGACGACGCAGGCTGGGGAGACCTCATCCTAGGCGTCATAATCGGCGCCCTAAAACTTCCCGAACGCAAATACATGGAACGCCGAATACCAACATCCGCCTTCCAATCCCCAAACTTCGAAAACAAACAATACCTAGACGAAGCCGTCAAAATAGCAGAAGAATTCGTTGAAGTTATGCAACCTGACAAGGAAACCTACTTCGAAGTCTGCTCAGGATACGTCCTCTCAACCATACGAAACTACCTACAAAACAAAGGATTCCACGTCGAAAAAACAAAAATCACAGGCGAACTCCAAGAAAAAATCGAAAAAAGCTTCATCGAATGGTGCATAGAAGTAGGAATCCCACGAGAAAAACTAGAAACCCAAAACAAAAACCGCTTCTACACCATCCTAGAATGGATCGCAGAAAAAATCGAAATCAGAGAAAACCTCGTAAAAACCGGATGGAAGAGCTGGCACCAAAAATGGCAAAAAGAAGCCCACAAACTCCACCTCCAAAAGATAGCCGAATCCAAAAAGAAGTATTACACCCCTCCCCCTTAGATGAGGCTATACCCGTCTCTGTGTCTCTCCTCCGTCTATAGAGAGGCTCTCACACACGCACACACAAACGAATCCTCACACACCCATCACTATACATAGATTTGGTCTGACTTAACCCGCCTTCTCGCCGTAAACATCAAATACTCAACACTCGTAGGACAACACGAAATCTTAGCCCCACATCTCCTACATTCTATCCGAATCAGCAAAGGCGTCACACTCTCAGAACTATAACTCAATCCCAACAAAGTCGGAGCCGCATAAGCAACCTCAACTGTCTCTGTTTTCCCAAACTCAAATCTCCCAGACCTCAAAAACTTGAGATACGTAACCTTCTGCAGACACCCACAACCCTTACACTCCACCATATGCGGCGTACCAAGCAAAGGATTACGATCAAAAACACCCTCCCTAACTTTCTGCATAACCTTTGCTTTAAGATTACGCTTAGAAACACGTACCCCTTTACGTGAACTACGTCTCTTCATCACATATAACCTTAATACCATGCACAAATATTGATTTTGCGATAACCACAGAAAACGTTAGACTCCCTAAAACCCACAAATTATTAAAGATTAATGTTCAATAGCAGACCCATACCATTCAAAGACACCTTTAAAACACGGGAAGAAAGATGAGCGCATGGCCTCTAAATCGTGAAACTAAAAAACTTTCTAAAGTTTGGAACTACACAAAGCACTTGATATTGGGCAGGTGGAGCTTCGCAAACATCTTCGTAACAAGAAACTGTAATCTACGCTGTGAATACTGCAATGTATGGAAGAAAAAGTTCAACGATTTAGATCTTAAAGACTGGTGTAACGAAATAGACATCTTGGCAAAACATGGATGCGCCCACATAAGTCTAACTGGAGGAGAGCCAACAATGAGAGACGATCTGACAGATATAATTCGGCACATCACCAAGAAAGGCATCTCCGTCTCACTCGTCTCTAACGCCACCCTCATCGATGACGACTTAATCCAAACATTATTAAAATCAGGTTTAGACGGATTTTGCGCCTCACTTGACAGCCTAACCGACTTCGGCAAACACTCAAGAAAAGTCATTAAAATCGCTCAAGAATTTGCCAGACACATCATGGTAACCCTAATCACAGTAATGACCAAGAAGAATCTAAAAGAAATTTTAAACATAACTTCAATGTGCGACAAATTTGGTTTTTGGCACAATCCCATAATAGTTCAATCGATGAATGGATTTTTCAGTTCCAAATGTGACGAGTTACTACCCAAAGCTAACGAAGTGAAACCAATCTGCGACAACCTAACTAATTTAAAAGTCCGAGGCGCTCCTATTGTACCCACTCTTGAGTATTTAGCGAGAGTCCCTGACTTCTGTAATGGTAAAAAATGGGTTTGCCAACCTTTCAAACATTCAATAACCCTAAACAACGATGGAAGAGTTATGGTATGCCAAGAGTTGAAACCATTTAACGTTCGGCTAAGCGATATTGAAGACAACACTGAGATTTTAAGAAATTTAACCAGCTCGTTTAGTTGCAACGGGTGCCTATTGGATTGCTACTTTAAACCTCAAACTAATCGAAATCTACATTTTTTGAGAGATTCAATTTTACTTGCACGTTCTCATCTGGCAAAGGGAAGATGAACTATAAACCAGACTGAGGTTTTAATTAAAACAAAGGTTTGATTATACTGTTAGCTCAAAGGACAGATAAGCTCAGAAGCGTTTAAATATTAATTAAGCGGGCTGTTCTATACCAAGTTACGAGTGATCACAATGAAAGCACCCAAAGAAATCACAACATACTGCCCAAAATGTAAAACTCACCAAACACACACAATTACCCTCTATAAGGCCGGTAAAAGACGAGCCCTAGCACAAGGAGAACGCCACCACAAACTACGCGAAAAGAAAGGATATGGAGGACAAAAATTCGCTCGCCAACGAAAATTCGCCAAAACCACCAAAAAACAAACACTAAAACTAAAATGCAAAACCTGCGGCTACACACGACAAAAAGAAGGAATGCGCCTAGGAAAACTGACTTTAGACTAGGAGCGAAACCAGATGAGCGATTGGGAGAAACTCATACCAAAACCCAAAAGCAAATTTCTAAGAGTGAAATGCCCTGACTGTGGAAACGAACAAGTCGTCTTCGACCACACCACAAGCGTGGTCCACTGCAACATCTGTGGAGCAACCCTTGCTGAACCCTCAGGAGGAAAATCGTCAATCAAAGGAGAAATCGTGGCTATACTTGATTAGCAGATGGGAAAAATGAAGTTTAGAAAAACCGGATGGCCAGAAATCGGCGACCTCGTAATCGCCACAATCAAAAAAATAACAGATTATGGTGCCTACGTCACTTTAGACGAATACGAAAAGGAAGGCCTATTACATATCTCAGAGGTCTCTTCATCTTGGGTGAGAAATATTCGCAGTTTCATACGTGAAGGACAGAAAGTAGTGCTAAAGGTCTTACGCGTCGACGCAGAAAAAGAACATGTCGATCTCTCACTAAGAAGAGTCACAAAAAGAGAAAGAAAAGAAAAAATTCTTTCTTGGAAAAAAGAAAGGAAGGCTGACACCTTATTACGAACCGCCTCTGAGAAACTAAAAATGCCCATAGAAGAATTCTACAAAAAAATAGAGCCTTTATTGGAAAAGGAATTCGAGGAGATACATGAAGAACTTGAAAAAGCTGCAAGAGAAGGAGCTGGAGTTCTAATAAAGACTGGCATACCCGAAGACATAGCCATTATCCTAGAAGAAGTTGCAAAAGAAAAAATTAAGCTTCCTATGGTAAGGGTCAAAGGAATCTTAAACCTTCAGTGCACAAAATCAAATGGGGTCATCGCCATTCGAGAAGCCTTGCTGAGCGCCCAAAAGATTCAACCAAAAAATGCCGAAATTGAAGTTTATGTAGTTGCACCGCCCAAATATCGCATAGTAGTCTCAGCACAGGACTACAAGGGAGCAGAAAAAATTATAGAGAAAGCAGTAAACACGGTTATCAAGAACATAACTGAAGCTGGAGGACAAGGCACATTTATTAGGGAAAAATAATGGTTTGGCTACTTAGAAAATGTGATAAATGCAAGAAATACACTTTAAGGCTGGATAAATGCCCATATTGTGGAGGGAAAGTACACATACCTCACCCAGCCAAGTTCTCACCCGATGACAAATACGCAAAATATCGGCAAGCAATACGGAGTCTAGATTATAGATGAAAAAGACGGTAATAGAAAAAATAACAGAGGTTAAGCTGAAAGATCCGGTGCTAATTGAAGGTCTTCCAGGGCTTGGTATGGTTGGAAGAATAGCCACACGATATCTAGTCAGGCAATTGAATGCCAAACACCTTGCCAAATTATATTCCCCTCATTTCCCATATTATGTGCTTGTAAACCAAGAGGGAAGCGTAAGACTCCTTCACTGCCTTTTTTCCTACTGGAAGAATGAAACTGGAAAGCACGACCTAATTTTTCTGACTGGAGATAGTCAAGCCCAAACGATTGAGGGTCAATATGACGTAGCTGATAGTATACTTGATTTTGCCGAAAAATATGGAGTGAAAACAGTCATAACAATTGGAGGTTATCGGAAAGAAGCCGAAGAAAAACCAAAAGTTGTGGCAGTGTCTACGGATTCGGCACTATTAAATGAAGCTTTGAAGGCAGAGGCTATAGCCAGCCCTTCTGGAAATCCAATTGTTGGGACAGCAGGATTACTCTTAGGGTTAGCGAAGTTTAGGAAGATGAGGGCTCTCTGCCTTTTAGGGGAGACCAGTGGTTATCTACCTGATCCAAAAGCAGCGAAAGGTGTGCTTGCCGTTTTGCAGAAAATTTTAGAAATTAAAATCGACTCAAGCGGCATAGACAAAGAGATAGAAAGGGCAAGGAAAATCATTGAAAGAATGAAAAAAATTGCAAAAGAAAGAGAAACTCATGCACTGAAAACACGCAAAATCGAAGAGGAAAAGGTTACTTATATTTCATGAATGACTTCTAAAATGGTCCAACTGATGGGAGTTCCAAGTAAACGATTTCATGAAGACTCTTTTGAGTGTAATCTGTTATTCCAGCTACGACACAGTCTATTTTAATCAAGAGGCATTCACATTCTTTGGAATAATAAGGTCCTTCTGTATTTCGTAGGCAAATTCATCATGTTTTTCTTCGAGAACCATATTTTACAGAGTCGTAGAAAGGAAATTCAACGATTTTTCCCTTCGCAAACTTATCTCTTATCTTTACAATAACTTCTTCACCTTTAATTGCATATTCTGTAGGGACGTATGCCATAGCTATGCCACATTTTAGGATGGGAGAGAAGGTTCCGCTTGTTACTACCCCTATCTTCTCTTTATTCTTCCACACTTCATAGTGGGGGCGGGGGACACCCCTTTCTGACATGCAGATGCCAACACGCTTCCGTTTTACTCCTTCTGTTTTTTGTTTTACCAAAGAGTCTTTGCCAATGAAATTTCCTTTCTGGAGTTTGACCACAAAACCTAATCCAGCTTCTAGAGGCGTAATATCTTCATCGATGTCATTGCCGTATAAGCACATACCGGCCTCTAGTCGTAAGGTGTCTCTAGCACCTAAACCACAAGGTTCAATTCCAAATTCTCTACCAGCTTCTAAAAGTTCATTCCATACCTTTACAGCGTTTTCTGGACTAGTTAGTGTGGTGTCCCAGACAAAGACTTCAAAGCCATCCTCGCCGGTGTAGCCAGTTCTTGAGATAAACGTTGTAACTCTAGCTAACTCTGTCCAGCCACATTTGAACCGCTTTATTTCGCTAAGGGCTTTGCTAGATATTTTTTGTAACGTTTGCTCAGCCTTTGGGCCTTGCACTGCAAACATAGCAATGTTGTCTGAAACATCCTCAGTGTCCACATCAAAAGAATGAGATTGGGTAACAATCCAGTCGTAATCTTTGTTTCTGTTGCTTGCATTATAAACCATAAAAAACTTTTCCGTTTCCAGTCTTGACAGAACAAAATCGTCCTTTATGCCACCTTGCTCGTTGCACATGGTTGAATAATGAGCAGAAAGTGGAGTTAACGCAGAAACATCATTCGTTGTTATTAAATTTAGAAAAATCTCCGCTTCAGGTCCAGAAACGAGCATGCGACCCATATGGGTAACATCAAAGATTCCAACATTATTTCGCACTGCAAGATGTTCTGGAATTATTCCCTTATACCACATTGGCATTTCAAACTCAGCGAAGACATCCATTCGACCTTTTTGAACGTGAAATTTGTGGAGATGAGTTTTCTGTGGAGTTTTCTTCAATGGATTTGCCTCCATCAACATACATACTAAACTTTCAGTAAGGGTTGTTTACTCGGCAGATTTAACTTCTACTTTTTTTGGGATAAATGATAACTTTTTCCCACATTTTGGACACTTGCCATCATATTGTTGAATGATTTCATCTGGGGGCTTTAGATCTCCACCTTCATAGAGCAAAGCACCACATTCATGGCAAATAACTCGCTGAGGCACAATATCACTCCTCTTAAACGCCAAATTACAGAAGTCGCAAACTATTTATAACTTCTGTATATGCTTGAGAGAAGGAAAGATACAGATGGAAAAATACACTTTAATTGTCGCAGAGAAGCCTGATGCAGCACAACGAATAGCAAAAGCCCTTGATTTGAAGGGCAAGCCTCAAAAGATTGAGGAAAACGGGGTACCATATTTTATTGCCCAACGAAACAAAAAGCTTGTAGTGGCTACAGCTCTTGGGCATTTATATACGGTGGCTCATGAAGGAGGAGGAAGAAATTATTATCCAATTTTTAACTTTAAATGGGCACCAAGGCATTTTGCAGAGAGAGGCGCAAAACAGGTTAAGGCTTGGATTAATACATTTTCAAAATTGTCAAAAAAAGCAGATGAATTCATTGTTGCGTGCGACTATGACTTGGAGGGGAGTCTTATTGGATATTGCATATTAAAGTATGCTTGTGGAAATAAGGAAAGCGTAGCTAAGAGGATGAAGTTTTCCACTTTAATAAAGAGCGAGTTGGAGAAAGCCTACGAGGGGCTTCTTCCTCATCTGAACTTTGCTTTGATAGAGGCTGGAAAGGCTAGGCATGAGATAGACTGGCTTTTCGGCGTGAACCTCTCTCGGGCATTGACTATAGCGGCGAAGCACTGGAGTGGAAGATATGCAACGCTAAGCACTGGAAGAGTGCAAGGTCCAACTCTGCGTTTTTTGGTTAAAAGAGAAAAGGAGATTGGATGTTTTGTACCAACGCCGTACTGGGAGATAAAAGCGGAAATTGAGATAGAAGATTCCAGTTATGAAGTTGAATATGAGAGAAAGGAAATTAAGAAAAGAACAGAAGCAGACGATATCGTTGAAGAGTGTAAAGGAAAACTAGGCGAAATAGAAAAGATCGACGTTAAGAGATTTCAGGCGAAACCTCCGATTCCTTTTGACATTGGTGCACTGCAAACTGAAGCATACAGTCTGTTTGGGTACACACCGAGACGAACCATGGGCATTGCAGAACGGCTATATCTTCAAGCATTGATCTCTTACCCGAGAACCAGTGGCCAAAAACTTCCACCAGTGATCAATTATAAAGCAATACTTAAAGCACTGAGCCAAAGATCAGTCTACAAAAATCTGGCATCACGTCTTTTAGAAAAGGAAGAATTGAAACCAAGAGAAGGAAAAAAGGAGGATCCAGCCCACCCAGCAATCTATCCAACGGGTAACCTACCAGAAACCGAGTTAAGCAATCTAGAAAAGAAACTTTGGGACCTTATTGTTAGGCGTTTCATGGCAGCTTTTGGAGAGCCAGCGATCAAGCAAAGTATGAAGGTTTACATACTAGTTAACGGTCACTGCTTCTATCTGCGGGGAAGACAGATTTTGAAGGAGGGTTGGATGCAATTTTATAAACCATACGTAAGGGCTGAAGAGGTGCAGCTGCCTACCTTAAAAGAAGGGGAGAGGCTTCAATTGAGTAGGATAGTTCGGGAGGATAAGTTTACTAGTCCTCCGCCACGCTATAATCCAAGCAGTCTTCTTAAGAAAATGGA
>CAZCYX010000065.1:0-10485 GCA_964503065.1 uncultured Candidatus Bathyarchaeia archaeon
CTATGTAGCGGGGTTTTTGGGTTATCTTTACTTGAAATGTTTTTTTGTTGTTTGTGGGTTGGATGCTTTTGACTTCTGAGTATGTGAGGAGTTTTATGTTTGGGTGGCGGGAGGTTTCGACCATTTTTGGGGCTAGGATGCAGATTGAGCAGTCTAGGGTTGGGAAGGTTTTGTCGAGTTGTGCCATTCGTCCTCCGATTGAGGGTTCTTTTTCGATTAGGTATACTTGTTGTCCTTGGTCTGCGAGGTCTAAGGCGGCTGTGATGCCTGCTATTCCTCCGCCGATGATGAGGACGTTTGACATTGATGGTTTTCTCCTGTGATTGTTTGTGAGGGTGAGACTGGATATTAATGGGGGACGTTTATTTAAGCGTATTAAGAAGCGTTTGTGTCTGTCTGTCTGTCTAGGTCTAGTATAGAGGGGGGAGAGAAAAAAGATGAGTTTATGGGTACAAGAACAGATTTAATTGTGTAGAGTCTCTCTGTTGGCAATGTCTGGGAAAAAATTTTGGTTATCGTTATCAACTGGTGAAGGAATGTTTGGTTTCAGCAGTCTGATCTTGAAATAGACACTGTTTTGGGTTCTGTTGGACGACTTTTCTATGATATCACTTGATAACCATGTTTCAATAGTTTTTGGTGTGTGCATGTGTAGGGGCTAGTCTATAGAAGAGAAGAGAGGAAAATATTAGGCTCTCTTCTGCATCTCGATTATGATAAAAATCTTATGCACACACAGAGAATCCACCTAGTGCTTTTGAGTGGCACGATTGGGTTGTGAGCGACACGGGGGTCGCTCCTGAGAGCTTGATAGTGGCAGTCAGGTTTGATTGAGCTCAAGTACTAAGTTTTAATGCACACACAACGAGAGAATTGATGAAGAAATTGGAAATCCTCCTTCAATTGAAATTCCAAGAATCAAAGTTGGGAAGAGACAGAGCATGGAGACTTTGATCAACGAAGAGGCTTTGCTATTTGCCAAGTATTTCAGAAATGAACGAGAAACGTGGACACCAAGAATTGCAACTCTTAAAACATCATGCTTGCGCATTCTTCCTTATACAAACTGGAAAGCATCGCACTATAATTATTGAATCTTGTTTGAATTACTATTTTGTTTTTCTCAAACCACCTTTCAGCTGGGTCGGGTGATCTCTGCCATTGATCTAGCTCAGTATTTATCTTGCTAATCTCGCCTAGTGTGGCGACAAGATATCTATAAAAATCTTCGTCTTTGTCTAAATAACGACTGGTAACAAGTAGTTGAATCGCACAAGATTGCATTCTAACAGTGAGAGTTTGTTTTGCTTCAGGTTTGTTTTTGTTTTCATCAATTGTACGATATATTTCTTTCATTATGCCTTTATTCATTTCATTCTCAGAAACAAGAGCCTGCACTCTCCGTCTTGTTTCATCCTTTCTAAAGATTTCAAACAGAGTTCCTCTGCCCGAAATTGTCTCCAAGACATGGCTATCTGGTTTTTCAGGATGATTTATGCAGTCCATTATTGCGGTCTTAAATCTTCTACGAAATTCAATATCTTTTAATCGATTATTGGAATAGAAAAGGACGCTTTTTATGCTCAAATCAAAAGGAATTTTCGTCCCTTCTTCCGCAATTGTAATCGTACCGTTCTTGAAACTTTGCCGAACCCCAAGTTCCCAATAAACGTTGGGATTCGCATCTGTTAGATCAGCAACCACAACAGGAGAAACAACGAGATTTGTAATAATCTGCCTTAAGATGTCGCCATGCAAAGCTTCTGATCTATTTGCTCTGATATTGGGGCATTCTTCAATAAGAGGTTTCAGATAATCTTCAAAATGTCTTATCCAATATTCTTCGGTATGTTCATCAGTAGTCTTGGAAAAAGGCATAATAACATAACAAATCTTTTCAGCAGACAATTAATTTCACTGCATATTCATGTGAATAGAAAGTGACACTTTAGTTTTTTTGTTTGGGTTTGGGATTAAATTTTAATCCAACCAACCAAAAAACCCTGCTTGTTTACAGTAACTTCCGCGAAAATGTTATTAGTTGGAAAAGATGCTATCACGTTGACTGGATATGCCCCGTTCAGATAAGACGAAAGATGAGCATGAAATTACTAAAATACTCCACGATTCCTTTGGATGGGCTCTAACCAAAGATCGAGCACTCTTTGAAAGCATCTTTGCAAAAGATGATGACTTCTTCACTTATTATCCAGACTCTAAGAGCACCGTCCTAGGATGGGACCAGTTTGAAAAATTCTTGGATAGGTGGATGGATCCACGAAACAAAGCTAAAGGATTTGATATCAGAAACCTAAGAATTGTGATTTCAAAGACTGGTGAGGTAGCTTGGTTTTCAGCGATAGTGGACGATGAAGGAGAATTTGATGGAAAGCCTTGGGGCGTGAAAGACGTACGATGGACGGGAGTTCTGGAAAAACGCGGTGGAAGCTGGAAGATATGTCAACAGCACATGTCGGAAGCAAACGATAAGAGCTTAAAACAAAAGCTTCAAAGATTTTAGCTGTTAGTAACGCGCGCGCATTGTCATAGTCGAGACACTCAACACGTTTTTCAAATCCCTTCTTCCGTGGAATCTCTAAACTTGCCCCACACTTAACGTAATCTTCGGCACCTTCTTCGTTCTTGGTGCCACATTTAGCGCGCGCAGTTTTTAACTCATTTCTGTTGTCTCCAAACGAGTACTCTTGTAATGTGAAGAAAAAAGAGGGAAGAAGCACTAGCCTACAAGCCAATAAGCGATTACTTCAAAAGACGAATGAACCTATAAATCTCAAAGAGTAAACAGACCAGACACTCAAATTAAGTGATAAAGAATGAGACTTGGTCTTCACCTGTCAATTATGGGAGCAATTGACAAAGCAGTCGACAGAGCCGTAGAGAGAGACTGCAACACACTACAGATGTTCTCCAGAAACCCCCGTGGATGGCACCACAGAAAATTGAACTCAAAAGAGACTGAAAATTTCAAAGCAAAAGTTAAACAGAACGACATTTGGCCAGTCTTCATTCACACACCATATCTTCTGAATCTCGCCTCCCCAAAAGAAGACATCTACCAAAAATCCGTTAAGGTCCTTAAAGACGAGTTGCATAGAGCAGATGAATTGGATGTTCCTTACGTCGTCACCCATCTAGGCAGTCACCTCGGACACGGAAAGAAGAAAGGAGCCAAGAAGATTATAGACGCAATCAACAACTCCTTTTCTACAGTGAAGAACGATGTGGTTCTTCTTCTAGAGAATACCGCGGGAACAAGAAATAGTGTTGGCTCTTCCTTTGAAGACATCGAATACATTGCCTCAAAAATCAAGAATAGAAAACGTGTCGGCATATGCTTCGATACATGCCATGCATTCTCAGCTGGCTACGACCTAGTCTCACACGGAGCCGTTGAACACACCCTGCAGAGATTCAACGAGGTAATAGGCCTCGAAGAACTCAAACTTGTTCACCTAAACGATTCTAAAGGAGGCCTTGGCTCAAGAATAGACAGACACGAACACATTGGAATGGGAAAGATCGGAGAGACAGGATTCAGAAACATCCTTAACAGCAAACTAGGACAGCTACCATTGATCTTGGAAACTCCAGTGGACGAACGAAGAAGCGACATTGAAAACTTAAGAAAGGTAAGAGAACTCGCAAAACAAAGAAGCTAGACGCTTACGTATGCATAACTGTTATAAACGAATAAACATAATCACGCTTCATGCCAGACAAAGTTCATTGCGCCCACATCCTTATAAAAACTGAGAAAGAAGCAAATACAGTTCTGGAACGCTTGAAAAAAGGAGAAAAATTTGCAAACATTGCAAAAGAAGTTTCACTCTGTCCTTCAGGAAAACGCGGCGGAGACCTCGGAACCTTCGGCAGAGGAAAAATGGTGAAGGAATTCGAGGAAGGCGCTTTCGCCCTTCAGAAGGGACAAATGTCGCCCATTGTAAAGACGAAGTTTGGATACCACATAATAAAGAGGCTTGAATAGCCCTTCCATGACAATGTCCAGTGCGTGCATCTATGGCAATTGAAAGATTTCTCTTGCGTTTTTTGTAGTTGCTTCGCTCAGTTCATCCATAGAGATTCTTCTAAGCTCTGCAATCTTCTTAGCTATAAAAGGGAGGAAGGCTGGTTCATTTCGTTTCCCCCTCATATCTTGAGGAGCAAGCCAAGGACAGTCGGTTTCGAGAAGAATTTTGTTCAAGCTTATCCATTTGGCAATTTCATGTAGTTTGTGGGAGTTCGGGAAGGTAATGGGCCCTGCGAACGATATATAAAAATTAGACTTGACGCACTGTTCAGCCATCTCTTTGCTTCCTGAGAAGCAATGCATTATAACAGTCATTTTTCCTTGGAATTTTGACAATATTTTAAGAATATCTACATGAGCTTCTCTGTCATGAATCACAACTGGTAACTCCAGCTCTTCAGCTAGAGATAGTTGGGCTTCAAAGGCTGTTATCTGAGCTTGTCTAGTAGACAGGTTTCGATAGTAGTCTAGTCCAATCTCCCCGATGGCTACAACCTTTGGATTTTCAGAGAGTTCCCTCAGTTTGTCCAAGACCTTTTGATTCAACTGACTGGCATTGTGTGGATGGATACCCACGGTCGCATAAAGTCCTCTGTGCTCTTCAGCCAAGTCAATGGCTCTTATACTGCCGTCAACGTCAAATCCAATGTTCACTATATATTCCACACCCACTTTTTTGGCTCGACTTACCACCTTTTCCCGGTCCTTGTCAAAGCTTGCCCATTGAAGATGAGCATGAGTGTCCACTAACATGCCTCAGCCCTCTTTAGAAGCTAACGTTTTTGCATTAAAGATTTGAAGGGTACGTTTGAAGATTTCAAAGGTGTTCTGGTCATAGAGACAGTAAACCACTTTCTCCAGTTTTGTGGGACCTTCCAAATATGCTATTGTCGTGGAGAGCATTATTGTGGCACATCGGTCTTTTGGAAATCCGAATATTCCTGTGCTTATAGCTGGGAATGCAATTGTTTTGAGGCTGTTTTTGTCGGCAAGGATTAGGGAGTTTAGAGTAGCGTCTTTTAGTTTTGCGTCTTCATGTTCTTCGCCGTGCCTTGGACCGACAGCGTGGATTACATATTTTGCTTTGAGGTTTCCTCCAGTTGTTATGACTGCTCCGCCTACATGGGTGCCTCCTATCCTGTTGCATTCTTCTTGGATTTTTGGTCCGCCTTTTCGTCTGATGGCTCCAGCTACTCCACCACCGAGCGTTAGGGCGGTGTTTGCAGCATTAACTATGGCATCGGTGTCCAGATCAGTTATATCGCCTTGCGTCAACTCTAAAATGGTTCTGTTGACTCTGACTTTCATGTTTTAGGCCTCTCTACATTACTAACAAAATGCGAGATGCTCTTTTGACATAAAAATGATTTGCCACATTAAATTGACAATCAATAAATAGTCCTTTCCACATTTTGTAAAACTCCACATCCAACTGAGGCTTGACAAATGATTGTTGTGAAGCGAAAACCCCTTGAACAAATTCTTAAAATGATTGGATCAGCTGAAAATGTTCTGATAGTCGGCTGCGACGGCTGTGCAGCCATTTATCAAGAGGGCGGGCAGAAACAAGTAGACCTGATGAAACTTGTGTTAACGATGGCTAAAAAACTGAAGGAGAACAAGGACATTAATATAAAAACAGCCGCAATCCTTCGGCAATGTGATCGACAAATTTGCGCAACTTCACTACGTCCATTAGTAAACAAAGATGATGTCATTTTATCAATGGGTTGTGGCGCTGGAACACAAACACTAGCTCAAGTTTTCGAAAGCAACATAATCATCCCAGCCCTCGACACAATGTTCATAGGAGCACAAGACCGTGAACAAGGAAAACTCTATGAGTTATGCTCAGCCTGCGGAGAATGCATCCTCTACGAAACCGGCGGAATATGCCCAATAACCAGATGCGCAAAACAACTTCTAAATGGACCTTGCGGAGGACAAGCCAAAGGCAAATGCGAAGTAGGCGGCTGGAAGAACGACTGCGCCTGGGTTCTCATATACAACCGCCTTAAAGACAGAGGACGCCTCGACCAGTTCACCAAATTCAGAGAACAAAGAGACTTCAGAATATCTCAGTCTCCACGCGAAATTAACGAAACAGAAGAGAAAACGGAGGAAACCCTATGACAAAACCAGTCTACAGCAACCTAATGCGCGAAATAACCGAGGGAAAATTCGTCTTCACAGGAGAACTTGAACCAGTCAAAACAACAAATCTTCATGAAGTGTTGGAAGGAGCAAAAATCCTAAAAGGACACGTCGTAGCCGCAAACATTACAGATAACCCCACAGCATTCGCTTACATGAACGCCCTAATCCCCTCCTATATGATCCAAAAAGAAGCAGGCTTAGAAGCAATCTACCAAATGACCACAAGAGACCGAAACCGAATAGCCCTAATCTCCGATCTGCTAGCAGCTGGATACCTAGAAATAAAAAATGTGCTGGCACTCACAGGAGACCACACAACAGTTGGGGACAACCCACAAGCAAAACCAGTCTTCGACCTAGACTCAGCCTCACTCGTACACCTCATAAAAAAGATGGTCGACGAAGGAGTAGACCTCAACAACAACAAAATCGAAAACCCACCAAAATTCCACGTCGGCATCGCAGCAAATCCAAACGCCGATCCTCTAGAACCTGAAATCTTAAAAATCGAAAGAAAAGTAAAAATGGGCTCCGAATTTGTACAAACCCAATGTGTCTATGATATAGAACGAGCAAAACGTTTCATGGAAGCTGTATCCTATTTAAACATTCCAGTTTTGATTGGAATTGCCCCCTTCAAATCGATAGCTATGATGAAATGGATGGTCAAATTTGTACCAGGTATCTATGTTCCAGATGAAATTCAGCAAAGATTGCTTGAAGCCAAGGAAAAAGGAGGAAAAGAAGCAATATTCGAAGAGAACATTGAAATTTTCAGCGAACTCATTAAAGAAATAAAAAGTACAACAAAAGCTGCAGGAGTGCACATGATGGCAGTAGGATTCGAATGGATTGTCCCAAAGATTTTAGATCGTTCTATAGAGACTTGACTGGAAAGAAAACATTTCTCAAGGAAGACTGAAAAAGATAAAACATAAGTTTTAGCCTTAAGAAGATTCAACATCGGTTACCTGGAACAAAATATCTTGAGGAATGCCATTGAAGAAAATAACTTTGAACATATCTGACGATCTGTATAAGTACATCTCTTTCTTGGAGAAAACACATTTTGTAAGAAACAAAGAAGAAGCAGTTAGCACTGCTCTGGAATTTTACAGGCGGCTATCTCTACATGACTGGCTTCCATACACCTATCGCATGGGAGGAGGAAGAGTTCTCATAATGGACTCGACTATGCTTGTAGATCTATTTCACGCTCTAACAAACCGTGAAATCTATAATGCTGCAGGAGCCACCGCCTTTAAACGAAAAATTATCAATTCGTTTTTCAAAGATGTAGATTTTTCGAGTCCAGAAAATTGGTCTCTTGTTTTGAGAGAACTTGAAATCATGGGTTGGGGAAAATTTAGAAGATTTCGGAATGAGATAAGAGTTGAGTTTTGCGTAGTTCCAATTCCTTATCTTTTGGGCTACTTTGAGACGATGTTTGGTTTCAGATTTAAGATTCACCCAGCTAAAATCGCTAATGTAACTGTTCTTATAGCTGACAAAAAGAAAGATGTGAGTTTAGGTGAGCCTTAAAGACCTGTCCATGGACAACGTTTGTAGGGGCCAATCACGATTGTCACTATAGTTCCTACGATTCCTTCCAAATTCAATTCTTCTTCAAGAAAAGCGTTTAGATCTTCCATCCTTTCAAATATAACTTCGGTAAAGATGTCTGTGTCACCGCTGGTTCTATACAAGACTTGGATATCGGGATGTTTGGAAAGATGGTCTACTATATCCTTTAGTTTTGCTGGCTGTACACGCAAGCCAATAAAGGCCTTGATTACTCTTCCAAGTTTATGGTAATCAAGCACAACCGTGAAGCGCTCTATTATCCCATTCCTAATGAGCTTCTTTATTCTTCTTCGCACGGTTGCTTCATTTGCGTTTACTTCCCTTGCAATCTTAACTGTAGGTTTTCGGGCGTCTACTTGAAGCGATTTTAGAATCTTCATATCGAGTGCGTCGATAAACGACAATTTTCATCACCTTGCTAAGGAAACAAGTATTTTTGCTTCGTCATTTATACATCTTTCGTATATATCTTAGCGTAATTGTGCAACTTCAGAATACATAAATGGTCGAAAACCGTAGAATTTCTTTGCAGATTCCTACTTATTTTTGCTTATACTTGACTTGAGAATACCCAAATGTAACATTCCGTATACGATTTTCGTCACCATAAAGCTTATTTTCGTCAAAACAGTATTAGTAATCAACACACAACTGTTGGTGATTGTGCGTGGCCTTAGAGAGAATTGCGAGAAAAATACCTACTTCCCTTTGGACGACAGCATCTGAAAAATTGATAGACATCGTCCTGAATTCGTCAAATGCTGAGAAGATGCCCAGTGATCTGGCGAAGACCATCCTTTACTATTGGCAGAGAGATCAACTTGCCACAGAAGTTGGACTGCAACGACTCCTTGAAGCGACTATGATTTTAGAACCAGAAAAAACAATAGAAACCATAGAGTCCCTTGGATTGCCCGAACTTGTCATAATGCTTAAAGAGATGTAGGCTGGAGAAAACTCCCCCTCTTTTTTTCTTCCGTTCAGAAAGATTTAAAGAAAGTGGCAACTTTACTTGCATGCTGGAGCTATACGACAAATGACCGAATTTGGCATAGAATTTGTCCCCCGAGATCTTTATTGGAAAACGACTTACTATGCAATTCAAGCCGAAAAAACTGGATTCACTCATCTCTGGATTACAGACCATTTCAACAATCGCAATGTATACGTTGCTCTATCCATTATCTCTGCCTATACAGACAAAATTAAGTTCGGACCAGGAGTCACAAACCCCTACTTTTTTCATCCCGTAGTGACAGCCCAAGCAGTAGCTTCTCTCAATGAAATAGCACCAGGAAGAGTCATTTGTGGACTAGGAGCCGGAGACAAAACTACCTTGAAGATGGTTGATATGGAACAAACGAAACCGATTTCTACTATTCGAGAGGCAGTGCAGATAATTCGTGAAATCAGTTCAGGAAAGAACATCGAGTTTAAGGGCGAAATCTTCAACATTGCTGGAGCAAAACTCAACTTTCGAATGACAGGCCCAATTCCTATTTTTATAGGCGCCCAAGGGCCAAAAATGTTAATGTTGGCTGGTGAAATTGGTGACGGTGTTCTAATAAACGCCGCCAGTCCAAAGGATGTTAAACCTGCACTAACTTTCATTCGTCAAGGAGCTGAAAAAGCTGGAAAAAAAGTGAAGGATGAGTTAGAGATTGGAGCATACACTTCATTCTCAGTGGCGCAAAACATGGAAAAAGCCATGAAAGCAGTCACTCCAGTAGTAGCGTATATCGTCGCAGGATGCCCCGAAATAATCTTGGAAAGACATGGAATTTCAGTAGAGAATTCGAACAAAATTAGAGAGGCCATCGTGCATGGGAAATGGAAAGAAGTATTTTCTTACGTAACACCTGAAATGGTTGAAGCCTTTTCTATCTGTGGCACTCCTGAGGTTTGCATTGGAAAAATTGATAAATTATTAAAGCTTGGAATTACTCAACTAGTAGTTGGGTCCCCAATAGGACCGAATATACGTAAATCAATAAATACAATCGCAGTAGAAATCTTTCCGCATTTCAAAACAGATTGAGGAAGCAAAAATGGTTACCGCCTATGTGCTGTTAAGGGTCAAACCAGGTATGGACAAGGATGTCTTCATAAACGTTAAGAAATTGCCACAAGTGAAAGAGGCAGTTGTAGTATATGGAGAGTATGATCTCCTCGTAAGATTAGAAGTGCCATCAATGGAAGACTTGGATACATTTATCTTCGACACCATACGAATGATCTCAGGAGTTGAGAGCAGCACAACTCTAATCAAAATCAAAAAACCACATACGGGCTAGAATACGTTCCATCCGAACGATAATTTTTTTGGAGAAAAAGTGATGAAAGAAAAAGAAGCCCCATCAACTGTAAAAGGTATTATGACCACACCTGTCATAACCACGGACATAGATAGCTCAGTCCGCGAAGCAGCAAGAATTATGGCAGAAAAACGCATAGGCTCTATTGTTGCAACAAAAGAAGAAAAGCCTGTGGGCATAATCACTGAAAGGGATATTCTTCAAAGAGTCGTGGCTAAAGGACTTGACGCTTCAACAGTGAAAATGAAAATGATCATGAGCCAACCACTAATAACCATAGACGAAAAAACTCCAATTCTCCAAGCTATAAGAACCATGGAAAAAAACAAGATACGAAGACTACTCGTTGTAAAAGACGACAAACTGGTCGGAATAGCTACC
>CAZCYX010000066.1:0-10391 GCA_964503065.1 uncultured Candidatus Bathyarchaeia archaeon
TGCGTTCATTTATCCGCTGTAATAGTTGGTTAACTCTTTTCAACCTTTTTCATTTATCATCCTCTAGTATACGTTCCAGTCAAGGTTGTGAGATAATTGAACACAAAAAGTAGTCCATAGAGAAAAGGAGCGGCTTCTATGCTATGTGGAGAGGTAGTTTCTTTGTGATGATCTCTTCGGCTTCCTTAATTATTCCATCAATGAGTTCTTTTACTGTCGGTATGTCGTCTATTAACGCTTGTACTTCGCCAGTCAAGACTGGGGCGTCTTCAGTTTTGCCATGCTTGTACGAATCCGCCCATGATATCTTTGTTTTAGCATCCAATATATTTGGATCTTCGGACTTCTCTTGAAGTGTGCCTGTTAGGCTATCAAGTAATCTCTGAAGGTTTAAGGAGTATTGATTCTTGAGGACTCTAATGGGGCCGAAAATTCCTGCGGTCACTATTGTGTCTCTCTCCTTTCCTCTTACGACAGCTTCCTTATATCCCTCGGCAAAGTCGCTTTCTTTGGTGGCAATGAATCTAGTGCCCATATAAATGGCCCCTGCACCAAGAGCTAATGCAGCTACAAGCCCTTTTCCGTCACACCATCCGCCAGCAGATAAAACTGGAATATCCACTGCTCTTCTTATGGCTGGAAGCAGGACTGTTGTGTGGACTGGATCCCAGGCTACGTGTCCTCCAGCTTCGTGCCCTGACGCAACTACCGCGTCTACTCCCGCTTCTGCTGATTTTTGGGCATGATAAACTGATGGTACCACATGGACAACGACTAGTCCTGCGTCCTTGAGTTTCTGAGTGTAAAGGTTGGGGCTGCCTGCTGATGTAATCACCACTTTTAGATTCTTTGCAAGCTTCGGATCCTTGTCTCTCTCTTCGATTATGGAGTCTATCAAGTATCCTGCGTCTGGTTGTTCCCTAGCCACACGCACATTTACTCCAAAGGGTTTATCCGTAAGTTTACTAGCTTTGCGTAGTTCTTCCATAGTTATAACTCCCAATTCCTCTTCCATTTTAAGGGTACTCTCTACAAGTATTGGGGCAAAATCATAAATTTGCTTGAAAAACTCTGGGTCCCGTTTCTTAAGGTATAGGAATGTGCCTGTGTGACTGATGACTCCCAGTCCTCCAGCGTTAGAAACAGCGGCACACAACTGGGTTGTTACAAAGGGTCCCATGGCGGCTTGAACTATTGGATACTTAATCCCAAAAAGTTCACAGATGTCCGTTCTTTTGAAGACCACGTATATCCATCCTTCAACATGTACAGTATCTTCTATCTCAACTATTTTATAAGTTTATCAACGCGGATAACAAGATACAGTAGAGCTCGTATTTAATGAGCCTAAGCATGCTTGCCCATATGCGTGGGGAGTATTCTAAGATTCAACGAGGAAGTTTAATAAAACACTATTGGCTTTCTATAGCTCTCACACTAGTTCATGGGCAGAGTTCTCGACGTAAACAAGCTCAGTTTTTGGGATAGCTTTAGCCAAGATTGAAGCGTTCTCTGGAAGTATGAGCGCATACTGTTTGCCATGCAATATGAGAGTAGGCACTAGTCTGCGGTAATCTCTCATAAGTGTCGAATTCAATCATTGCATTTAGTTGACGTATGTAATTGACGTATATAAGCTTCATTTGAAATAGGACCATAAGTATCCGTCGAATTCTAACTTCGCAAGGTCGGGATTGTTTGTGATGAAGTCCTGCGCGCGCATTGAAAGCTCTGCAATCAAGTGAGGATTCCCACCAGTCTGTGCTGCCACTTAACCCCATTATCATTATCAACGGAAAGCCTTCGCCATGCACTTCATAGTAAATTTGGATATCATTCACCTTTACTTTCGGCATTGCAGATTCCACTTCTCTTCACTTTTATTGATGTCATCAAGGAATAACTCCTCAAAACAGCATGGTTTGTTGTAGCCTATCTTTTGAGAACTTGGATTTTGTTCGCTTCAGATTTATGCGTCTGCAGTTTGGGTGCGAGTTTTCTCTCATGCGCATGCAAAATACAACAAAACTTAAATGTTGATTTTGCGACTATTCCGTTCTAAAGCTTTGGTAAAAGGTGATGTGAAAATGGGAAGAGTAGTTGATGGCTATAAAGAGTTTGTTAGATTGGCTAATGAGGTTGCTGAAGCAAAGGGATTGATGGCTGGATGGGATAGAGTCATACAATTCATTATAGACGGAGAAGATAATTTCTACATAAAAACAGAGAACAGCAAAGCTTCCTTTAATCTGGGAGAGCACAAGTCGCCTAATGTAACGTTGAAAGGATCCGAAGAAGTCTTCTACAAGATGTTGACCGGAGAATTGGATCAGACCAGGGCGTACTTTGCCAAGCAATACAGCATCAGCGGCTCTATGGGTGATGCCATGAAATTTGGGCGTTTAGGTCCCATAGTTCGAAAGGCAAGGAAATAAGCGCACACTACCAACTGGCGCTCAAGGTTGCCTTCATCAAGTATCTTGGGTCAGACCACATCCATGTCAGACCACATCCATAGATGATAAGCTTCATCTACCTTGTGTTACACTAGCATATGCAGAACCTCCATATTACAGTCAAACAGGCGTTATAACATGAGAAGAATGAGATTGATGGAAGTTGGTTTCTCAGCTCTTTTCGCAGTGGTTTTAATTGTTTCAATTCTATTTGGCGCAATCTTGAATATGTCACAGGTTTCTTTGGCGTTATTATTGATGGACTTTCCCATAGCAGTAATGATTGCACTCTTTGCCAGCCTAAATATCAGGGAAGAAGAGGAAGAAAAAGAAAAACGAAAATTCTGAACTATCTATGACGCATTTTTGGTCTTTTCACCTGTGCTTATTCCTCATGGAATTCTTTGCTCGTGCATCTTTGAGATTAGAGTTTGGTTTTTGGTGTAGCAATGGGCAAAAAAGGTGGGCGTTGGGAGTTGGAGTGGTCTCCATGTGATGCTAAGCTGGAGCTTCTTTTCCGAATTCTTTTGCTACAAGAGCAATATCTCGGATGTTGATTTTGCCGTCCTCATTGGTATCGATCCATGGGTTGTCAGGCCATCGTGGATGGCCAGGATAGGAACCAAAGGCAATCGCTGCCAGGGCCACATCTCTTATGTTGACCTTCCTGTCGTAGTTGACATCTCCTAGGAATCTGTAGAAGACTATCTTTGAATAGGTTTGGATGATTGCGTCATTAAACAAGCATGGTGTGTACAGGTTGTTTAGCCACATTAGGAACGTGTCAGCGTAGTGGGGGCTGAAGATTGGTGCAAGAACGACTCCAGTAACGAGGCCGCTTTCACCTGGTGGGACAAGAATTAGGGAAGTATCCCAGTCGTCTTTGCATTCGTATATTCCCCTGTAAGACGCCCCTGAGTCAACATAAAGGTAAGCCTGGCCAACTATTAGTTTATGGAAGTGCCCTCCTGGATCAACGGTGTAAGGACCTCCGTCGCATGGTACAGGGCCGGGTCCATATGGTGGATTGGGTGGTACGCTGAAGTACGGCACAACCTCTCCCATGGGATGGTCAAATTGAACTACGTGGAGTGCTCCGTATTGCCAAGTTGCCATGTTGGGGCCAAGACGATTGATGAGATATTCTATTGCATCATATAGACTGGCATTGATGATGTCCATCATGGTTTCCCATCCAGGTTGTCCCGGACCTAGCGAAGGCGTAGTTTTGTCGTCGAAGAACAAGACAGCGAAGAAATTCGTGGGATATGTTTGTGTCATGTTCCAAAGAGGAATTATAACGTTTGGGAATGGGAACAGACCGTAAGGTCCGAACTCGTCAGCGAACGTGTTGTATTCAAACTTGTCGTACCAGACTTCAAATATCAAAGCCGCGACACTGGTCCTAAGTTCGGTGAAGTTCCAAGCTGCCAGATATCCAAGAGCTTGCTGTATTGTAGCATTCGGATCACCTCCGCACACCCCAAGGATGTAGGGCACAAAGTTTCTTGCTGGTATGGAAAGGCTGTCTCCCTGTATCGCTATCATGCCATCTATAGTCAGTGGGGCTAGACTGGTTATCAATTCTGTTATTCTCTCTGCTCTGTAGCCTGGGTCAAATCCACATGCGGGACCAATCCAAACAGGCCAAGGATAGCCCGGATAGCCAGGTCCTATAGGCTGGTTATTCGCGGTGGCTATGAAGCCTTGTTTTGGGTTTTCACTATAGGGCAGGGAAACTGGGAAAGGCCACGGATCAAAGGGAAAGTCAACAGGACTCGTGGAGTGAGGTATGTAACCCATCCACTCGTTTTCACCAGCTGATCCGTTGCTTGGGACGACGCCCATGGTTGCACGCGGAGTCGGGCCGGGGTGTCTAATCGGGATGGCTCCCGAAGGACAATAAGCAATGTTGCCCAGTTTGTCGGCGTACACGTAATTCTGGATTATCACGGTCATATGGCTGAGGGCTTGTCTCCATTCTGCTAGGTTTGTGGCGTTCATGACGCGAGTGAAGCCCACAACCTCTCCAAATCCCTTCTCGTGTCCAGACCATCGGAAGGCGTAGGTTCCGACGCCTGGAATATTAAGCAAAGGACCGTGTCTTGTAGAGAATACAGGTATTGTTATCGGTGTTGTGACGTTGAGGATTGTCTCAAATCTTACGGTTAAGGGTTCCCAGTGGTCTATGTACCAATACTGAGTGCAGAATGGGAAGGGGTTATCAAGGACGTAGTAGTATAAGTCGAGGACATCAGCCATGAAGTTGGTTACTCCCCATGCAATGTGGTCATTGTGACCAGAGTAAACTACGGGGCCTCCTGGGATGCATACCCCAATCACGTTGAACTCGTTGGTTTTTATGTGAACTTGCCAGTTGATGCCTGGAGTTTGCAGATCAAGGTGTGGGTCGTTACATAGCATTGCGTTACCAGTAGCTGACATTGTCTCATTTACGACCCAGTTGTTACTTCCGAGAAAACTAGGCAAGCCAAATAGGTTTTTCAATGGGTCGGTTATCGCTTTGACAATTCCTAGACTTTCATAGTAGGGGCAGTCAGGTGGCATAATTGTTGTCATGTTTATCCATCCGGTGGGCATCAGGAAATCCGTGGTTCCAGCTGGAAGCGCACCTAACATCTCGGCTTGCATAAGTCCACCTCTGATCAGTTCTCCTTCAGAAGTGTCAGTAAGCTGCAACCCCATCATTCCTGCAATCGCTATCGAATCTGCTGCAGTCCAGTTGTACGGTAAAAGATCTTCCCATGTTAGCGATGGAAAGCTAAGAAAAAGTGCTCTGTACTCTGTAGGAACGTCATCTGGTACTACCCATTCTGCAATGTAACGGTTTACACCGTTCGCAAATTGTTCAAGATTCTCTATTACGTCCTCGGGAATCGGACCGTACACCTCACTCAGCGTGTCTTCTCCTATTTTGTAGATGCCAAGAGTTCTCATGAGCATATCTTGTTCCAGCATGTCTCCACCAAATATCTCTGAAAGCCTTCCAGCCACGGCTCTCCGGAATAAGTCCATCTCAAACATTCGATCCTGAGCCATGACATAGCCTAAGGCGTAGTATGCGTCACTGACTTTCTCAGCGTATATGTGAGGAACTCCCCAATCGTCTCGATACACTGTGACATTGTGGTGTACGGGAGCGTATATCGATGTGTTCCCTGATTCTCCATGGACTAAACTCAACGGGGTAAATCTAGGGATGACACAGAGCATAAGTCCAATCGCAAGCAAAGCTACGAGAAAATGTTTTTTAAGTCTATGCATTCTTCTTTCTCCTTTCTCTATTGTGTTTTGCGCATCTAAACATTGAAACCACAATCTCATAAGCCTTTCTGAAATATTCTTCTAGGTAGCAGAAAGACTTAGTTCTGAGTGCGCGCGCGTCAAGGAAACACGAACTGGTACATGAAAACCTACGATGTTGGATGTTGCTTCCTAACAATCCACTTTGGCAACCTCTTTTCGATGAAAGCATTGTGCCCCTCTCTCGCTTCTTCGCCTTCTAAGAGAGCAATCAGCTGCATAATTGCTTCTTCAAGTTCTTCATGCTTGAACCGTTTGTTCAAGGTCTTCTTTATCACTACAATTGATGTTTGTGCTGAGTGCGTTATTTTTTCTGCTGTTTCCATGACGGCTTTTTTTAGGTCTTTAGCTGGTACCACTATGTTTACCAGTCCAATACGTTCTGCTTCTTTGGCTGTTATTACTTCGCCTGTCAGCGCTAACATGCTGGCGCGAAGCTTTCCGATCAGATACGCACCTATCGTTGTTGCAATAGGAGGATAAGCGCCTATGCGGGCTTCAGGCACTGCGAACAATGCGTTTTTGGACGCGATGACCAAATCACACAGCATGGCTATTTCACAACCGCCTCCATAAGCAAGCCCGTTTACGGCGGCAATTATCGGTTTAGGTGATTCAATGATCTTCCGTACAGCAGGTACAGCGCAGTTGAGAATGAACTCTCTTACTTCTGAAAGACGTTTGAAGCTCGCAACTTCTTTGACATCATCACCAGCTGAAAAAGCGCGACCAGCTCCGCTGATCACAATCACTCGTATGTCTTCATCCTTTTCAGCTATATCTATTGCTTGATTAAGGTCAAGCCACAGTTTGCCATTCAGTGCATTCAAGACCTCAGGGCGATTTAATGTTATCCATGCTACATGCTCTTCTTTCTTCCATAGGATGTGATGAAACGACATAATTCTGCTTCTTTTCGCTTTGAGACTTTTAGATTTTGCTATGTAACAGTTCTCCATAATGCTTTTTAGCGTGTATTAGGTAAGTAAATACTCGTCGTAAATAGAAAGAGAATGGAGAAAAGAGAAGATGCGAAATGTTAGTCTAGGACATCATGTGAAAAAGACGAAGCTGCTATCTATTGCAATGGTAATTATGCTGACAGCACTAATATGTTTCTATGCTCTACCAGTGACTGCGCCAACCCCAGAATATGAGAAGATAATCTGGTTTACGCAGGTATTAGATCCCCCGCCGGAAGATAAGACGATCTGGTTCATTCAAATATCGGGGCCAGGAGGAGAACCTGAACCCATAACAAGATTCGAGTATTGCAAATGGTACCGAGTTGTAGACACAGAGCCGTATCAGCCTGACTTTGTTCCACCACCATGCTCTTGGTGGCATGTATTCTGGCCAGATCATTTGAATTCCATAATGTTCCATGTCGATCAGAGTTTCGATCGTGATTTCCACATTGATGAAGTGCGAACAGAGCCACCAACGCCAGTCATAATCGTCGATCCGCCAGTGGATGTGGCAAGCGCAGATTGGTTCCCAAACCCAGATACATTGCTTGGACCCGTAGACAGAATAGAACCATGCAAGTGGTATAAAGTCGTAGGCACAGAGCCGTATCAGCCTGACTTTGTTCCGCCACCATGTTCTTGGTGGCACATATTCTTCCCGCCAGAGGTCTATTGCACCCGATTCCATGTCGATAAGAGTTGCTGGTGGAATAAGATGTTCCACATCGACAAAGTATTGCCAGCACCTATTCCCGAGATATTCCCACCATTGGCGGAAGTAGCTGCAGAATGGGTACCAGAGCAAGAACATCGTTATGTCGTTATGGGAACGTCAACGATCAACAGTGCAGGTCAACTTGGTGCAAACCCTCCATGGGACAAGACTTCATGGATGGTTGGAGGCGGAGTTCCCTTTGCCACACGAGCACCATACATTACCCCCAATGTCAACTGGCAAAACATAACCTTCAGCTCCCGTGACGAAGAAACAGGCGTGGTAGATCTCACTGTACCCAAGGAGAGTTATCAAGGAGTAGACCATGTTTACTTCTCGCCGAGAGTTGGGACTTATTTCAGAGTTCGGATTCTGTGGCTGGAAGAAGATGATGGTTGTGGATGGTTGTTCACAGGCAATGGCACAGCGCCTATCTTAGGTGATGTGGACATAGCAACATGGAGCAATAATACAGGAACGTATTTCTTTGGACCCGATGGCTTACCTGGAACCCTAGATGATCAGTTCATATCAAGCGCAACCGTAAGAGTGCCCCCATGTCTTGGCGGCTTGACAGGTCTTGACGGTATTCCTGGCACACCCGACGACAACTTCGGAACACTCAACACAACTGGTGGCACACCAAGAACACCCGATCCGAAAGGATCTTCCATCCTGTTCCTGCCAACTGATCTCCTCGTTGAATACTGGACTGGAGTAGAGTGGTCGCCCCTGTTCATGGCGCCGTGGCCTCAAATACTGACCACAGCCACAGCCAGTAACAAAGTGATTGAACCAACCAGCCTCATCGATGGAGCCAACAACAAAGAGACAGGAGAGCCATGGGAGTGTATGCATTCGTGTAGACCATGGGGAGATGACACATGCAAAATTTGGGTGAGATACGTTTGTTCCTACGCGGTTCTTGAGATTGCAACAGCCATGGGACCGTTAGACGTCCATTTCATCGTAGATGAATACAAGCTGAGAGAAGACTATGTTCGGGGATTCCCTCCATCCAACGCCCTCTTAACTGACATAACTGGACCAGGAGACACTTCAGATCGAAAAGTGAACATAAGAGACATTGCTACTGCGGCAGCAGCCTTCGGATCTGAGGATGAAGGATTTGGAAAACCCGTTGCAACAGGAAAATTCGACGCACGAGCAGACATAACAGGACCAGAGGATCCACTTGGAAGTGGACAATACCCGTCAGACGGCAAAGTGAACATAAGAGACATCGCCATGATCGCAAAAGACTTCGGCTTTGATGAATCAGATATCTGCTCTTGATAATCTAACACAGAACGCTCTCGAACGATCAAAGCTATCTCACTCCTCCTTTTTTTTGTGAAGCAAACCAGTTTTGGGAACATAGATTTCAGTACAGATCAGTGTGCGCGTCAGAAGAGGGACTGCACTCAATCTGTCAGTCTGAAGAGTTCCGCCCTCAACTTTTTATGGTCTGCCTTTCCCACATCAGTCTTGGGAATCTCACCTCTGAATTCCACTAACTTTGGAACTTTGTAGTGAGCCAACTTCCCCTCACACCAATTAATGATCTCCTCTTCTGTTATTTTTCCCCTATACTCGGTCTCTGGGACCACTATCGCCTTAACACGCTCCCCAACTTCTGGCGTAGAGACACCAATGACAGCCGCCTCTTTGACCTTCGGATGGTCGTACAAGACATCTTCAATCTCTTTAGGATAGACTGAAAGCCCTTTGTATTTGATCATGTCCTTCGTCCTTTCAACAAAGAAAAAGTACCCTTCATCGTCCATTCGCACCATGTCGCCTGTCCTGAACCAAATTCTGCCACCCGCCTTGAAAAACGACTTCTTGTTCTGCTCTGGCTGTCTCCAATAGCCCTGCATCACCTGTGGTCCACTAGCCACCAACTCACCAGTCTCCCCTGGTGGCAGAAACCTATCTGTATCTAGATCGACAACAGCAACATGGGTGCTTGGCAGGGGAATGCCAAACGAACCAACCTTGTTTCTACCAGGAGGGTTGGCGTGAGTCACAGCTGTTGTTTCAGTCAAGCCATAACCCTCGTAAATCGGCTTATCTGTGGCTCTTATCCAGTCGTCAATTGTATCTTTATGCAGGGTGTCAGCACCACAGAAGAGGTATTTCAATCTCTTCCAATCGACCCTTTTGGTTCGAGGTTCATCAACAAGATAATTGTAGAGCGTCGGAACACCGTAAAACAGTGTCACTTTGTACCTCTCTACAGCATCTAGAATTGCGTCCAGATCAGGTCGGGAGAATAGTATGCCTGTTCCTCCTCGGAATGTTCCAGTGAGCATAATCACAGACTGACCATAGATGTGATAGAACGGCAGAACCGCCACAGCAACCTCTTCACCATCCTCTAATCCAGGAAAGAATTTTCGTACTTGCTCCTGAAGGACAATTATGTTACGATGAGTCAGCATTGCCCCTTTAGGCACTCCAGTTGTTCCACCTGTATAAGGAAGCGAAGCCAAATCCTTTTCAGGATTGATCTCGACCTTAGGTGGATTTGGGGGATATTTCTTAATCAGGTCCTGGAACAGGAGGACCCCAGAACGTTTGGGAACCTTCGATTCAAGCGTTTTTCCACGGAGCTTCCCGAAAAAGCGACCGACACTAGGCAAATACTCTGCTATGCTGGTCACAATTACATGTTCTAAACCTACTTCTTCCCAAATTTTCTCTACTTTTTCGTAAAGCAGATCAAGAACAATGATAGTCTTAGTTCCACTATCCTTCAGCTGATGCCCAACTTCTCTTGGAGTGTAAAGGGGGCTCATAGTAGTTGCGATCGCCCCCAACCTCAGGATACCAAAGTAAGTGATCATGAACTGAGGGCAGTTTGGGAGAAGAATGCCGACAATATCTCCCTTCCTAACACCCAAATCATGTAAGGCAGTTGAAAAT
>CAZCYX010000067.1:0-10200 GCA_964503065.1 uncultured Candidatus Bathyarchaeia archaeon
GCATTATAACGTGGGATCCAGACACCGGTTTACCAGCAACCGCCCCTGGCACATTTAGAGTAAACTGATGATTTCGAGGATCTGTGGGTTTGGTTCCGAGTAAAAATAAATTCTCTCCATACGACTCCCCTCTTTTTTATAAGATCTCTGACATTAGTTACTAAAGAGTGACGCAAATAAGAAAGGATTATCTCTTGAACAAACGATCAAATAAACAGTTACATGCGTGAGAAACCTGTTAGAGCAAGCGGGCTCGAGTTGTTTGCTGGTGTTTGAGCTTGGATGAGGAGTTGTGTGTGGCTGGTAGAGAAGAGTGGCACGCTTGGCTGGAGAAGAACCATTCTACCAAAAGCGAAATTTGGCTACTTTTCTACAAGCAGCATACAGGTAAACCGTGTATTTCTTATGATGATGCGCTTGATGAAGCGTTATGTTTTGGGTGGGTTGACAGCATTGTGAAGCGGATGGATGATGAACAGTATTTGCGGAAGTTTACTCCTCGCAAGAGTGGCAGCGTTTGGTCTGAGGTGAATAAGAAGCGGGTGGAGCGGTTGATCCGTGAGAGGAGGATGGCGGAGGCGGGGTTGGCGAGGGTTAGGGAGGCGAAGGAGAGTGGAGAGTGGTTTAAGCGTAGAGTTAGAGAGAAGGCGTTGGAGATTCCCGCTTTTTTTGAGGAGGCGTTAGCTGCGAATAAGAAGGCGTTGGAGAATTTTAATGGGTTGGCTCCTTCTTACCGAAGGAATATGGTTGGTTGGGTCTTAAGTGCAAAGAAAGAGGAGACTCGTAAGAAGCGTTTGGCTGAAGTTATTGGAGTTCTGGAGCGGGGCGAGAAGCTGGACTTAAAGTAGAAAGGACTGTTGCGCGCGCAAAATGCTTTTATGACATCAACTAGAAATTCAAAACAAAGGTGAATGAAATTGGCTGGACCACAATTTGAGGTATACGAAGACCAAGCTGGAGAATGGCGATGGAGATTGAGAGCATCAAACTCTAAGATAATAGCTAATAGTTCTGAAAGCTACAGGAACAAGCAAGATTGCGTGCATGGGATAGGGTTAGTTAAGCGAGAAGCTACAGGAGCAAAAATTGTATACAAATAGAAGACTCAAAATCCTTATAGATGCGCGCGCTGGTCTGTTGGATAAATTTTCTCCTTATCTTAACCTCATCCCCAAGCTTATTCTTTCTTCTTCTTCGTCGAATCCAAGATGCTTGTAGAATTCCACAACTGAAGCATTGCTCCTTCTAACTTGAAGATTAATTTTTAAACACCCGATTTTTCTTAATTCAACGATTGCTTTATTTACCAATTTTTTGCCATAACCTCTCTTTTGAAACGAAGGTAGAACAGCTAAGTAATTTATCCAGCCTCTATGACCTTCATAACCAACCATAATCGAGCCTATGAGTTGCCCATTTAGTAACGCAATGAAGAATAATTCTGGTTGAAAATCCAGTTTATTCTGAATATCCTCGATAGGATCGTTATGAGGGACAATTAAATTACATTTATTCCACAAATCTACAACGGCACTTTGATATTCAGGTGAATATCTAATAATTTGAAAGCTCATTCAAACCTCTCCTTCATACTCGTAACCCAGATTATGGTGCCTTATTGCATTCTGTGTAAACCCTTTTTTAACCTAACGCCATCCTTAACACTCAGAAACCTTTGGTTGGTTGGATTAAATTTTAGCCCCAAGCCCAAATGTTCAAGCGTGTAACTTTGACTCTTTTTGCGCATCATATCAAAAAGAGAGAGGAGAAAAAATCTCTTGTAACTCCCCTCTCTAGAGGTATCTTCACACACACACAAAGCACCAAAAATTTCCTTTAATTAATAGAGAGAAACCCATCCAAATTCTTTTAGAACTGACTTGTTCTAAATCGCTTCAGACGGTGAAAAGAATGAAAGCCAAATACAGAGTTCACAGATTCGACATTACAATGACAACAGACCAGAGCAAGTTAGAGCAGTTCTTGAACGGTTTAGAAGGAGAAGTTGCAGCACTCATCCCAAACGTAACCAGCTATGCGAAACCATTTCAAACCGCAGCTGTGAACTTTCTTTTAATCGTGGAAAAGGTGAGTTGAATTGAAAGAATACATGTGCGTGCAAGTTGGCCACCACAACGACATCGGCAAAACAATTGAGGAATTCCAAAGGAACGGCTGGCGCCTTCACACCTACCAAGTAACTGGACGTGACATCTGGATCACCCACTATCTGCTTTTCGAAAGAGGCGAATGAAATAGGAGACAAGCAACTCTCAAACTCCCCTTTTTTCTACTAGGACAGGCTAGCGAGAAAAACAAAAACTTCTAGACCCCCCTCTATAGAGAGAGTCTCACACACGCACACACACGCTAACCTTTCACATAGCAATCTTACGAATCTCATCCTCCACCTCATCAACCACACTGAAACCCTTCTTAAGCTCCTCTTTTATAGCGCTAATCGTCTTCACAGGCGTAGGATCTTTACCTTGCAGAATCGCCAAATAAATGCTCACAAAATCTCCCAAATGCAACACAGAGAACATCCTCGCCAGTTTCCCATCTCCACTCGCATAAATCTCAAGAACCTTCTTAACACCCTTCAAAGCCAAGGATTTCGTTGCCTCAATCTTTCGTCTTATCTCAGCAGTTTCATCACGGTCTCGAATAATAATAACAGAAAAACATTTAGTCAACGCTTCAGGGGCTTCCCATCCAACAACTTCATTATGGTTAAGCTCTGGAAAAACATCATACCTACTGACAACCTTGCTGTTCTCATTAAATTGCGTCTTCAATCGATGCGCTACAACATTATACTGCTTGAACCCATAAACCACCGGCACACTACCCATTAACTCCAATGCCAATTTCTTTGCCACATTATCTTTAACTGGAACCTTTGGCGAATTTGCTTCCCCAAAACTTTTCATAACCCCTATTGCTTCATCAATCTCCCCTTTTACATTTGAAAGCACACCAATCTTCTCCAGCAAAATCGGAAGAGGAAAGAAAAGATAAGGAATCGCAGCACGAGGAGGAAGCCCTTCAGGGATTTGAACAAAGGGCAAATTCAGCTTCTTAGAAAATGAAAGCAAGTGCCCTCCAGAAGTTATAGAGACTATCATACATCTTTTACGGAGACCATCTACAAAAGAACTGAGTGTTTCTTCAGTCTCTCCTGAGTGGCTAACTGCAAATACGAGGGTATCTCTGTCTGTGTATGCAGGGAGAGCATAATCATTGGAGATATCTATGGGAATCGGTAATTCATCTCGTAACCAGTCTTTAAGAATTTCTCCTCCTATCGCAGAGCCGCCCATACCAGAGATAACAATGTGACGAGGTTTCCTGTATTTAATTGAAACTTTTTGTGAGAGGTCCACTTTGGCTGGCAGTTCTATTCGTTCAACCCATTCTACAACATCTCGCGAGTACCATGGAGTTTTTATGCAATGTCCTAGCATGTCGCTTACATCAATTTTCTTAATCTCGTCAATCCGATCAAGAATAGAAACGTTTGACATCTTTTCATCGCCAACTAAAGCATTATTTTCCGTTTAAGCTTTTAAGAAATAGGGTTAAATGTTTCCTAATATGAGAGATTCATTATGACGGAATTCAAGCAGAAGCTTTCTATAGCGATTCCCGCTTCCTTGGTTTCAGATGTTCCTCATCTTAGAGAGAAAACCTTCAAGATCGGGCTGGTAGGAAGGGCAGCTGCGATTTTTCGAGTTGATGAGATTATAGTGTTTCCAGATGTTTTAGGTTTTGATCAAAGCAAAGAGGCAAATTTAATCGCCATGATTCTTTCTTACATGGAGACTCCTCAGTATTTGCGCAAGCGATTGTTCAAGATAAGACCGGAATTGCGATATGTGGGTATCCTTCCACCTTTGCGCACTCCACATCATCCCTTGATAAATAAGTTAAAGGACTTAACTGTCGGAGAACATCGGGAAGGAGTGGTTGTGTCTTCAACTAAGAAAGGTTCCCTTGTGGACATAGGAGTAGAGCGACAAATCCTCATCTCCGAAAAAGAAATCCCAATTAACACCCGAGTTACAGTGAAAATTGTTGATCTTGAGCCGCCAAGGGCTGTTGTGGTAAGTTGCGATGAAATTGAAGAGTACTGGGGTTACCAAGTAGTTGTCTCGAATATAGCGTTGAGTCAATTGATAAAAAGTCGATCCTTTGACTTAGTAGTGGCAACATCCAAGCATGGAGTACCCTTCATAAAGGTTATGGAGGAGTTGATAAAACGCTGGAAGAAATCGCGTAGGATACTGGTTGCCTTCGGGGCGCCTACTAAGGGGCTTTATGAAATAGTGGCGCAGGAAAGCCTGAAACTCAGTGAGGTTGCTGATTTTGTGGTTAATACTATTCCAGAACAGGGAACCGAGACTGTGAGAACAGAGGAGGCACTTTATACGTCCTTGTCGATCTTGAATTCGTTTGTCTAGAAACAATGACTTGTGCCTTAATTGTAATGTAGACGACGACGGTGTTTTGGTGTTTGCTTATCTCTTGATTAGAAAAGAAGTTTGCAAGGTGTTTTATGGTTAAGATTAACAGTGATTAGTAATCTTGTGTTAGTTTTTCATGAGCCTATATGGCACTACTTTCCAATGTCAGTCGAACACTAAATACTCAAGAAAATATTCATAGTTACTCTCTGATTGCATCGTCAATCACGTATACACAAGACAAGTTCTGAATTCGAGTTTGCAATAATAGAAATTCACAAACATTTTATTCACGTGCATGGCAAACTAGACGTGAAATGTCCCGTTATAGAACTGTCAAGCTACCAGAACCAATGGTAAAAGCAATCGAAGAAATATTGAAAGAGCATCCTGAATGCGGATGGCAAAGCATTTCAGAATTTGTCAGGGATGCGGTGAGATATTCTCTTTATTGGAAACAAAAATATGCCAAATGAATCATTTATGATTCACATGTAATTCATAAAATTTAAAAGAATATTGTTCTGATATGAAAAAAGTGAAATATAAACCAACACTGAGAAAAGGGAAACAAATTGCCTAAAAAAGCAACAATAACTATCTCTTTACTAGAAGAGAGCGAAGAAAAAACAAATGAGGAACTTGAAAAGGAAATATTCCAAGAATTGTCAAAAATAGCCTCTAGAATTCCTTGGTGCAAGAAAATCGAAAAAGTAATAGTCTTTCTTGAAAAATAAATTTTCAACTGTTATCATAATGGTGAAACTTAACAAAAGCTAAAGCAACCTCTGTTCCAAAATTAGATGGCTAAGAGCGCTGTTTCTTTCGGAGCAGTTTATGATGAAAACAAAAAATTTAGGTGTTATAATACGTAGAAGAAAGATTTGGCTTTTAGCACTTTTTCGTCTCAACTATAAGATTGACTCCATTAGCACCAAAAAAAATATAGACCAGTCAGTTATCCACCACTAGGTGGAGAACTAACCCAAATGCCCCAAGAAATTTTCGACATAGAAAAATTTATAGAAATTTCAGAAAGAGCAGAATACTGTAACATAAAGAGACTAAAAAGAATGGTGAAACTAAAACTTCGAACACCTATAAAACTTTTAACACTAAAAGTTGATCCAACAAAGGCTGAAGAAATTGTAAAAAAACTTCGTTGCGAAATCCGCGAGGTCTAAACAACAGAAAGATATTTCACAATCAATGAATAGCATCTTTTACAAAAAGTTGATTTCTTTCTGTCAGTATCCAGAATAGAATTAGAGAAGAACATGACACATGAGGGTTCTCGGCAATGCCCTAATCCAAGCGTATGTCCTATCTCATGAACTGCCTCTTTTACGGAGCGCTGTACAAAAAGTGTAGAATTCGGTGGGTTTCCATAAAATTCTGGTTTAAGTCGATACAATGATATTATTGCAGCTTTTCCAGGGCATTCTGCTTCTCCAAAAACAAAGTTTAAGCGTGGCACATAGAGATCTACATTAGTTATTCCTAAAACTCGATCTGCCACTAACTCTTCACAATATTGGTGGATTTTCGCTAAAATAAGACTTGAATGAAACTGTTTTCTCCTTGAATTATATGCATCTTTTGGTGTCGGAATTTCACTGTCTAAAATCGTGCATATAGTTTTGGGAAATATTTCACACAGTTGTTTTCTTATATTATCTAAAACGTTGGAGTTGATTGGTCCAATACGCAGAATCGCTAATTTCACGAGTTTCCCTCAACTTCATAAACGTCGCCTGCCTTTGGTGCCAAAGCCTTAAGACCCACTTCCTTTTCTATCCATTTGGCAAATTTTTCGCAGTTGCCTTCAGCTCCATGCACCACATATACAGTTGGGTTTCCTTCAAGTTTTCTCACAGTATCTTGAAGTTCATTGGCTCCACTATGAGATGAGAAATCGAAGTGCCCGATTTGCGCCTTTATTTTTCGCATCCTTCCATCAATCATGCATCTTCCTTTTTCCATCAGCTCTCTCCCGGGTGTTCCGGGCACCTGATAACTTACAAGAAAGACAGCATTTTGTTTCTTCTTCCCTACTTTTTGTATGTAAAATGCGGCTGGTCCTCCTTTTAACATTCCTGCAGGAGAGATGATTACACCAGGCTTTTTAGCTGCTGTTCTTCGGTCTCTCCAACCTTCAACCCATGATGCAGCGTGAATTGCATTCATGAACAATTGTGGATCACGCAGATAGCTAGTACGATTCATCATTATGCGATTTACTTTCCGAGCCATTCCATCAATCACAATGGGATGTTCAAAGTGGTAGGCTGCAAGGATGCATGCAATTTCTTGGGATCGTCCAACACTGAATGCAGGAACTAGAGCTGTTCCTCCCATTTCTACAACTTCAGTAACTTGCTCTACGAATTCTTTTTCCAAAACTGTTCGATCTGAATGGTCTTCGTCAGCGTATGTACTTTCTATGATTAATGCGTGAAGTTCTCCGTAATGTGTATCAGCGCCACTGAGAAGACGGGTATCAACAGTGTTATAATCACTTGTATAAAGCACATTTTTTTCATTTGCTTCGATCAGAACTTGGGCAGCTCCTGGTATATGTCCTGAATTCAAAAGTTGAAAACTAATGTTTCCAACAGTTTGTTTTTCTTTAAAACCGATGTGAACGTTTTTTTTCATCATGGTGCGCAACTCAAGGTATTCGAAGGGAAGGAGGTAGCCTGTTAGATTTATGAAATCTGAAATTAGCACTTGAGCTATGTCTAAACACAAATCTGTTCCATAAACTGGTTTTCCATTTTGAATGTGGAAGATGGGAATGGCGCCTGAATGATCGAGATGGCTGTGACTAAGGATTATGGCATCTACTTCTTTTGGTGGAATGTGCATGGGAAACCCAGGTTCATGGTTTACCATCACACCGTAATCCAGCAGTAGTTGAGTATTTTCTGTTTTGACAGCTATCGCTGCTCTTCCAACCTCTTTTGTTCCCCCAAGGAACTTTATTTTTAAGGGCATATTAATTCTCATCATCCAATTTGGATTAAGTCATTTTGTTTCCATTTATTTGGACATTATAGGATTTAAGTTAACGTCCTCAGATTGAGATGTTCTATAGAATTTGCCAGTTCCTCAAGCGCCTTTTTGTTTAGAGGTGTTTTTAACTTCAATACCGCCAAAGAAATCTTTTTATTCTTACATGCCCTCTTACAATTTGTCACTATAGTTTTTTTCCACAGGTTGCTGTCCCAAAACAAGATTACTCTCTCATAATCTGTTGTCATAATATACTCATAGATTTGTTGAGCCGTATAATTCATTGTTTCTAAATCAAGTGGCGTTGCGATTTCGTATTGAGAGAGAGGATAAATCTCATCGAGTTCTGTGGGTATTATACCAAAGGGCGCTGCATAAGTGCATACATGAATGTTATGCATTTTGCCACCAATTTTTTGCTTAACCTCCCTCAGGACTTTCTGGTGCTCTCTTGACTTGTGGAAGGGCTTCATCGAAGTCTGTGGCAATAAAATGAGAATCGTCCTCTCTTTAGATGGTGAATACCTTTCAAAAAGCCTTTTTCTGTGACGAGTAACTTCTGGACGAATCTGTCCAAGAGATCCCAAAAAGAAAAGGCCACTCTTTTTTGTGATCGGACCATGTTTCTCTAAATATTTGCTGTATTTTTGCAGACGTTTTAGGGCTTGAAGGAGAGATGGGTGCCCATGTGCTCTTATCTCCAGATGCTCCCAAAGTCTTCCTTCCATTATGGCTTGTTTTATTCGCCTTATTTCAGAGAAACTAATATAGAGATTGTGTTGAGCAAGTATTTTCTGTTTTTCAGTCGTTGGCATATCTAAAACATCTTGTGGACTATTTTTGGTGCATACTCGACATGGGCACGTGAAATAATTAAGTTGGTTAAGTTTTGTGGTTCCGTATTCTGTCATGTAACGGTTTTCTCTAGCATAAATTGCATAGGCAGCTGAATCAAAGAGATCACATCCTAAAGCAACTGCCAGTGCAAACATGAAGGGATGACCAGCTCCAAAGAGATGGAGAGGACGTTCCAATGGTAAATTCATTTTAGTTGTTAGGATCATATCAACTAGAACGTCAAACATGTATTGCTCCATAACTGGTGTAGGACTTCCCAACGCATGGATCTGAAATGGAAGCTTTCCGATTTCTCTTGCCGACTGAACTATAAGGTCGAGATATTGACCACCTTGAACTGGTCCAACCCAAACTACATCATCACGTGATTTAATCTTTGTTAGTTCCTTTGCAGCTTCTAACGTCTTCTTGACTGTATGTTGGGCGCGATTTCTGGAAGCTGCCCAACCCGTTGGTGTGTCAAGTATTGTAGCGATGTCAGTATTGATCTTTTCTTGGTATAACGCTATTTCTTTTGAAGTCGTTTCTACTTCTCCATACTCAAGGATCTGAAAGGCTCCTGAGTCAGTCATAACTACACCAGTAAAATCCAAGAAGTCATGTATTCCCTTTTGTGCAACCTCATTCTGAAAATGTTTTTTTATGATGTAGGCGTTTGTTACGAGTGCTTTACAATCGAAGGCAGTTTCAATTGTCTTTGGTGAGATGAGTTGAATAGTTGGGTTTATGACCGGTAATAGAAGCGGAGTTTCAATCACGCCGCTTTTTGTTTCCAGTTTTCCTATTCTCCCAAGCAAATCTCTGTCTTTTATTTCAAAGGACATTGCTCAAGCCGCCTACATGCTTTAATATCACTGAGATGCCCTTTAATTATACTTGTCTAGGAGCAAACTGAATAATGGTCTGTGTTACTAAGGTGTATGAGAAACCTGTCTTGACTGATCCAGTTCTGATTGAGGGTTTACCAGGTATAGGTTTTGTCGCAAATATTGCTGCCTTGCATCTGATTCAGGAATTGAAGGCAAAACTGTTCGCTGAAATTCGTTCTTCGTCATTTCAAGATTTTGCAACCACTACTAGAAATGGAGAGGTTCGGTTTCCAACTAATGAACTCTATTATCATAAGGGGAGGAATGGGGAAAAGGACCTTATCATTCTCTATGGTAACACTCAAGCCTTGACAACAGTTGGGCAATACGAGTTGTGTGGGCGCATTTTGGATGTTGCAGAACATTTAGGATGCCAATCCATTATTACTCTTGGCGGTCTTAAGATTGAAAGAAAAGTGGATATTCCCAAACTATATTGTGCAGCATCTGATCCTGAAACCTTACGGGAAGCATTAAATCTGGGTGCTGGAATTCTTGGCGGTCAAATATTCGGTGTTGCAGGCCTTCTTGTTGGTTTAGGCAAACTACGTGGTATGAAAGGCTTTTGTCTCTTGGCGGAGACTCTCGGATTTTATCCAGACGCCATAGCCACCCGTGAGGTTTTAAAGGCAATCTGCAGAATTTTGCGTTTAGAAGTTGACTTGAGTAGATTAGATGTAGCTGCGGAGACAACGCGCTCCACTTTGGAATCATTTGGTTTTATTCCTTCTCCAATAGAAAAAGGGACGAAAGAGGAAACTCGACATCGTGGAGTTATTTAGCTTTTGTTTCACTGATGAATTGGTCATAAACTTTTTGGACTCTTTCAGCAGCGGGGCCTGTTCCTTCTACAATGCCTTTCTCTGTAACCTTTATCTTGTCCATAACCCATATGAAACCTTTGTCCTCGTAGAGTCTGACCATTGTTGGAAACACCTTTTCGAGGCGTTCTGCCAAAGCGCTAAGATTGAAAGGTTTTTCAATAGAGAAAA
>CAZCYX010000068.1:0-10146 GCA_964503065.1 uncultured Candidatus Bathyarchaeia archaeon
TAGACCAAAGGTTTCAGCAACTGGAATGTAACCAGTGATCATTGTTATTGGTCCCTTTTGTTCTGAGGAAAGTATTCTTCCGCGTTTACGAATGATCATACTGCTTACTTCCCCAACCCACTGAGCAGGCACAGAAACTCCAATCTTATAGATAGGTTCCAGAAGGATGGGATTTGCTGTTAGGAATGAGCCCAACAGAGCTCTTCGAATTGCAGGCATAATTTGTGCAGGTCCACGATGCACTGGGTCTTCGTGTAGTTGAACATCCATGAGTTTTACCTTTAACCCCCGCATAGGTTCTTCACAAAGGGGGCCATTTCCACTTGCCCATCTAAACCCTGAAATGATCATATCTCTTGCTTCTCGGAGGTACTGTATTCCCTTTGTAAGGTCTAAAAGAATGTTTTTGTGCTCTTCAAGAGCCCAAACGTTTCTCGCCTCATCTGCAGACCAATTAGCCTCTTGACGTAATATGGTACGTATACGTTTCCGTCCCATTGCCTCTGCAATCTCTCCTTTCTCTATCATCTTTATGACAGTTTCTTCAAGGGGTTCAACTTGTATCCAGAATCGATTGTGTTTGTTGGGACTTTTTGCCATGGCAGACACACCTACTCCAGAAATGCCTTCTCTATAAACAACAATTGGCTTAGATGTAATGATCTCTAGACCACCACTGTAGTCTCTGAGGAATTTGCAGGCAATTTCTAGGTGGAGTTCACCCATTCCACTGAGTAAATATTCTCCTGTCTCCTTATTTATCGTGGTTACAAGGTTGGGGTCTTCAATTGCCAAACGGTGCATTACGTCTACAAGACGGGGCAAGTTCTTTGGATGTTTGGGTTCAATAGCGATTGTTACCACGGGTTCAGAGACATATTTGATGAGTTCAAAAGGTATCATCTTATCTTTATGTGAAATATCAATTAAGGTCTCACCGGCTCTCGCAAGATCTAAACCAAGTAATGCAGCTATGTTCCCGGCGACAATGCGGTCTACAACTTCTCTAAAAGCTCCCATATACATGGATACTTGTTGGACCCTATAGTCTTTTTTCGCTTCAACCAAGTAGATTTGATCGCCCTCTTGAATCGACCCCGAAAACGTTCTTCCTGTAGCAACAAGTCCTGCATGAGGGTCTAACTGGGCTGATGTAAAGCACATAACTGTGGGTCCGTTATCATCGCATTTTATCATGGCTTCTCCTATTTCGGAGCCCATTTCCCCCTTCCAGATTTTTGGCACTCTATACCTCTGAGCTTCTATTGGGTTTGGAAGTTTCTTAACAACCATATCCAGTATTGCTGTGTGGAGAGGAATGGTTTTTTGAAGTTCTTGCCACTGTTCCTTGTGATAAGCATCCACAACATCGCTGAATTTTATTCCTTTTTTCTGAGCAATACCAACGGTAAATCCCCATCTGTGAAGGGCAGAGCCGAAAGCAACTGTTCCTTTAGCGGGGTCAACCCTCCACTCTTCCCGATAATCTGGGTCGCCATATAATGCAATTAGATTATTGAAGTCTCGGACTATTCTGAGAAGCTTATTTTGAATTTCATCTGAGCTGAGCTTTAATTCCTTGATTAAACGGTCCACTTTATTAATGAACAAGACAGGTTTTACTCTTTCAGATAATGCTTGTCTAGTTACGGTTTCAGTTTGAACCATCACTTCCTCAACCGCATCCACGACCACAACAACACCATCAATAGCTCTTAGTGCACGGGTTACCTTGCCTGTAAAGTCTACGTGTCCAGGCGTATCAATGAGGTTGACAAGGTATGATTTGTTCTCAATTTCATGAAGCAGTGAGATATTGGCTGTTTTTATAGTGATGCCTCGCTTTTGTTCTTCCTCAAGATAATCTAATGCTCTGGCTTCACCAGCTATTTTAGGCGATAAAAGTCCAGCTTCAGCTAACAGAGAATCTGTCATAGTAGTTTTGCCATGATCGATATGTGCAATTATGCCAATGTCACGAATATCTTCCTTTTTACTCATAAGCTTAAGAATGTCGCTTGTCTGTTTGAAACGTGGACACATTTAGGTTAAATTCCCCTTTTACGTCAGCTCCATGGAATGTTCTCGGAGTATGGAAGCGGAGAAACATAAAAAGGTTTTGTGGCAATTTACTAACCATAAACTTGGGCAAAATCTGGGTTTGTTTCAATCTCTTTTTTGGTTGCTATTCGCCACGAGACTTTTCTGTTTGATTCTAATTTAATGAGAAAGACGCTTCCTTTAACATCTGAAAGCCCAAACGCCTTAAGGTCATTAATCAAGTTATTTGGAGCATTCACTTCAAACCTATATTTCTCGTCACCTTCCCTTCTTTGATATTGGATTTCCATTTTGCCTCGTTCTCTTCTCGAGTCGTAGTCAACATTGATCTCTTCGACTACATGCCATTGTCCATGGATGTGGAGAAATATTCCCGTAGTTTTCTCTAATCTTAATTCCAATTATCTTCCTCAACCTTCTCCACTGGAGAAAATTGTTGAAGGGTTAGCCATAGGGCACTAGCTTATTTAGCCTTCTCTCTCCGTCTCTGTCTCTTTTTTTGAGTTCTTTTCTGTTTCCTCTTCTTAGTCTTTTTAGTCATGGCATGATGTCTGGGCATATTACCATATTCCCTTCAGTAACTCTAGTCATATAGTGTGGTTCATAAATCTTTGTGCGCAGATTTAAGAAAATATGGGTTATTTTGCTTGCGATTATGAATCAGCCATCGTTTATTCCTTGAAAGCCCAAACCCTCTCTATATGCGGTATCCAATAATATACATTGTTAACTTTGGCAGAGTTCAAGTTGTTTAGGCGGTTTCTCCATTGGAAGATAAGGAGCATCTAAAACTTTAGCTATCTTTTCAGACTTTTTCCTTCCAACACCCTTAACTAAAGAAAACTCTGCAACAGAAGCGCAAAAAACTCTACGAACTGTTTTAAACTGCTTCAACGCACGATCAGCCAACCTTAATCCAATACCTGGAAGATTGGAAACCAACGTCAATTGTGACCTTTCCAAATTGACGGTTTTGGGTTTCTTCTGGACAAATGGACCTTTTGGGCGAACAAAACTCCTGTGTCTTATCAAAGCGTAAATTAGATCAGCGGTCTGTTGGGCTTCTGTCGTGAAGAAAATGTTCAAGCCATACTGAAAAGTTAGGGTTGCGAGGGCGCCCCAAAAAACTTGGGGTTTTGTCATTCTTTCTATGAAATAAGACAGTTTTCCTTCTGTTATAAGAACTGAGTGCTCGTAGGTTTGAGACAGGCGATAAGCTTGGTCGAATAGTCTACCTGAATATAGTGATTTGAGGAAGTCTTGTTTTCTTTTTCTTTCTATAGCGGAGTCTGGAGAGATTATGTAGTCGCCTACGTCAAGCATGCGGTAGTCAACTAGTAGTCCAAATTCTTTTAGGAGGTTTGGGATTCCCGAGATTTTTTCTCGTTCGTCTACGACTACTCGGAGAGTTTTGGGCATAGACTACACACCCTAGTGAACCCTATTATTGAAGATGCTCAAAAGCGTTAGTGAAGGATGTGTTTCGCGAATGTGTGCGTGTGTGAGACTCTCTATATAGAGGGGGAGAGACAGACGGGTATATCTAGGTCTAGGAGAGGTTTTGAGTGTTTGGGATATCTCTATAGAAAGGGAGAAAGGAATATTATCCATGTAAGGGGTACGCAAAAAAGTTTTCTTTTCTTGGCTCTGGTAACTCTTCGAGACTTTTAAAGTAGGTGGTAACTGTCTGAACTTTATGTGCACATGTGAAAGCCTTGAATGAATAGTAAAACCTTTTAATAGAAGTTTTCTTGACTGTAACCCCATGCGAAAAGAATTACCTCAAAAGTTGTTGCGGGAACTTCTAAAAGATTCTAAGCGTAGTGATAGGGAACTCGCCAAAGCCCTTAAGGTTTCTCAGCCTACAATTACGAGAACTCGTCATAAACTTGAAGAGAATGGAATGATTCAAGACTATACAATCGTTCCTGATTTTAGAAAGATGGGATTTGAATTATTAGCCATAAATCTCGCCAAAATTCGTCCTGAAATTTTTTCGCCTGAAATCAGTGAAAAAGCCAAAGGGTTCATTGCAAAATTCCCCAATACGATATTTGCATCTGCTGGAGAGGGTATGGGTATGAATGCGGTGGATATCGCTTTGTACAGGAACTTTGCGGAATTCCATAACAGAGTAAATCTGATGAAAGTTGAATGGAAAGATGTGGTTGAGGATATTCAAAGTTTCGTTGTTGCCATTGGCGAAGGAGAATTCAAGAGATTTTCTCTAGTACACTTGAAAGATCTGCCTATTTAGTGTCGCAAATGCATGAAGAAGGTACAGTTTGTCAAAATCAAATGTTAATGTGGATATGCTAACTTTTAGCTAAAACACTATAGGTCATGAAGAGTCAACAGAACGCTTTTCTTTTGCTCTAATCTAATTATGCCCATGCAAAAATTGATAGTCCTAATGGGTTCCAGAAAGGACCTTTCCTTCGCTCGTCGAATTGGTGTCTTTCTAGAAAAAGAAGATTTCCCAGTGAAATACGAATACAATGTAAGTTCCGCACACAAAACCCCTGAAACATTGATAAAGAAATTAGAGAATTACGAGAAATCTGGAGATGACATAGTCTACATTACGGTTGCTGGGCTTTCTGACGCACTTTCAGGTACAGTCGCTGGTTATTCGAAATATCCAGTCATTGCATGTCCTCCAGACTCGAAGAAATATAGATGGCCCAAAGTATTCTCTTCTATGATTACGCCTCAAGGAGTTCCAGTTCTCTTCGTTTCCGAACCAGAAAATGCCGCCCTAGCAGCCGTAAAAATCTTAGCACTCTCTAATCATTCACTGTACGAAAAGATTGCTACGTATCAGCAGAAAAAGAAAGACGAAGTCATTAAGGCTGACAAAGAAATAAAAGGAAAGAAGAATGCTAAGGGAACTGTAGAGTAGAGGCAAAAAATGAGTTACGAAGTGCAAGAGACAAATCTGCCACTCCCTATTCTCAAGAGGGGGAAAGTTAGAGATGTCTATGACTTGGGCGATAGGCTGTTAATTGTTTCAACCGACAGAATCTCAGCCTTTGATGTTGTTTTACCCAATGCTATTCCACATAAAGGTGAAGCTCTAAACCGACTTTCTGTTCATTGGTTTAATAAAACAAAGGACATAATTTCCAATCATATTTTGGATGTTGTTGATCCGAGAACCGTCTTAGCAAAAAAAGCAGATCCCATAAAGATTGAGTTTGTGGTCAGAGGTTACCTGTATGGTTCTGCGTGGAAAAGCTACAAGGAAAGAAAATCAATTTGCGGAATCAAACTGCCTTCTGGCTTAAAAAAGGCAGAAAGATTATCTGAACCAATTTTTACACCCACCACCAAAGCCGAAATTGGTCATGACGTAACGATAACAAAGGATGATGTTGTCAGAAGAATTGGGAAAGATGCAGCTGAAGAAGTTGAAGAAGTTTGCCTAAAACTCTATGAAAGGGCTTCGGGTAAAGCAGAGAAAAATGGAATCATAGTGGCAGATACCAAATTCGAGCTTGGTTTCTGCAACGGAGAACTCCTTCTTATTGATGAAATAATTACCCCAGACTCATCTAGATTTTGGCCTCTTGATGAATATAAAATTGGAGAAAATCAAGTTAGTTTTGATAAGCAATACGTCAGAGACTACTTAGAATCCATTGGCTGGAACAAACAACCTCCAGCCCCAAACTTACCTAACTACGTCATCCAAGAAACTGCAAAAAAGTATATAGAAGCTTATGAGAAATTGACTGGAAGAAAATTCTAGAAAGGTGAAAGTTAATGACCATAAAAAGAGAAGAAGCACAAGAAATGGTAGAATCCTATAAAGAGCCAATCTGTCTAAATTTAGGTTCCCACTCCGCCTTAGATGCTTGGCAAGGCCAAAGAAACTATGGATTAAGAAGCATAATCTACACAACACCACAACGAGCTAGAATATACATTCAAAACCCAATGGTCGGCAAACCACAAGAAACAATCGAAGATCTACCAAAATTAGTTAGTAGAGACATGAAAATTGTAAATGATCCCAAAGACATAAAAAAGAACGGCGAATGGCAAAGCACCATTTTGATTTTAGAAAGATACTCTGAAATTGTGAAGTATGTTGACGACTTGTCGGATTTAGAATGCATTCAAATTCCCAACAGAGCCTTTTCTGTCTATGTAGGTGGAGACGAAAACTGTAGCATAATAGAAGACAAATTTCCAGTTCCCATCATAGGTTCAAGGAAACTGCTAAAAATCGAAAACCGAGGCGAAATCGAAAAAGACTATTACTGGTTTGCTGAGAAGGCAGGTATCCCCAGCCCAAAATCCTACGACTTCAAAGTCTCCAAAACTGGAATAATCTTCAAAGAGACGATTGACGAACCAATGATACTGAAAGCAGAGCACCCCCATAGAAAGTTTGAAAGAGAATTCATTTTTGCAGCTAACTCGAAGGACATGGGAGAAAAAGTGAGAGATGAAATGGAAGCAGAAAACCTTAATGAAGAAAGCCTTGAGAAAGCCCGTGTTGAACAGCTTGTCCTCGGGCCTCATGCGAACTTTAACTTCTTCTTCTCACCTCTTGATGCAAAGGAAGACTGGGGTGATGCTGAGAATTGGTATTCCAAATTATACAACGTAAGTAAAGAGAGCGCAAGAGTATTTCTTGCAAATCAGTTCTTATCCATTGACGAAAGAAGGGAGACGATTTTTGATGGGCTGAAGAGATTGCCAATAGATGTCCAAGAAAAACTGAGAAAGGTTCCTTCCTTTGAGGTTACTGCTCATGTTCTTATGAGTCTAAGGGAATCCTTGCTAAAAGATGTACACCGTTACGCTGACGCATTCCTTTCATCAACGAGAGAATATGAACCCCCTGGAATAATAGGGGCATGGTGCTTACAGACCCTAATGACTTGGGATAAAGTTTCTAAATATGAATTGAAACCAAAAATTAAAATTGACTTTACCAGTGGTGTCGAACCAAAAACTGCAGTGGAATATGGCTTATATGATGTGCCAGAGGGCGAAGAACCGTATATGCATATTCCAGTCACACAGGATGTCGCCTTAAGGCATGGTGGGGGAACCAACGTTCACATGGGAATCGGCTCGCAATACGCAAACGCAAAATATCAAAAAACGATGAGCATGGGCGACAGAATAGCCTTAGAAATAAGAAGAGCATGGAAAAGCAATCAACTTCCAAGAATAGTCACATAACCCCAATTAATCTTCCAATTGCAGCAATACGGTGGACTTTGTGTCAAAGGAGTTTACCTATGCTGAGGCCGGGGTAGATCGAAAATTAAGAAGAAAATCTAAAGAAGCCTTAAGGGTTCTTGAAAAAACCTATAGATTCAGCAGATACGGAGAAATAGTTCAGCTTCCTTACGGCAGAATTTTCCCCTTCGCTAAAGGATACCTTGACCTCGCCATCGAGGGAGTCGGAACCAAAGTTCTTGTGGCACAGCTAGCGAACAAATACGACACAATCGGCATCGACGGAGTTGCACTGGCTGTAAACGATGTGATCCGATCTGGCGCACGACCACTAGCCATAGTTGACAACATACATGCACAAGTTTCTGCCCCTCAAATGGTAGATGAGTGGATGAAAGGTATAGTAAAGGGAGCAACTGAAGCGGAGTGTGTGGTGCCAGGCGGCGAGATAGGGGATGTCGCAGAAATAATCAAGGGCGTGGCGGATGGAAAAAGTTTCGACATGGTCATCGCATGCATAGGTGAGTTGCCTAAAGAAGAGATAGTCTTCGGAAACGACATCAAGGCTGGAGACATTGTAATTGGTTTAGGGAGTTCCGGCATCCACAGCAACGGAATATCCTTGGCAAGGAAAATCCTATTCAAGCAGTGGGGCGGAAAGTATGATCCTTATGATGTTCCAGAAGAGCTTGACCGGGAAGTTGTCTATGAGGTTCTGGAACCGATGAGAATCTATGTAAAGCCAGTGTTAAAAGTTTCTAGGGAGCACAAGATAAAGGGGCTAGTACATATCACGGGTGACGCCTATCTTAAGTTCGACAGACTAATGATGTTCTCCAGAGGAATAGGATTTGAGTTCGACAACTTCAAACCACAACCAATTTTCGAGTTAATTCAGAAGACTGCACAGGAAGTAAAACGCCCTATCACCGATGAAGAGATGTTAAAGACTTTCAATATGGGATGGGGCTTTGCAGTGGTCACAGAAAAAAATGAAAGAGACAGCGTGATAGACAGTCTTGAAAAAGATGGGATTGAAGCCCAACAGATTGGACGAGCAACTGATTCGAGGAAGATAGTTGCAATTTACAGAGGAAGAAAACTGGAATTGCAGTGAACCTTTTAACTTTTCCTTTAAATTTTGTTAAGATAAGATTTAAATTTTTAATTGTTTAATTATACTTATGAAGTATCAAGTTAAAGTTGAGGTTTCACTTAAACCTGGTCATTCAGACCCTGAAGGGGAAACGACAGCAAAATCTTTGCGAGAGTTGAAGTATTCGGTTGAAGCGGTCAAGGTGGGCAAGGTTTACAGATTCACTCTTTTCGCAGACTCTCTAGAAGAAGCAAAAAAGCAAGTTGATGAGATTTGTAGAAGACTACTAGCGAATCCAGTCAAAGACGATTATGATTTTGCAATAGAGGAAGTAAAGTGACATTCCATCTCTACAAAAAGCGAAAAGTACCCTTCGAACTCATTGAAGTAAACCTCTTAGAGGCCAAAGATGAACAAATGCTTCAAATCAGCAGAGAAACAGGAATTACTCTAAACCTCAAAGAAATGAGAAGTGTCAAAAAATATTTTTCAAGCAGAGGAAGAAATCCTACTGATGTTGAACTTCAAACTATTGGTCAAACATGGTCAGAGCATTGCTTTCATAAAACCTTTAAAGGCGATGTAGTCACGCCTGATGGCAAATTAGTCGTTGCGAACATGTTTAAAGAATACATAGCAAAAGGTACGAAAGAACTTAATCCGTCGTGGTGTCTCTCTGTTTTTGAGGACAACGCTGGTATAGTAGACTTCGGGAATGGTTATGCAGTGGCTGTCAAGGTTGAAACTCACAATCATCCCTCTGCAATAGAACCTTTTGGAGGGGCTGCCACTGGTGTAGGAGGTGTTATCAGAGACATACTCGGAGTCTGGGCTAATCCTGTAGCTTGCACTGATGTTCTTTGTTTCGGTCCTTTAGACTATGAGTATGAAAAGCTACCGCAAGGAACGAAACATCCCAAATACTTGTTCAGAGGTGTTGCTGCTGGAATCGGTCATTACGGAAATAACATGGGTATACCAACAGTTAACGGCGCCATATATTTCGACAACGGTTATGTCGGCAACATTGTGGTTTATTGTGGGTGCGTCGGTATTCTTCCCATGAAAGCTTTCGTCAGAAACACCAAACCCGGAGACATAGCAGTTCTCGTTGGCGGAAGAACTGGCAGAGATGGAATCCACGGAGTAACCTTTGCCTCCGCAGAGCTAACAAAAGAATCCGAAGAAATATCGAGGCCAGCGGTTCAGATTGCAAATCCAATAGAAGAAGAAAAACTCAAGCGGGCTATAATAGAAATCAGAGACCAAAGACTTGCTTCTGCCATAACTGATCTTGGTGGCGGGGGATTATCTTGTGCTACAGGAGAGATGGCTCACAGATCTCACTGCGGAGTCCACATCGAACTGGAAAAAGTCCTTTTGAAATATCCAAGCATGTCTCCATGGGAAATCTACATTTCTGAATCACAAGAAAGAATGCTACTCTCTGTTCCCAGAAAAAACCTAGGAAAGGTTTTAGGAATTTTTGAGAACGAAGAAGTTGAAGCAACACCAATAGGTAGGTTTACCAAAGGCAACATCCTTAAAGTGTACTACTCCAGACATGCAGTCGCTGATTTGGACTTAGATTTTCTATTCAGTCCTCCAAAAGCCAGAAGAGTTGCAAAATGGAAAAAACCAGATCATAAAGAACCCAGTTTCGCTGAACCCCAGAACTTGACACACGAGCTCCTTCAGATACTGTCTTCACCAAATGTTGTAAGCAAAGAATCGGTCATAAGAACTTATGACCACGAAGTTAAGGGAAACACTGTTTTGAAACCTTTGCA
>CAZCYX010000069.1:0-10103 GCA_964503065.1 uncultured Candidatus Bathyarchaeia archaeon
CTCTTCATGGTCTACTTCGAAGATTATTTCTTTTCTCTTCAGTAGGGGATTGTGTTGTTGGGAGGTTATTTTGATTTTCATATTTTGAACTTCCACTGGCTGTTGATGTGGGTGTATCTCTTTACTTTAACTTTTCGTTAATGAGATTTAGAAAGAACATTTCCTTACATAAGGATTAAGCTTGCAATAGTATTCTACTGTTTTCTGCTTCCATCAATGAATTCCATGAACCATTGTTCAGCGGTTGCTAGTGGCAAAAATTGTGGTGGATGTTTGAAGGCGTAGGCTGAAAGACTGATTAGGGGACCGCTTAATCCTCTGTCAAGGGCAATTTTAACCCCTCTTATAACATCAAGCAAAACTGAACCTGCGTTTGGGGCGTCAACTGTGCTCAACTTTAGATCCAACTGCATGGGCACTTTTCCAAAGTAGAATCCGTTTATCCAGAAGTAGCTGTCTCTTCGGTTTTCAAGAAAATCTACATAATCGGTGGAACCTGCTATAACAGATGCTCTGTATGGTAAAGCTGTCTCTACAGACTCTGTTTTGACTGTTCTTTTGGCTTGTCGTGTCCTTTCAAGTGTGTTGAGTGATTCGGTTCCTCCTCCAACGTCAAGTTGATAGGTTTTGGAAACACGGACGCCTCGGTCTGCTAAGGTTTTTAGAAGCATCTTGTGGATGATTGTGGCCCCTACTTGATCCACCAAGTCGTCGCCAACTATAGGCAAACCAGTCTTTTCAAAACGTTTTCCCCATGTAGCGTCACTGGCTATGAAGGTGGGTGTAGCGTTGATGAAGGCGCATCCTGCTTTGAGTGCCTCTTCTGCATACCATTGTGAGGCCTTTATGGCTCCGCTGGGAAGAAGGTTGATAACAATTTCTACATTGTTTTCCTGAAGTTTTTTTGCTACTTCAGCTTCTGGGTTGTCGCTTACTTTGATTACGTTTTTTAGGTATTTGCCAACTCCGTCTAAGACTGGTCCTTTCAGAACTGGCACATCAAGATAGGGGACGTGGGCGAATTTTTGGGTGTTGTTTGGTTGTGCGAAGATTGCTTTTGAGAGGTCTTTTCCTGTTTTTCTTGTGTCGATGTCGAAGGCGGAGGCGAATTTGATGTCTTTGGGGTGGTAGTTTCCGAGGAGGAGGTGTGCTAGTCCTAGTGAGTTTTCTTCGTTCTTGGCATCTTTGTAATAGTGGATGCCTTGTACGAGTCCTGAGGCGCAGTTTCCTATGCCTATTAATGCTACTTTGATTTGGGGCATGGTGTGCACCATTTTGGTATTGAGTGTGTCATGGGTATAAGAGGTTGTGCTGATAAGGTTTGACGTTTACTTTCTTGAGAGTACTGTGTCTGTGTGTCTGTCTGTCTAGGTCTAGTATAGAGGGGGGAGGGACAGAGAGACGGATATAGGATCGTCTAGAGGAGGGGAGAAGTGTTACACCTTTGCCCTTTTAGGATTGAGAAGGGTGTAAATAAACAAAGTAAAATCCATTTTCATGTTGCAGAAGCAGTTTTTTGTTTTCTCATTTGCGTGCAATTTAAGTGTGACACTTTAGTGTGATCGGATCACTACATTGGTCATTATTATTTAATGAACTTGATGATTTTCGTCTGTTTCGTTTTTTCAGTTACCTCTAATTCCTTGAGCTTCTTCTCGTAGTCTTTGACTCTCTTCTCATGTTCAATTTTGACACGATGGTCAATCAAAAAGGCAAGCAAGTCCGCTATAAGTCTGCCTTTTCTTCTATCGACTATGATTATTCTTTCCGTTTCAAACCATCTTATCCAACCTATTTTCTGGAGAAAAAGTAGTGCTGCACTTAATCTTTTGACGTTTAACTGTCTTATTTCAGAGTGAACCCAAGGTGGAAACAAGTTGTTGAAAACACTCAGAATATCGTCATATTTTACTTCAAATTCGGGAGTGAAGAACTCTGTTGGTGGAGATAAAGTCCAAAGAACCGTGTATATCTGACATGCCGTGTAAGGTAATGGCGGATGCGATATGATGAATTTGTATTTGGAAATTTCCTCTGCTTTAGGACATACCAACATGGGAGTGAATAAAGATGCAATCTTTGAATCTCTGACTGATCCGATGCTCTGATTTATCGTTATCTCTTCATTTAATCTATAGCCCCATGTAATAGGACAGTTCAGTTGTTCTTTAAAATATTTTACAATTTCCTCAGGAGTTAACATTACAATTTCTGGTTTGAATTCGTTTTCTTTTTTTGATCTCGCATCATGAAAGATGAAGACATGGTCATATTCTTTCATTTCTTTCAATTTGTTGGTCAATGTTTTTTCATTCTTACTTTCGGTATATTTGTGATCGACTACGATATAATTGTCAGAACATATCAGCAAATCAGGAGTTTTGTAATTTCCCTTGCGTTTTTCGATTTTCATTTCAATATAGCATTTAATATTCATACTTTCAAGATGTTCTCGAAGTGAGCTTAAAGTTGTAATTGCATGGATGTATGCATTGACTTCTGATTCAATCTCCTTCTTGACGCTATCTAAATCAGGATATTGAAGCGTCAATATACGTCACTACGCCTTTTCTTTAATCTCCGTCAATGGGAATAGCTCATACAAAGCATAGATTAATCTCATTAGACTCTCAGGTGATGCTCTGTTAAATGGAACAATTTGAATCTCAGATGAATAACCATGAATGTCAAAAGAACTTCCATCACCTCTATCTATGATGTTTAATAGTAACCAGGGGTTTCCACTATGCAAAATAGCAGTTGAATAGGTCATACTGAGATGTGAACTAAGAGTTTCAAAATCACTCTTGCTCAATGTCTTTTGGGGATCCAGAACAATTCGAGATATCTTGACCTTACCATCAACTATTCGTCTTTCACGATTTGAGAAAAATTCGTGATTCATCAAAGCCGTTTCGTTAAACTTTGAAAGAACTAATCTTTGGAAATTAGAAAAGCAATAGCGTCCTCCTTCATAAAAAACGAAATGCCCGTTAGTTTGGATTCTTACATGGAAATGCGTTTGCGCAACATGAAAAATGAAATTTATTGCTTCAAGCAATTTCGTTTCTCTTTTAATAATTTGCTCTATTTCCCTTCTTGAATACGGTTTATCTCTCGGCCACCTTTTGATTGTTTCAGGGCTATCATGCGCCCTAATAATGCAACTTCTCATTTCTAACTTGGAACCCTCAATCGTAGATAAGTCATCCATAATAGTCAATAGATCACTGGATTTTATATAGGAGCGACATATTGCTGGATACATCCTTTTCAACCATAATTCTGCAACATTTCCTGCAACAGTTGGTGATTCAATGGTCTGAATGAAAATGTTCCAAACTTTCTCGTGATCAACTAAATATCCATATGCGCGTTGTCTTCTACGCGCACTAACCATCTCTAATCTGTAAACTTTCCGTCCTATTCTTTGCAGTGTAGCAAGGACGCCCGCTTTGCGCGCAACATTAGGTATGTCCTCTGAATCAACTTTGGGGAATACAGAGAAAATATGGAGCGGACGTGCCTCCTTTGAACTATGAAACCTATCCAAGTCGAAATATAACTTAGTGAGGGCGCCAGCTTCCATGTAAATCACCTAATAACTCCAATCTCATTTAACTGTTATTCATTAATAAGTGTGAAATATAGTTTACTCATCTCTATTCCATTAATGATGTATACGTAGTTGAACATAAGATCAGGACCTATTATAGGATTTGCAAGAACAATTAAGAATGCGGATACGGAAACAGGGAAGACCAAGAAACATTAAATAAACGCGTATGAGATTATCGAAGAGATTGAGGGGTTTTTCACGCGTTATATAGTGGAGAAAACAATTCGGGAAGGATTGAATTACCATGGTAGATTGTGTTGCGAAATTTGACATATTGAATCTTACGTTATACCGACCTATCAAGATGCAAAACGTGCTATTCCAACCTTATCCACAAATTGGAGAGATCCTCAATAGGATTAAAAAGGACAAAATGCCTCGCGTTACATCCTCAGCGGAGATTGTCTTGCAGCTCCCTGAAATAAACCAAGATGCGGCATTTCAATCAGCTGAGCAAACGATTTCCTATTATAATTGGCTATGGTCACTTGCACAGAATCGTACAGTCCACCATTGGGGTGTCACACTTTACCAAATAGAAAATGATCAGCGAAAATTTTTGGCTACAAGGTGGCAACCCGTCATGGTAAATGTTTCCTACGGTGTCCCGCTGATTCGATTCAATCAATGGCAGTTCTTCCTTGAGACAGCAATACCAACAATATCTTCGGAGAACTTCACAGAAAGAACCAATTTCATTCTTTCATTGCATCTTTATCTTGACGCAAACCCTAGTCATAGGCAGCTCACTGAGATATCAATAATCAAGAATTGGCTTGCGTTTGAAATATTGGTCAATACATATTGCCGAATACATGACGCAGAGTTCATTCTGTCGAGTGGAGATTTCAACGGTTTTCGTGGGCGTCTTGTGGGCTTTATAACAGAGGACAGATTGATTGAAAACGATAGCAAGCAGTACTTAATAAACAATTTGTCATGTTTGAGGCGTTTTCCGGTTAGGAAGCGCATTCAAGATTTCCTTTCGTCATATGATGTTGAATACGATGATGAAGAAGTGCGTCGTGCAAAAAGGGTTAGAGACAGCATTGTACATGGAGGTAGACTTCCTAGCGGTATGGATCTTTACACAGCAATAATGATTAAACGGAACTTACGAGTTCTTTTGCAGCGTGTGTTTCTTACAATGCTTGGATGCCGTTTCACCTACTCTATAGATAATAGGGGTTTTATGCAACCTAATTTATTAAGGGAGAACGCTTAGATGTCTGTAGAGAGAGGATACGAGCTTTGCGGACGTGGGATCATTAAATGTCGAGGCGAAGAAATTGCACGTATAGATCGAATATTCGCTCACATTTATCCCGAAGAGATTTTCTTAACTATTGAAAAGACTCCTGCTACTGCACAGCTAATGCAAGTTGTTTTTGATCCTAATGTGCCCGAGTTAGAAGTGAATGTAGAAGTGAACGGATTCGTTTACTCAGTAAAAAAGGCGAAGTTGAACAAAGCGAAGTTCAGTGTCAGAAGAGGGGAAACTGCATACATAACCGATGTTGAAATAGCTACGATTCAAATTGAGAAACTCAAGGTTGAGGGATGAACAATGAAAATCCGTACACGACTCGTGATGGCAAGGATGTAAATTGGAATTTGTGTCAAAAAAACAGTGCATTGAGGAGAGGATATTTTTTGTTACAATTGGTCCAAAATTATGATAAAAAAGTGGACCAAACATCATAACACCATTCTGTTACATTTTTGTGTGGGTAAGTGTAACAAAAACAATGTTGTTCTTTACGTAAATTTATTGCGTGCGTTCATTAGAAATCACGTGCACTACCTATCGAGATGGAAAAGAAATTAATTCAGGAAACGAATTAAAGGTGATTTGTCAGGTGAGTATATGACAGCTCAAGCTTACGTTCTCTTCAAGGTAAGCTCAGGCGCAGAGAGGAAGACTTGCGAGAAAATCGCTGATTTTGATGAGATTCTAGTAGCTAGTATAATCTATGGTGAATACGATGTAATTGCAAAGCTTTCTGTTCCAAGCATGGATGCACTAGAAGAGTTTCTAACAATGAAGATAAGAAAAGTGCCAAGCATACTCTTAACATCTACAATGATCGTAGCCAGAGAGTATAAAGGAAAAACTGAACGCATTAAGAAATAACTCTTAACTTAATATACAATTCCAAGAAAATGGTGTTAGATTTGCCAGAAACATTAACAGACATCTGCGGTTGTGTCTATGAAGTTCAAAAAGGCATATTTGTCTGCGTTAAGCGTTGTCCGAAACATAGTAAGCCGAAGCCAAAAAGACCTTATAGACCAAAAGCTGAATGTGTCAGACCCTGAAAAGTTTCCTTTGAGACGTGCTATTTCAGTGGAACATACATAGATGATCGGGATGCTCCAATCCCAGGTGATCCATGTTTAACTGGCTTGTTTGTGATAGCAAATTCACCCAAATAATGCCCAATCATCTCAGGAATTATCTCTACAGAGGTAAACTCTTTCCCACTATGAACAAGAAAAGTGACACCAATCATCTCAGGAAGAATAATCATGTCACGAACATGAGTTTTGACAACAACCTTTTCTCCCTCTTTCAAAGCTTCTTTTGCTCTACGCACATTCTCAAGAAGAACCCTCTGTTCTTGTGTAAGCCCACGATGTAGACTTCGACGTTGCCTTGACGGAAGTATCAGAATGAACTCATCCATTGACATACTCTCTAGTTCATTTAACGTTTGACCACGATAGACGAATTCTTTAGGCAAAGCCCTTTACCTCACTTCACTTGGCTTATTGGATTCTATTATAGTTTTTGTTCACTACAGGCTAAGTTAACAAGCTAAAATATGCATGTAAGCTAAGAGTCAACTCCATACATCTGATCAGGCGCAAGCACTTCAGGAAACTTCTTCCTCAACTTCAAACGAGTACAATAACAAAGATGACACTCATCAACGTAACCTTCTTCATGTTCAACATTATATCTTCTCACTAATTCAGCAGGACCACCTTTCAATATGGGACCACAAATAGGATGCTCATACGGATTAAAATTCTCAAACAACACAGACAACGGAGTCCTCTTCATATTCCCCATGGTTACGCCTTGACAAACATGAACATACCCAAACGGATCAATATGAACCCTCTTCTGATTCGAAAAATCCTCATCCAAACATTCATCAAACTCGTTCCACGGCTTCCTCGGCAAACCTTCCACCAGTTTCTCCACAGCTCTTCCCTTAAATAAAACCGTACCTTTCCTAACAGGCTTGCCTCTCCACTCCTTGCCAATCAAGTACTCCTTCGGATCTTTTAACGAGATCGTACTAACAGGCAAACCAAGCTCTCTAGCAGCTTCATACGCATGTCTCGCAAGATTCTCTTCCTCTTTACTATAATGAAACACATCATCGCTGAGAACCACATCAGAAACACCCATTTCGCAAAAAGGTTTCAACCACTCCTTCGCATCTTCCACTGAAGTAGCCCAGTAAGCATTACTAATAAACCCAGTCTTATATCCCAGTCTCTTTGCCTCACGTAATCCCCACAACATAACAGGGTAATAAAGGACAGGTTCACCGCCTTCAAAATAAATCCACTCTATAGTTCCAATTTTTTCCGCTTCCTCAAGTATCTCTCTTATGTCTGAAATCTTCATTACTCCCTTAGCATCCGGATGACTGTAGACGAAACAGTGATCACACTCAAAGTTGCACTTGTAGGTCAGAAGCAGATCCAATTCAATTATTGACATAATAACACCTATGTATCACAAATATACATATTTTACGACAAAAAAGACATGCACAAATGCTACTAAACTTTTTCAGCAACAAATTATCTTCTCTTTCGTTTACGCCCAGTGCTCCTTGCCGCGATCAAGCCCACCTTTCTACCAGGCGGCGCTCGACGAGAAACCGTAGTCACCTTACGCGCACCTCTCCTACTGCTCCCATAAGGATGAGACGCAGCAACCATTGCAACACCCCGAGTTCGTGGATACTTATGACCCTTAGCTCGTTTCAAATGAAATTGAGCACCAGCCTTCAAGAAAGGTTTTTCAACACGACCAGACCCTGAAATGACCCCAATGGTTGCCCGACAGAGATCGTTTACATATCGGGTTTTTCCAGAAGGAAGCTTCACCATTGTCCCATCAGGAGCATGCGCCACCACAGTTGCATAGGCCCCAGAAGAACGTGCAATCTTACCCCCATCTCCAGGCGAAAGCTCAATGTTGCATACTATAGTGCCCTCTGGGATGCTGCCTAAAGGAAGTACATTGCCAATGTCTATTGAAGCCTTGCTTCCAATCTGTGTAGGTTGGCCTTCATAGACGCCTTCTGGAACAACCGTATAGAATGTTTCACCAGTTTCCAGCTTTACGGAGGCTAGTGGTGCCCCCCTTCCACTCTCATGAAGAATTTCTGAGATTTGGCCTTGAATAACTTCTTCTTTTGATGTGGGAGGGTAATGAGCTGGGGCAACTCGTTTGTGAGAGGATGCCCGAAAGGTCGAAGAACCTCTACCACGTCTTTGGACACGAATTCTCTTACCCATAAACCGTCATCTCCTACAGAATGCCCAGCTTGATAGCTACGTCTACCGCTTTGTAGTCAGGACGAAGTTTCACAAAGGCTTTTTTTTCGCCTTTTGACGTTATCATTACATTGACTCTTTCTACCGCAACCTCATAGAGTTGTTCCACTGCCTTCTTGACGTCTGTCTTTGTTGCTGACATATTCACAATGAAGACCAGTTTGTTTTCAGTTTCAAGTATGCGACTTGTAACTTCTGTCATGAGAGGATAACGTATGACCTCGTAGGGATTCATCTCATTATCCACCTCCAAACAGAGTTTCCAGCTTTTGAAAAGCCGAATTTGCCCATATAGTAAGCCTTCCAGGATGAGTTCCTGGAGCTAGAAGTTCCACATTCAAGTTATCCACAGTTGCAATATCTATTCCCGGAATGTTACGGGCTGCTTCAATGACACCTTCGTTTTTGGCGATTACGAGTAGTGGCCCGACTGCCTGTTTCATCCTTCGACCGCGCATCTTGCCTTTGCCAGCCCGAACCTTTCGACTCTCCTTAACTCGATAGATATCCGGCCAAACTCCTAACCGAATAAACGCATCTCTAATTTCCCGGGTTCTTTTTAAGCCCTGAATCTCGTCCACAACAACAAGTGGAAAATCTGGAACCTCATCTACTACATGCCCACGAGAAGACACAAGTTCTTTTGAGGCAGTGGCAGCAACTGCCGACTGCAAAGCAAATCTCATCTCTTTCCGAGGAAGCTTCTTCGCAATTTTCTTTTCAACTTTTGGCGGGTGCGCAGCTCGGCCTCCTACAGCAAAAGGAATAAAAGCGGCTCGTTGGCTTCCCTTCACTCTTGAAACCCTTGAAATTCCTAGGCCAACGCCTCGGGACTCGGCGGTGGTTCTTTTTCCAGCAAAGATATCTCGGCCTTGTGGCTGGATGCGATGAGATTGAATTGTAACGACGGCCCTCTTTATAACATCGGGTCTAAAAGGTATTTTAAAAATGGGATGTAGACGGACTTTTCCGGTGGCTTCGCCTTTAAGGTTAAAGATTTTTGCTGATATTTTACCCATTGTTTACCCAACTTATCCTTGTGGTGATGCGAGGGATATCTGTGTTATTTTTGGTGGTGCTTCTGGCGCTCTTTTTGACGGCCGTGCCGGATGTCGTAGTCGTATAAGGCGTTTGGCTGGACCTGGTAGGCTTCCATCTATGAGTAGGTATGTCCCTTTAACTGGTCCATACCGTAAGAAACCTCCTTTCGGAGTAACCTCCTTTCCATCTGCTCCGATCTTGAGAATGCGTTTGTTGTATTCGGTTCTCTGGTGATACCCCATTTGACCTGCTCTTGGAACTGTGTAAAGGACTCTTGTGGGGTGCCATGCTCCAAGAACAGCAACGCCTCTTTGGGTTTTTCTGGATTTCCGGGATAGGATTCTTACTCCCCAGCGTTTCACGGGTCCTTGCCAGCCTTTTCCCTTTGTTACCGATATGACATCTATGCATTGTCCTTCTTTGAAGACGTCTACTATGGAGATTGTTTTTTCCAGCAATTTCTTAGCGTAAGTGAACTGGTCTTTTATGGACCCTCCGCCTACTTTTATTTCCATTAGGTCAGGTTTTTTCTTTGGGATACCCGCTAGTCTTGGTTGTGTGGAGACTAGGAGGCGGAATTCTGTTACCTTTTCGAGGTTTTCTTCCATTTTTTTGAGGTTGTTTTCTGGGTTAAAGTTTTCTGGAAGAGTGAGGAGACGGTCGAGGTCATCTGGGGGATTTTTCATCCAAGCTTCAGTCAGGGTTTCTAGACCATACGGAGTTCTGGTGTACGCGCGGATGGCGCAAATTAAGATTGGTGGAGTGTCGACAATTGTTGCTGTGTGGGCTGTCTCTTTGCCGAAATCTGGGGATGCTGGTTTATCTTCTATCACATAGACATGAGTCATTCCAGCCTTGT
>CAZCYX010000070.1:0-9989 GCA_964503065.1 uncultured Candidatus Bathyarchaeia archaeon
TTCCGTCCCGATATGCTATACCTTGTTGGTGATTTGGCTAAACTAGGGTTCATGACGGATTTAAATGTTTTAGACTTTGCAACGGAATTTTTCAAAGAGAAACAAGAACATTATGCAACCACCCTTTCGTCTCAACTGAGTTCTCTTAGAATAACTCTTTGTTTCTTATGGAAAAGAAAAGCACAGAATTCTTTTGAAAAATCGGACTACGATTTAGCTATTGATTCATACAAGAAAGTGCTTGATCTTGCCAGTGAAGACTACACATTAGATTTGGCGATCGGAAAATGCCATGAGAAAATGGGACAAGAATGGGAAGCACTAGACTGGTACATCAAATCCGCTAAGAAACGTGATACCTCCCGAGGATACAGAATCCTCTCAGCATCAATTAGGGACCATTACAGAAAGGCAAGAGCACGCTACGCCCCAGCCAATGTAAGACTCAAGTACCTGGAACTCCAACAAAGCGCACTAATGAAGGCGCTTGATATCGAAACTATGGAAGAAATGAGCTGGGGTATGCTTGCTGACATATTCCGAGATAAAGGAAAAATATTGGCAAAAATGAAGGACTACAATGGCGCTATTCTAGAAATTGAAAGAGCCCTCCAAGCCTATGAGACTGGGATGAGATTGGTGAAAAGCTCAGATGCTCGTGCAAAATCTTGGTATTACAGTCAGATTGGATATAGCTATAATGATCTTAAGAACATTTATGGACAGTTGAGGAAACCTGAATTCGCGTCGTATTTAAAGGAATCAATGAAATACTTTAAAAGAACTGCTAAAATTGACCCCGACACTAATAGAGGAAATCTCCAATTAGCCAAGGTAATGGCGTGGGAGGATTTCTACAGAGAGGACCCTAATGCGTGTGGACTGGCCTTAGCAAAGATTAAGACAAACGAGTTGGCTGGAGAACATCTAATCGAGTACCACGTTTTATGCGGTTTAGACCACGAAAATAAGGGGGAGTTCCAGGAGGCTTTAGGCGATTTTGAGCTTGCAAAAGAAAAAGCATTGGCACTTATCAAGTCTGCAAATTCCAGCGATATTGTAATTTTGGAAGAAAAAATGCGTTCTTTAATTGACAAAATCTATGAACATCTTGGGTTTTGCTACGAAAGAATTGGGCAATTTGGGAAGGCATCTGAGAACTATATAATGTACTTAAACCTAAACGCCTACTCTCAAAAAGGTATTGACGGAAGAATATATGCAGTGTATGGAAGGAAATTGTTCCGGATCGGGAATTATGAGGAAGCGCATTTCTATGTAAAAAGAGTATTAAGAAGAAACCCGTCTAACACCAGAATTTTAAGTCTGATGGTTTTGCTTGACGAAAAACGCGGGCACCTTGAACAGGCCACAAACAATTTGGAACTTTTGATTAATCTACTACAGTCGAAGGAATCAGAGGGAGAACGCATTCGGGCTTTTATAGCGAGAGACAAAGAATGGTTGACATGGTTACGTTGGAAGCTTGAGAGAAACAAAAAGATCGAGTATGCGATGGAAGAAATTCGCAACATAGCTTATTCGGCTTTAATTGATAACCAACTTCCACGTCATCTGGCTTATATGTGGTATAGAGTTAAGCTATTATTGGATGGACTAGATGACAAAGAGATATATGAGGACATTGAAGAATTCAAAATCAGTGCCTTATGTCAATCTCTCATAGTCACTCATGGTGAAAAAGTCGCAGCGGAAGCAGCTTTGAAAAAAATAGTGAAAGACACCACTTTTGACTGGAGAAAATCGAAGTATACGGCAAACTATCATCATCGGGTTGCCGAGTTATTGGCGCAAGAAGAAAAGGACCCGTTAATAGAAGCGTTCCATCACTTGTTTTCGGCAACAATCAATACCTCTCATGTGGCCTACCTCATAAGAATTGGCAAAATCAGAGACGATAAAAAACGAATAAGAATGCAGCGATTGTCTAGAGAGTGGGGTAAGATAGGAAGAAGAATGACCCGAAATCTTGTCGGTGCAATTTTGCATCGCGTTGCAATAAAATGCCTCGAGCTTTCAGTAAAGATCGACCCAGAGAATGCAGGTTCATGGCATAATTTGGGCTGGGAGTATTACTACACTCGTGACCTTGACAAAGCCTTTGGTGCATTCAAGAAAAATCTGGAAATAGAAGAGAAAACTGAAAAGAAATATAGTCATCTCTCAAAAATCGGACTAGGAAAGATAGCCGAGGAAAGAGAAAAACCTACATTGGCCGCTGAATTGCTTAAAGATGGAGTATCTCTCTTCTTAGATTTGTATGCCCAAAAAGATCCAAAAAAAGCATTCACTTACACTATGAAAACTGTAGATGGCATTGCGGATCTAGGGTTTATTGATAGCGATATAAACCGGAAGGTAACTTTCTTTAAATATGCACTAGGAGTAAATAGAAAAGCTCTAGAAATATTAGAAAAAACGTGCGCGCGCGAATCAAAAGAGATTACATCAACTGAATTTGTGGCAGAAAAAACTCTAGTACTAAAGAGACAAATCACCCAATTAGAAAGCTACTTAAAGGGATTGGAGAAAGCCTTTCAGCTAGAGACTGTAGAAACTGGGAAATCTTTTGACGAAATGACTCTGACACACCTTATTGACTTAAAGAAGCATATTAGAAGCACCGAAGAGGAGATCGAGATCGTAGCCTCAGAAGTGAGCTTAAAGCCTATGAATTACATTTCGTTCAAACAACTTTTCGAGTCGCATTTTGACTATAAAATGGAGAAACTCAAGTCGAACAAATACATGCTGTTGGATTTACTTGATAACATTTTGAGTACATGCATGAGAAAAGCGACAAGGGATTCTCCTTTTGAAATTTCTGCCAAAGTTTTTCAATTTTGCCAAGCTTATTGCAAGGACGTATATGGTGAAGAAGGCCGAAGAGAATACATAAATGTCTTCAATGAGAGAATCACGTCAAGGTTTTCCAAAATCGTCTTGGGTGATGAGTACAAATTGGGTCCGATTGACTCTAAAAGTGAACTAGCCCTTCTAATGAGCGAGTTTGAAAGTGCCTTCGGAAAGTTGGGGGCAAGAGTACCTTCGATAGATGAAATAAACGAAGCTGTAAGGATGAGGAGGAGAAGGTAGAAAGTCTAGTCTATCACAATTCAAGAGGATTAACATCGGGTTTAGTACCAAGCCCATTTCTTCCCGCGCCCACCAAGTGCTACAACAATCATAGTAGAAAAACAGAAAAAAGGAGGGGTTTGCGGGAGACACCTCCTTGCTGGTGAAGGTTCCAAATCATCCCACACTTTGAAATGAAACTGCGACAAAGTTTCATGCGCGCGCGCACGCACAAGAATGTTGAAACAATGGTGTATTTCTTAGTTCACCATCTAAGATTTTGCTAAGATTCGCGCGCGCGTTTGGAGGGCCTCCTGATTTTAGCCTCAGGTGGCTTTTTTATCCGAGCCTTAAGGAAATCGAAGCGTTTGCTACGATCCATCTTTGCTAGTTCATCCTTATACTCTTCTCGCAACTTCTTGAACTGGACGTAAGCATAGAGGGCATCGTAGATGAAGAAACCCTTTTCGAGAGCCTGATAATCATCCTTCACGATACACATTGCTCCAGCAGCGATGGCCTCGACACCTCTGGCTTCTGGTGCTCTGTCTATGTCCTCTTGTACGTAGTCGAAGGGTATACCCATATCGCCCGATGGTAGTGGGCCAGGCCAAGGAACGAAGATGAACTCAGCGTCTTTGTCAACAAACTTGCTTATGAGCCAGGGACTTGCTACCCTGTCAACATGGACATGCCGTCGAGTAACCCACTTCATAACGTCTCACGAAATGTACTCAGCAGGTTTTGCATATAAATATGTCATTCGATTTTATGACTTGGAAAAATCGGACTATCTGCTCTTATAAAGAATATACACCGCTACCAGCATCATCAGTCCAGAAACCGTCTGAACAACAGTTAGTGGTTCTCTCAAGATGATAAAGGCAAACACTGCACCAAAGAAAGAGGACATGCCAAATATTACCCCTGTCCTCATAGAGCCTATTTCTCTCAATGCAAATAGAAACAACAGAATTGAGAAGGCTATACTGAACGCTCCAACAGACAATATATAAGGCAAGGAAACTAATGGAATAGAGATACCTATTCCAAGAACTGCTGAGATTATCAGTAATATCCCACCACCAATAAGACACTTTAAACCAGTCACCATCACAATGTCCCTCTTCTTACTCAGAAACTTGCTGAGATTGTTGTCAATTCCCCAGAAGAAACAGGCACCCACTATTAACAGGTTACCAGTCAATTCAGTGGAAAGAGTAAGCCTATGGAACTCACCATTTGTTGTTACAAATACCATGCCCACGAGTAGCAGAAGGATAGCTAGATAGTCCTTTCTTGTTCCTCTTTCTTTCAGCAATGTGAATGCTATCGATACTGTGAAAAGTGACTCACTGTTGAGCAGCAGTGAAGCATTAATTGCCGTAGTTCCACTGAGTCCATATAGTAACATTAGTGGAGCAATTATGGAGCCTGATAAGATGACAAATGCCAGTACCCTATAGTCCTTCTTTGAAATTGTCGTTTCAGTCTCTGTAGGAGTCTCAAAAATAGAAAGAAGTTTCTTGTGCAATGGAGAAAGATGAATCCCAAATAGTAGAATCCCTCCAACGAAGTAGATCATTCCAGCAACAACAAATGGATGAACATTCTCTAATGCGATTTTGTTGAAGGTAGAGCTTATCCCGAACAGAACAGCTGAGGTGATAGCTCCAACATATCCCCAATGGTGAGTCATCTCATCACTTGTGGTCTATGAAACTTGCCATGGTTTTTATGAATTGTGGAGACTGAAGGAATCTAGAACTTGCGCGCGTTCGTCTGGACTCATTACATACAATCGTAAAGCAGACTATCGGTTAGAACCTTAGAAACTAAGTGCGCGCGCATGATAAAAGTCTGTTGCTGCGGTTACACATACACACACATAAAAGGTCTCTTCTCTCTCTCAGCTCCTTCTCTCAACTCAACCTCTCCACTCTACTCCTACCCAAGAAACGCCACAGACTCGTCAATCTGTTATGTGTATGTGTGTATTCAAGAGGAGCCCATCATGGTAGACTTCTTGATCGTGAAATGTTTGTGCTATAGCATTTCATCTCTGAATTGCCTTAAGGCTGGTCAACCGTTTTTACAGCTTGTCTAGTCGCCCCTTGATCTCCTTGTCTCATTCACATCATCTCAAAGAAGTAAATCGAAGAGAATCTGCCTAAAGGAAGTCTTTCTTTCATACTGAAAGACCCAAGTTATATCCTCAGTACATTAAGGATGTAAAAGCAGAATCATCACTCCAATCAGAGGCGAAATATGCGATTTTACCCAGTAGTAGATGCGGGCACATGGAGTGAAGCTGACGGATGCGCGTAGTTTTTTAAAGATTTTAAAGAGCCTGCAACTAATAAGGGTAGTTGACCAAATATGCCTACCATGGACGAGGAGGATGCCCAAAGGAAACTTAAAGAACTTGTTAGTCGATTCGAGGAAGTCCATAGCAGTGGGAAGGAAGGAACATTTAGTGAAGCTGATGTTAGTTCAAAATTTATCCTGCCATTGTTGGACATTTTAGGTTGGGACATCAACAACATCAATGAAGTCAAAGAACAGAGAAGGACACTGTCTGGACCAGCGGATTATGCTTTAACGATAAATAAGAAACTTCGTCTCGTCGTGGAACTCAAGAAGTTCACTGAGCCCCTCGACGGACATAGAATAGTACGTGGGCGTAGGGAGACTTTTCCGGAGCAAGCAACGCGCTATGCGTGGCACTTGAAAGTTGAATGGGTCGTGCTTACCAACTTCAAGGAGATTCGTCTTTACAACTCTTACTATAAAAACCCTGCAGATGGACTGCGGCTTCAAATTCGTTATACCCACTTCTATAGCGATCTCGACAAACTCTGGTTACTCTCTCGACAGAGCGTGGAATCAGGCGAACTCGACAAAATTGAGAAGAAAGCTGAACGAAAGAACATCGATGAGGCTGTGTTGGAAGGTCTATTAAGCATACGTCGCCTCCTGAGCGAGAGTATAAGGGCAAAAAATCCCGCCCTGACCCTCGAGAGCATCAGAGAGAACGTTCAGAAAATTATGGACCGCTTGATCGTAGTTAGAGTCGCTGAAGACCGCGGGATAATAGGCTTCGAGAGTCTCTACAAAGAACTCGACTCTTGGAAAAATAGAGGTCTACCAACACCTTTTATGAGAAGCCTAAAGAGCATCTTCAGGGACTTTGATGATATATACAACACAAGGCTCTTCGAGCTTCATTCTTGTGAAGACCTATCAATTGAGAATGATGTTTTAGAAACAATTCTCGATATCCTTTATCAATATAACTTTGACCTTATCAGCTCAGATGTTCTAGGTGCCATATATGAGGATTATCTAGGCCATGTGCTTGAGGAAACAACTACCGGTGGGGTCCAGATCACTGAAAGTAGCCAAGCTCGAAAGAAAAAAGGCATATATTATACGCCAACCCATCTCGTGGAATATGTAGTTCGTAGTACATTAGGGAAGCTACTGGAAGAGTGCAGCTCCCCCCAAGAAGTATCAAGGATTAAGGTTCTTGATCCAGCTTGTGGATCAGGAAGTTTTCTGATCAAGGCCTTTGACATTATCAAGGAATGGTATGATAAATATAATAAAAAATTGACTGCGAAAGGTAATAATCTTGAAGTTCACTTCAAAGTCGTAACTGATGTTAACCGCAAAATTTTGACTGAGAACCTGTTCGGCGTAGATATAGATCCGCAAGCAGCGGAAATTGCTTCAGTAAATCTCATGTTGAAGGCTCTAGAACGTGGAGAGAAGCTTCCACAAATCATGGGTCAGAACATTAAGGTAGGCAATTCTTTGGTCAATGGCATGGAGGAGGGATTCGGCGAATTATCTCACGAGGCGAAACAAGGCCTAAGGCCTCTCAGGTGGGTGGAGGAGTTTCCACATATCACTGCTGCAGATGGGTTCGATGTTGTTATCGGAAATCCTCCATACTATAAGGTCAGAAAGAATAATCCCATACGCATCTCTCCAAGCTTTGATGCCATAAAAACCGGGCCAGTAAATGCCGCAATGATGTTCATAGACCGTGCGATAGATCTAGGGAAACCAAGAGGATATGTTGGGCTAGTCCTCCCAAAAATGCTGACTTACACAAAAGGTTGGAAGGGTTCGAGGAGAAAGGTATTCAATACTGAAATAAGAAGCGTGATTGATTGTCAAGAAGCGTTCGAAGGCGTTCTCCTCGAACAAGTTTTATTGACGCTTGAGAACGTTAGCGTGAACGAATCCCACAATTACCGGATAGGCGAAGCTAAAGGATCCAACATCATAATCTCATCAAAACATATCCTACAAGATTTGGCGAAGCAGGAGGACTTCATATTCCTTGAGCCCTCAGACATTGCCTATGAAATACGACAAGAGATGCTTAACGCAACGGTTCAACTCGGAACGATATCTGACATAATCTTAGGACAAGGCATTCAAAGCTTTACTTGTTGGCGTGAAAAGCCACAAGCAGGTGATCTAAAGATTTTACGAGGTGACGATGTGCAGATGTGGCACATTCGAAGCTGTCTATACTTCTCGTCACGAACCCCTGAAATGCAACGTTTCAAAGACCGTATAGCCCAACTGACTGCCCCACACATAGTAGCGCAACGCATTGTAGCTCACATCAGATATCCAAAGCCTCACATCATTTTGATGGCTGCCTACGATACCGGAGGATCTTTTGCATTCAACACTGTAGTTAATATCCTTGTGAACACTCCAGATTATGACTATCGATATATTCTGGGTTTGCTCAACAGCAAGCTGTTCTCATATTATGCATACAAGTTTATTTACAACAACGCAGTGCGTTCCATGGATTTCTATAAAGATTATGCTGGAAGATTACCAGTAAAACAGCTCTCTATGAACGAACAAAAAGAGATTATAGAAGTTGTGGATTCTATCATCACTCATTTCAACAAGCCAAGTCGTAGGGCACCAGAGTATCAACAGTATATCACAGAAGCGGTACTAGGTCATAAGTTGTTCAACGTATACTACCGTCAACTTGATCCAAGTGAGCGAGATCCAAGAGATACAACAACTGAGGGTACAATCAAGAAGCTTGTTGTCGTTGAGGAGAATGACTGGCTATCGTTCAAAGTGGACTATCTTGACCAAGTGAACCGCAGAATTGTAACCGGTCATGAGGTTCTCAGATGCAGATTCCAAGATCGTTCTATTCGCAATTTCTTGCTGAATGAGATTAACATTAGAGGTCCGAGCAAACGTGGAAGACGACTTCTCGATAAAATACTGTTGTTGAGGATCCCAGCATTTAACAGGACACTGGCCGAAGATATGAAACTTATTGGGAAGCAACTGGAACCTTACTTGAGAGATTACGATGCGCATCAAACGTGGGAGAAAGAGTACGTGGCATTAGATGAGGAACTGAACAGAAAGGTGTATTGGATATACCAACTAAGTGAAGAACAAATAAGGTATGTCGAAGAAAACTCACGACCAACGGGATGGCACTCAGATTAAGCCACTTGAGCCCAAAACAAGTAAACCTTTGTTTGATTCAGCTGGGGCGGACGTGTAAGGGTTACAGTACGTGCAGATAAGTCTGCGGGCGCTGTGACTGTTTTTGGAAGAGTCAGGATTTGAAAGAACAGTATTGTAGATAGAATTTTCTAGTTTCTTATTTATCTAACAATGATTGGAAGTCTTCAAGTGACTTGATTTGACGCTGTTCAAACTCTCTTAAACCAATACATATTTCCTCTACTAGCCGCTTTATTTCAGAATCTCCCTTAACCATACTAACCCACTTTTTTTCATCTTCTTCCGTTACATATTTGTGGATCCGCAAACTTGCTTTCCAAGGCTTATAAAAATGGAAGTGAAGCATATACCAATACCAAATAAAACGTCTGTCCTCTGAATTCGGAGTTTCAGCCTGTAAACCTTGAGCCATAAAAAAATTAGACCATTTGTCTTCATCTAGTGATGGGTTCCACGTCGCCAAGGCAGCGTTTTCAAAATACAGCTTGGCTAGTTCGAGCACTCCTTCTTTATTGAAATAGTTCCATTTTCCAAAAATCAAAGGAAGGCTTTTAGCATGGTTTTGGGCAATCAAGTCAATGTTAAACTCGGGAATTTGCTTGGTGACTCTTGGTACATATCTGAATTTCCTAAGTTTCTGTTGGAAACGACTCACAAAAATGATGCCGTAAATGGTTAATCCATAGATGTCCTTTTGCAGACCTCTTTTGGATTCAACGTTTTTGACGACGTTCACCAACCCGCTTTCTTCAAGTTGTTTCACGGTCGTATGGACCTGTGAATAGTGCCGCCTCCTTTTTTGTTTGATATCCCATCTTGACATAGGTCCATTGTGGGCTAATACGTCGAGCACAGCAACAACGAGCTTAGTAGGACGTATCTCCTGCTTGTTCTCTAACATGAATCCTGGGACTAAATCTCTATCAAAATTCGTAGTATCTTTTTTGACACTATCACGCATTCTTAGTATCACTTTTCTCATTATATATAACTTCACTAATTATATAAGAGTTGTGTAAAAAACATGTAACCGATTAAAATGGAGCAGACAGAACAGAACAAATTAAGGCAACGCCTAATCACTCTAATCGAGCAGATCGAGAAGCCTATCGACATCAACTTCATAGCACGACACTTGAACATACATTGGTTCACTGCCTATCGCCTAGTAACCGATATGGTTCTAGAAGAAGTTCAAAAACATCCAGAGTTCATGCAGAAACTACCGTTTGTGTGTTTGAAATCAACGAAGAGTCTAGTTGTGATGGCTAATCGTCTTCTTCCATATCAAGAAGGGTGAGGACGAAATTGACTGCAATGAGGCATCAGTTACACATACACACACATAAAAGGTCTCTTCT
>CAZCYX010000071.1:0-9821 GCA_964503065.1 uncultured Candidatus Bathyarchaeia archaeon
GGGGGGGGGGGGGGGGGGGGGGGGGGGGGGGGGGGGGGGGGGGGGGGGGGGGGGACGTGTGCTCTTCCGATCTTTGTTAAATCGGACTCCGAATCAACCGACAATTTCGAAAACAAGTGGCGGAGTCACTGTTTTCGCTTCCAAATGAACCCCAAGCAATCCCTCCAAGAACCCAGCAAAAACCTCATGATTATTGATGAAGGGTGCCTTAAGGATCAAATACTTATCTCTTAGATAAAAGTCACCAAACCCTTGAATACGCAATCGTTTAAAAACGTCAGGCCACTTTGCTCGATCAGTGATCTGTAGGTTTAAAGTGGCCTCAAAGGAGACTTTGGCAACCTCCCCTATCCTTTGGCCGACTTCACGCCACTTCTCTTTTGGTATAAATTGAAGTAACACATCGATGAACTCGACATTTACAAAAGCCACACGACTGATGCCAGAATAATATTCTCCTGGAAACTTCCAGTCGTAAATCATCATGCTACGGTAAACATCGAGCATTTTTGAAATGAGCGGTTTTATGCCAGGCTCTTTTCCATCTTTAATAAGCGAATCAATGAATTTGCGCTCCTCTTCGTCTAAGATAATCGTTGTCCGCTTAACAGGTCGCTCTTTAAACATAAGACTACCTTCATATTTTTGTGGTACTTAATATGCTCTATAACATATCTTATATGTTTTACTCCTAAAAATAAATAAGAATGTAAGGAAACGTTACGCCAATAAGGGTTCATGTGCTTTTTTCTTCTCTAGCCAGCCCCATGAAAAATATTATTCCAATCGTAAAAGAAGCCAAACCTATGAGAAGAAGAAGAGGATGAGGCACACCAAATCTTTGCAGAATATAGATAAGATATGTAGGTCCCCCAATTATTAGAGAAACTGAGAAAACAATTAGTATACTCCTTATCCAAGCCCGCTCAAAAAGTTGGAATACTGAAGACTTTCGTTTTTTCTCTTTAGTCAAACCGTAACCCACATTAGCGAATGAATAATATCTCTTTACTATTAACGCTTTCTTTTAAAGCCTATTCAACTTTTCTATTCCAAAGGCCTTTGCAAGGAAGTTAAAGACAGCGAGTCCGGCTTCCTGATCGTTTCTGATGCCCTTTGTTGCGCCCAATAGTGTTATGCCTTCCAATCCGCGCTTTTTGGCTAAGCCTAACAAGAGCCCCGTAGCACCCATTATTCTTCCTTTTCCATAAATTAAGGCTCCTTTCTTCATGAAGTCTGTGGTGAGTTTCTGGGATGTAGCTGCCACGTAAACTTCTCCTGTTGGTTGTGGCAAAGGTAAACCGCCAAGCGTGACTATAAATTTACATCCACATTTCTCTATGAAATCTAGGATTTCGCCGCACAGTTCATAGTGGGCAGTTATGTCATCCACCGACGGTTGAGCATCCCCAGTTAAAATAATGAAACCCACCTTATCTAAGGAAGCGTAAAATTCGTATCGAGGAGGGCGACATATACCTTTCCTGTTTACCATTACGTAATCTGGGAGAAAAGGTGAATACAGTTCAGTGAAAAGCTTTGCTCGCGTTGATTTGATCAGTAATCTTGCAGCTATCTTTCCAACGTTTCCGAATCCAGGAAGCCCTTCTATAAACACGGGGTTCACAAGTCTTGGATGAAATAGTTCACGGAGATATGACTTATCCATAGATGCACCATTCCTTAGGTAAGGAGAATGGACTATAGAGTTTTCGCAAGGTCTTTGTTAAATTTACTGGTTTATGATACTGCATTAGATGTAATGGCCTTGGATCAAGCTATGATAAGAACGGTTGCCAATACGGGGTTTTCTTTCGTTTCTTTGAATGTTTGGGGCTTTGACATATTTTCGGAGCTGGAATCAAGTTAACCTTGTGGGAAATTATAACCAAAACATAGGGAAAACACGCGCGCCTGTTTGGAGAGAAAGTGCTTGGAAAGATTTAAAGCGTCTTGCGGCTGTGTATTCTACAGAATTGAAAATTCTTACATAAGGATTGAGTGTTGTACTAAACACAAAACAAGATTCTGAAGTATCAGATCTGGATTGCATACCTATTTTGTTGCCTATTGCTCAGCAGATTACTACCAAAAGCATTAGGAATAGTTGTATAAAAATAAGAAAATATAAAAAAAGAAGAGGGGGATTTTAGCCGAGATCGACAAATTCGTCTGCAGTCATTCCGCCGGGAGCCGTCCGCACAACAGTCAGAGCCGCGCCCGTTCCCGTCTTAACCTCTATCTTTATAGTCTCATACTCCGTTAACTCGTGGCCACTACCCAAATGTACTGCAAGGAACGCTTTCTCAGTTGACTCCAATACTGTGTCACTATCACCGTTGAATATTGCGAATTTAGCTTCTTCACCACTTACATCTGCAATTAGCGTATCCCAAGTTGTGGCAGTGCTCGTGCCATTGTAGATATCTAGGAGAGATGCGCCTGGTAGGTAGACTGAAACGACAACCGTGTCTGTGCCCAAGTCCACTTGGGTTTTTCCAACGGAAAGTTTCACTGGAATGATGATATATGAGATGTTTGTGGCTGCAGCCCCTGTTTTTGCTATTATGGATCCATCTAGCTGTAGGGCGCTTGTGGCTTCTTCCATTCCTGACCCTATTGTTTCTTTGGTTTTCTGTGTGGCGAAGAAGCCCATGTTTATGACTACATATGAGAGGGCAGCTGCAATGATGACGAAGGCTATCAGCACTATGGCTGCTTCGATCCCAACAACTCCTTTCTTAGTCTTCAGCAGCTTCCTTAGAGGGTTCATTTGTTATCACACCGTTAGCCAACTGTCTACAGACATCGACTCTGGAACGTTAAACTCTATAGAGAGCGGCGCAGTCTTCTCAAGTCTAATCTCAACAACTATCTTATCCCTAACATCAGCGACATAGCCTGAAGCTAAGGTTATTATCAAATAACCTTTCTCGTCTGAATTCAAAGATTCATCAGTATTGCTGTTTTCAATAGCAAGGACGGCTGCTGTATCCCAAGAGTCATGATATGCAGAGTAGGTTCCATTCACCCAGTCGGTGCCGGTTGTATTTGCATGAACACCGACAAAGGTATCGAATTGTTCGCCAGTCGGGTCATAAGGATTGCCTGTTGCATTGTTGTATAGTATGCCGTGGTATATGTTTCCCCACGCGTTAGTGTCGACTTTCAGCGTTACCACGGTTTCGTTTTGCCACATGGCTACGTAGTCTACTCCGAAAGCTCTCAACGGAATTGCAATACAATTGACCTGTGTGCCTGTTGAGTCTGTTCTAACCAAGATGCTTCCATCTAAGGATAGTGGTGTACTTGCTTGTTGAAGCCCTTCCTGCACTACAGCCTTACCTCTCTCGGTTGCGAACAAACCTTGGTTTACAACCATGAAAGAGAAAGCTGCAGCGATAATTACGAAGGCAATGAGCACTATGGCGGCTTCGAGACCGACGATTCCCCTTTTCTGTCGCAGTAGTTTCTTTAATAGATCTTTCACTTTCATCACTTCTTTTCGGTGTTCAGATTCTAACTCGGAATTTTATATTAAATCTTATGAAATGCGAAACAATACTGGCAATCAAGTTTGTAAATTCCCATTACGTATACACTAGCCTATCAGATAAACCAAGATAGCCATCGCATAAACAGTAACTTTCAATAATGATTACCATTTCATAAGCGCTTTTTGTACAGACTCACCTAAAACATACATGCATACAAATTGAGATCTCGTAAAGTTAATGAGGAGCAACAAAATGCCGCGCGTAAACCCAAAATCCATTGAGAAATACAGAAACCTCAGCAAAAAACTGACAGATTCATCTCTGCTGTTCGAATTGAGAAAACTCTTTGACAGAAAATATACTTTGGCGGAATTGTTAGAATGGCTTCATGAGAAAGTCAAATGGAGCAAAGGCAGAATAACTCGGCACAATGACCCCATCGAAATAGTGGCATACGGAAAAGGAAGATGTGGAGAATTCAGCATCTTATTCACAGCTCTCTGTCTAGCTCACAACTACCGTGCCAGACTAATCCTTGACATGTCCGATCATGTATGGACAGAAATCTGGGATGAAAAAAAGAACAGATGGATCCATGTGGATCCGTCAGAAAAGAAAATCGATGATCCGCAAATGTATGAAAGAGACTGGAAAAAATGCCTCAAAGAAATATATGCTTTTGAAAATGGTAGTTTAGAAAACGTAACAAAAAGATATAAAGTGGCGACGAAATCAGGCGATCACCACGTTAGTCAACGCAGAAAAAACCATGAATGAAGCACCCTCAAGCAACGATTTTTCCGCATAGGTGAAAAGAATGAGAGAAACGGTTCCCGTTGAAAATCAGCAACCTCCAAGTAGTTCAAATTTTTTCCATGGGAATATCGCTGTCATTGCAGCGAGCAATGCCATCAAAGGCTTCGGAGGACAAATTATAAGCACTTATATTCCCATATACTTCCTCAGCCTAGGCGGAAGCCCACTAACACTTGGATTAATGACATCAATAACATCAGTGATTCAATGCATTATGCTCCTTCTTGGAGGCTTTATAGCAGATTACTATGGTAGGAGAAAAATCATAATCTTCACCGCCTTTTACAGCATAGTCTTTCCATTGCTTTACGCTTTTACACAGGATTGGCGCATATTCACTGCACTAAGTGTAGCAGGCGTTCTCGCAACATTATCTAGTCCAGCCTCACAAGCCATAGTTGCCGATTCACTTCCGCTTGAAAAGCGAACCACCGGGATAGCATCTCTTCAAGTCATTTCCTCTCTTCCTCTAACAATAGCTCCCATGATAGGTGGATGGATAATTCAAAACCAGGGTTTACCAGACGGTTTCAGACTTGCGTGCATGTACGCCGCAGCCACTACCTTTACTTCAGCTTTAATAGTCTTCCTCTTTCTAAAAGAAACATTACATCATAGACTAGTCGCAAAACATGATGTTCCAAATTCCAGTAAATTGATGAACTTTTTAAAGCTCCCACATCCATTTCCCAGTGGCCTAAAAGCACTCATAATCTCATACGCCTTAGTGGTGTTTGCCAACGGAGCTGTAGGACAATATTATATTCTCTACGCACATGACGTGATAGGGATCACAGCGCTGGAATGGGGCATAATTGTTAGTCTGCAGTTTCTGTTAACGAATATCTTAAAGGTTCCCGGGGGATTGCTTAGCGACAAGTTTGGTAAGAGGAAGATTATGATAATTTCGGTGTTAACATGTGCTCCTTGTACCATACTTTTTACTTTTTCCCAGTCGTTCTTTCAAACCTTAACTGTTGCTCTACTTCTCATAGTGACTGGGATATACTATCTCCCAGCTCATATGGCTCTTCAGTCAGATCTAACACCCAGAATAATGAGGGGACGAATTACGGCACTCTTTGGGATAATTAGTGCTCTCTCAGCAGCATTGGGTTCACTTACTGGCGGTTTCTTATTCCAATCAGTTAATCAAGTAGCACCGTTTTACTTATTTACTGCTGCGGAGCTAATGGCAACATTCTTTATAATCAGCGTTCTACGAGAACCTACGAAAAAAGAAGTTTAAATGATTATCATCACCTTCTCTAAATTATGATGTGTACACGCATATCTTTACTTTGAAAACATTTTGTTGGTGTTATGGGCGCTCAATTGAAGTGATTACGCAAGACAGATTGGAGAAAACTACAGAAATCAACTACTAGGTGAGACAAGGGCTCAGTCATTTTTTGGTTTCTTCGCACGCTCGAGCAAATCAACTATCGTGGTTTGCAAGTCCTTTACGGCACTTTTCAAATCTGCTGTCTCTTTTTGAAGCCTCTCTATCAGCTCTTTCGATTCTTCTTCAACCAATAGAGAGCTAGGATGTCTAGAATTTCTTTCTGGACGGGTGATTGCTGTTTTCATTACTTCTTTTAGTGCAAGGAAAAGTCCTATGGCTACAAGTGAAGCTCCGATAATTAGAAAGACATGCATGTAGTAGTATGAGAAGATCAAATATCCAATATCTTTTGAACTCAAGCTAAAGGCATTGCTAAATTTGAATGAATAGATATCGTTGAATGGTACACACCCTTTGAATCTATGCTCATTATATATTCTTCCCGGGTTCAGAAAAGCTTTGCCAGCTGAATCTGTAATAAGAAAATCTATATCGTTATCTCCTCCATAGCACCAGATCTGTCCACGAACGGTAGATCCCCATAACAAGTCAACCTGAAGAATTCCTTCTGCTCCCGAATTAATTGTCCAATCCCTACCTTGCACTACATTCCAAGGTGGTAGAAACATATCCCAAGGAAGAAAACTAAGAGATACAATGATAATTCCAACTATCAAGATTAGAAAACCTTTATTCAAAGCCTTCAATTGATGCATTCCTCACAGAAAAAAAGTTCTGTATAGAAAGAATATTTAACATTTATTAGATACCTTAATTTCGAAGTATGGAAAACACTAACAGTTAAAAAAAATTTTACGCACTCTACGTTGAATGTGTTAATTTTTCAAATTCCGGTGTGGACAGAATTCCAGTTTCGCAGATTATGGCACTCACATACTTAATTGGGGTAATGTCAAAGGCGAGATTAAGTGCGTCAACTCCGTTTGGAGCAATTCTTCGCGAACCAAAGTTTGTGACCTCCTCGGGACCCCTTTCTTCAATGGTTATTTCTTTTGAGGCGCGAGCTAAATCAAAGGTTGAAGTGGGAGCCGCAACATAAAATGGTATATCATGTTCGTGGGCTAACACTGCGATGGTGTAAGTGCCGACTTTGTTTATCACCGCGTCTCGAACGATTCTATCCGCTCCTACGATGACTTTCTTTACTAACCCCTTAGACATGACATATCCAACTGTGCTGTCAGTTATCAACGTGACTGGAATGCCGTCGCGTTTTAACTCAAAAGCTGTAAGTCGAGCCCCTTGCAGTCTCGGTCTGGTTTCGGTTGCGATAACTTTTATTTGTTTACCTTGCTTCCATGCAGTTCGTATAACTCCGAGTGCCGTTCCGTAATCTACTGTAGCTAAGCTACCTGCGTTGCAGTGGGTTAGAACAACATCCCCATTATCGATTAGTCTTGATCCGTGTTCTCCAATCCTGTGGTTGATTTCCACATCTTCTTCTGCCATTTTTTGCGCTTCTTTAACCACAATTTCAACGAGAGCCTTTGTGTCACCTGTGGCTTCTTTAGCTTTCTTTAATACTCGGTCAACAGCCCAAAAAAGATTCACTGCTGTGGGTCTAGTTTTCCTCAATGTGCCAGCTGAATTTTCAAGTTCCCTTAACAATTCCTCTTTTTCCTTTGCTTTTGAATGATAAGCGGTGAGAGCTAGACCATAGGCCGCTGCTACTCCTAAGAGGGGGGCTCCTCGTAACTTCATCTCTTTAATGGCTAAGGATAACTCTTTACAGTTTTTTATACGCAGAAACCTTGTGGTGTTAGGTAGTTTTGTCTGGTCTATGGTAACTACAGTGCCGTCTTTCCATTCTATTGTTCTCATATGATTGCACCGTCACCCTTTCTAGTCTTTACTGGCTTTTATTTTTGTCACTCTACAGATGAAACAGCCTTAAAACATGCTGAAGCACATAATAATTTAAGGGATACTTCACATGAACCAAAAATTTACAAAATTATTAGTCAGCAGTTTTGGACAAAAATATTCAGAGATTCTAGAAATAAGTCTAAGCAACCGAGATGAAGAAGAAATTTTCAAGTGGTTTTTGGCATCCGTTTTGTTTGGCGCCCCAATAACCGAAATTGCAGTCATAAAGACCTACAAGTGCTTTGAGAAACAGAAAGCGCTAACACCCCAAAAATTTTGGAAATTGGATGGGATGGTTTAGTTAAGATATTGGATGAAGGCAGCTACACCAGATATGATTTTAAAACAGCAGATAAGTTTCTTGAAGTTATGGGCAATTTGGTCACAAAATATGAAGGAGACCTTAATCTCCTTCATGAACAGGCTACAGATTCCTCTGATTTGGAAAAACGACTGAGAGAATTGGGAAAGGGTATAGGTGATGTGACTGCAGGCATCTTCTTACGAGAACTCAGAGGAATCTGGGACAAAGCTAACCCTAAACCTACACCCTTGGTTGTTTTAGCAGCAAAAAATCTAGGAATAACAGAAGAGGAGAAGCCTCAAGAACAGTTGCGAGAACTTGAGAAATTTTGGATTGAAAACAAAGTTAATGGAAAAGATTTTGTAAACTTCGAGACATCTCTGCTTCGCATTGGCAAAGACTTCTGCAGAAAAATGAAATGCAGACGATGCAAACTTCGACGATTTTGTTCTATCACTGCTTTGGCTTAATCTTGGTGACTACTTCAATCGGACAATGTTTTGGTACAGTTAGCCTTTGTTTCCAGTCGTCTCCAACGGCGATAAGAGAAAAGATACCTGATATCTCTGCCCTTGCTTTGTGAATTAACTTGACCAATGCCGCTTGAGTCTCTCCTGTTTTTATCATGTCGTCTACTATAAGCACACTGTCTCTTCTTCTCAAGGCGTTTTTGGGTATGTATAAAGTCATGGTCACACCAGAATCTTTTAACACATATGTCTCTTCTAAAAACGCTGGAACCCCCACCTCTTTACCTCTCTTTGCAATCACTAAATCGACATCTAAGGCGTCTGTAACCATTGTTGCAAGGGGTATACCGTCCACAGCAGCCGTCAAAACCTTAGTCACCCTCTTCCCAGCGAAGGTGGAAAGAGCATGGTGTGCAGCTTGCCTAATTATGTTAGAGTTGCCAATGATCCCTGTGTTATCGAAATATCCTTCGTCATTGAATCGTATTCTTCTGCGCAGGTCAATCTCTAATCCAACAAGTTTGGTCAAGATTTTCTCAAGTTGTTTTGCTCTTGCAGTGTTTGGCAAGACATGACCCTTCGCGTATCTACTTAGAACAGTTACTGGCAACCCCGTTTTACTAGATAACTCTCGATAAGTGAATTGCTTCTTTGCAGTTCTAAGCAACTCAACGATCATTAACCGTAGTTTTAGGTCTTCTGCATGTGTGCTCATTTTATCATTCCTTTTATACAACAAAGCGTCAAACTTTGAGTAGTGGCACTATATTTTTAGCTTTGTGCAATTAATAACTTTCGTCGAGAACAGACCACTTGCGTCATTTTCTGCCAGAAGTGTCGACCACGTTCCAACTCCGCTTCCAATGTCAATGATTGTGTCTTCAGGTTTCATGACTCTTGTTAATGTTTGGGGGCGACCTTGTCGTATCCCGCTTTGTAATTAGGATTTGAGAAGGTATCTTTCTGTTTGCGCCAATCGTTGTAAAACTTCACATATTGATCAGCATAAGCATCGTAGTATTGTCTTGTCGATTCTAGGAGTTTGCAAAGGTCCTCCTTTTCTTTCAGTCTTCTTCTTTCTATTACTTCTGGCATGTGAATTCTCCTATCTGTTTTATAAAAGAACTAACACTTTGGATTTGTCTCTTCAAGTATTTCTCTTTTCACACATCCTTCTGGAGTTTCATTCGCTTTCAATTTGCCGCCAACTCTGTTCCACTGTCCCCACCAAACAAACCTCTAGACTTCTTCTGCAAAGGTTCAACTCTCGCACCGGGTAGAATAGATGCTTTCGATCAACTAATTCGTGTGATCGTATGGATTAGAACTAGCGTGAACTATGTCAGTTTCTTAGGATCCAGATGTATCACACTCGTTACCAAAGCGAAGTGCCACGTAGGCCACATCTCGTATGTTGACCGTTCCATCAGGGACCCCATCCGGACCAGTTAAATCGGCATCCGGGTTCCAATTGTCATCTCCTGGGCGGGAACCGAATGCCT
>CAZCYX010000072.1:0-9818 GCA_964503065.1 uncultured Candidatus Bathyarchaeia archaeon
GCGTATTTCTGTCCTAAATGTGGTGTAAGAACTAGAATGGGAGTTGAGGCGGGGGTGGGTACTCCGTGGGATGAGGTTAGGGATGCCTTTTCTACGATGGGTGAGGAGTTGGAGAAGGCTTTCGCGACTGCTGGTAGAGAGATTGAGAAGGCATTCAAGACAGTAAGGGAAGAGGTTAAGGAAGCGACTCGTAAAGAGTCTATTGTTTGTCCAGATTGTGAAGAAAAGAACATTGCTGGTGCCAAGTTCTGTTATAATTGTGGCAAAAAACTAGACTGAGAAAAGAAAAAAGGTGTTATATCAACGCATCCTTTATGAATATGGCTGTGGGTGCGTCATCAGTTCCCTTGGCTTCTTGTTCTTTCTCTGTGCTGATTTCTAAACTGCTTCATGCTCATTGTGTAGTTGCAGGTTCTGTTTGTGGCACATTCGTTGGTTCTCTGTCTGTCTCGGTTTTGTGTTTGTGTGCAGTCGCGGTTTTGTGTTCTTATTCTATCTCGATCTTGCGTTTGAAGCATATCACCGTTTGCAGTTCCGTTGAGGTAAGCTTGTATGGGCGCAGCGAAGAGGGCGATGGATACGATGCCTACGATTAGGGTTATTCCCGCAATCATTTTAACATTCATTCTTTACCACCTCCATTCTTTTGCTTACAGGAAATCAATGGTTTTCGGGTGGTTTAGATGTTCGTTGTAACAAAGTGTTTCAAAATTTGAAACAGCTTATAAGGAGTGTTTCGTCTTTAGATTTTGTGAGTGAAACATGCGTTCCGGAGCTTTGATTTTCATTCTGGTAATCTCATTGATACTTAGTGTTATTGGCTTACTCTTTTTTACATTTGAAGGAGGCTTTGGAGGACGAGGTCACGGAATGGGTGGACAGATTCCACAGTCTTTCTGGCTTGTTTTGTTTGTTGTGCCTCTTGTTGTCTTGGTGAGTGTACTGGGGTACGCACTGGTTTTTCCAGAACTTGGCGAGAGGAAGCCCGAGAGAGAAGTTTCTTCGGTGCCAATGGTTGAGAAGGGAGAGTCTGCCCTTGAAGCGGTTTTACGAGTTTTAAATGAAGATGAGAGAAAGGTGATTGAGACTTTGGTTGCTGAAGGTGGGACGATGTTGCAGAAGGATATCCGCTGGAAGACTGGGCTCTCGCGAGTGAAGACGCATAGAATACTTTTTAGGTTAGCTAAAAGAGGAATTGTTTCAGCTGAGAAATACTATAACACGAATAAGATTACGTTAGCAGATTGGCTTCAAAAAGAAAGTGTTAGAAAATGACTGAAAATCCGTCAGAGCAGAGCTACCGTTTGGAAGGAATTGCCTTCGGTTTAGCAGATGGTTTGATCATGTGTTTAGGTTTGATAATAGGTGTTGCTGAGGTTACTTCTAACACTCGCTTGGTGATAATTACCGGAATAATTGGAGGCGTTGCTAACGCATTTGGAAATTCTATCGGGTTCTTCATGTCTCAATCGGCGGAAAGGGCATTGCAGATTCAAACAACGAATCATGGAGTAACGACAAGAGTACACTCTAAAAGGGAAGTATTCATAAATAGTCTCTTTTCATTTGCAGCAACATTTGCTGCTGTGCTGATTTTATTGTCTCCATTTACATGTCTCGGTATGAGCCACGCTACGATATCTACGTTCATAATCGGAATTGTAATGGCGTTTGTTCTGGGAGGCTACATAGGCAAGATAAGTCATGAAAACCCTTACAAAGAAGGACTAAAATACACCTTATTAGCCATATTAGGAGCTATAATCTCTCATCTAATAGCAGATTGCATCCAACTTGTAATCTAAAAGGCCAAACTGGGAATGATGCGGGAAACATGTTATGTGTTCATTAAGCTGAGTTTGGATATTGATTTTGTTTTCATAATGTGTATATCCTCTAATGTGGTTTACTCAGCAAATTGAGTGAATGAATGGAGGTATATTCCTTTGAGTGTTAGGAAGCTTGAGCAGGTTGCGCCGTTCTATTTCTGTGTTGATATTGGAGACTATACGGGTGTAAGTGCGGCTTCGTACGAGGAGTTCTTGGCGAGCATCAAGCAGGTGAAGGCGAAATCTTTGAGTTTCCATCTTAAGCGGGGAGACTTTGAGAAGTGGGTGTTAGACATTCTTAAAGATGAGAAGTTGGCGAAGGAGATTGGGAAACTTAAGAGGCAGAAGCTTTGGGGGCAGGCTCTGCGGAATCGTCTTTACCGCATAGTGTCTGAGCGGCTTAAAGAATTGATAAAGTAATACACGGCGTTCTTATGCCTATGTATGCGTTCTTGCGTATGAGCAGTTGATAAGCTGCGATTTTGAAGAACTGGTATATAAGGCAGAGAAGGAGAGATTATTATGCCCTTTTTTCTTTTTAATTGGATTTTTGGGTCTGTTTTTTTGATGGAAATATATAAATATGGTTTGCAGTGCCAACTCTCTCTTTGGCGCGTTTAGGGGCAGAAAGTGGGGGACCCCTAGGGGGAGGTGATAGGTATGTGTGCAAAGAAGAAGCCAGCTAAGAAGAAAGAGAAAAAGGAAGAAGAGTGGTAACTTACTATTTCTACGTTAATTGAATCAATCAAGCCTCTCCTTTTTTATTTTGATGAATACATTTATGCTAAGTTTTGTATGCATGTGTTTGTTCAATGCGGGTGAATTGACCAGCTGATTAGGGTGGGACAGTACAAGCCAAAACCGGGTAGAGAAACTGGTAAAATTTTTTCTTTTAACTTCAGTGCTGGTTGATACTTTGAACCATGAACCTTTTTAGAAACTAACAAAGTTTGGATTAAGTATAGTGTTTTGGGCAGTGAGTGTGATGGAAGTCTTGGGTTTGGAGAAGTGTTTTAGGTCAAGGATCGGAATAGGGGTAGAATTTGATAGTTGTGTTTATCGTTTTGTCTTTGGCTTTTTTATTACTAAGTAGACTGTTGTTGCTATGAGAATTATTGTAGTGGCTGTAAAGACATACATTAGGTTTCGGATAGTGTTAAATTCGTCTTGTAGAGCGGTGTATGAAGAGTTCAGTTGATTATAGTCAGACAATAGCTTATTGTAGTTTCCTAGGAGTTTTTGATAAGCCTCCAGTGTTTCTTGGCTTTCTGGAATATAAGGGTCTATTAATGGATAGTTATCTCGATTATCATCGTCAATAATGTATGGGGTGTCCCCTATCCCATCGAAATTTGTTTGATTTTGATATATGCCACTATACATATCCGTGCCATCATAGTCGTCCCAATAGTTTCCGCCAGAAGGATAACCATCATTCCAAGAGTTGGCATAGCCCAACGTAGAGTTGCACACCCCTTGTGTGTTGCCTACGAAGTTGTTATGGAAAAATTGGTTGTTAGAAGACATGTCAAGCCTGATGCCACATTCGTTTGTTGTTATGTTATTTCTTGCTACAGTGTTGCTTGAAGACCCTTCGATGCTTAGACCCGCAACAATGTTTGATGTTATTCTGTTTCCAGAAATCGTGTTACCTAAAGAATACCCTAGTAGGATACCATACCAGTCGTTGGCTGTCAGTTGGTTTCCCAGAATTTTGTTGTTTGAAGACCCGTAAAGATAGATTCCAAAGCTATTTTTTGTTATATTGTTTCCATAAATAACGTTATAGTTCGCATGTCCACGTATGCCTTGATAGTTCTTTGTCATCTTGCTGGTTGTTATGTTGCAGTAGTTTACTCCGTCGAGGTGGATTCCTGCTTTTGGATAAGACATTCCGCTATTTTGGATGGTGAAGCTACTAATGCTGACGCTGTTGGCTGTTACGTAAAATGTGGTGCCTGTTTGGTTGCCATCAATTATTGTTGTGTTCATGCCTTCTCCAATAAGGAATAACGATTTGTTCACAACTACATGTTCATAGTATATTCCTTCATCCACTAGTATTGTGTGTCCGTCTAGCGTTTCAGGAGCATTTATTGCCTCTTGTATTGTCGCATAATCCAATTCTGTATCAATGTTGTGAATATGGAGTTCAGGACTTCCTTTTGCAGATATTCTGAATCCCATTTGGAACACTGTTGATAACAAACACAAAATCGTAAGAGAGGTCAAAACAGTTTTCTTCATTCTACATCACTATTCTGTAAACCTTGTTTAAGTCTAAAAACTATTTAACGTTTTTAGGGAGAGGTGACAGGTATGTGTGCGAGGAAGAAGAGTGGTAACATAATTGTTGCATGCTGATTTGATGCATTAAATTTTCCCTTTTTTTATTTTTGTGAGTGTTTTATAGTTGTGCTGAGGATTTAAGAAAGAGAGTGTTGTTTAAAGAAAAAAGGGTGTGTGAGGGGCTTTTAGGAGCCTTCTTAGGGTATTTTAATCGTTTCTATGCATTTGTGTTCGCTCATCTGGACGCTGGAATATTTTGCGTTGGGGTTTACGGATTTTGCGATGCCTTCAAACATGCGTGTGGAGATGTTGTTGCAGACCGTTTCTAATGGTAGGTTCATTTGTTTTGCTGCGATTATGGCGGGACACAGTGTGGGGCTCTCTCTTGTGACAGTTAGTTTGTTGTCTTCAACATTTGTTTTCAGTTTGTTAGGTGCTAGTATTGGATCTAGCCAGGCGTGGTAAAGCCGTTCGATGTCGTGGATTTCTGTTCCTTTGATGTTTGCTTTTTCCTTGAATTTGTTTCCTATCGTTGTTCCTAGTTGTACTGTAAAGCCTTGTGCGATTTTTAGTGCTTCGTCTCCGAATCTTTTTTTGTAGGCTAGAGCCATACCCGTCAAAGCACTCATGAGTTGTACACCTGCCATGAACTCTGGTGTGAATTTTTCGCTCATGGTCAATTACCTTTCTTTGGAGAGTAATTTAGGTGTGATAAAAATTTTTTGTTGTACCGAAGGTTCAAGCCTAAACTCAAATTTGATGCCATAATAATAGTTAATGTGTGTAAAACTTAGAAAAAGAGGAAGATATATTTTCATCAGTCTGTGGTTTTTCTGTCATTACTGCCGCGGAGTGTTCCGAGGATTAGATACTCATCATCTGAAAGAACATCGTTAGATTTCAGATTTTGATCCAATCCCATAAACATCACTCCCTAAATTTTGCCTTATAGGGTACTTCACTTCTTCCTTTTAAGTTGATCGTTTGCTGGGTTGGTTTGGGCTAAAGATTTAAGAAAGAAATCTAGAAGGAGTATCAAGGGTATAGGGGGGAAATTGTGTCGCTTATACCAGAGTTCGAATTGGGGTTATGGAATGCATGGGTTTTCATGGTTCCTTCTCTATTATTTATGCTTCTCTGTCTTCGTGTGATGACAAAAAAGGGTGCGCCTGGTGGTGCAGAAGGTTCACGTATGTCTAAGCCCACGTTATTATTTTGCATTATTACCAAGTTCTATTATTTTGTAGCTGTGGCATACTCTTTTTTTCTGCCGCTAAAATTGTGGACGATATGGTTCTACGTGGGTCTTCCAATTACTCTAATAGGATTGGTTGGGAGCCTGATAGTCTTGGTGAGTTGGGCTATCACTCCAGCAGGTGAACCAGTTACTAGAGGGATCTATCGTTATTCAAGACACCCTATGTATGTAACTGCGTTTTTGCTGGAGTTAGGCGTAAGCATAGCTTCGGTTTCATGGGTTTTCTTGTTGTTTTCCATCATAGGCGTAGTTGGAGCCGTATATTTCATAAGGATGGAGGAAGCCTTCACCCTTGGGCATTATGGTGCTGCTTATCAGGAATATATGAATAGAACTCCAAGATGGTTAGGAATACCGAAATCTGAGAAAGAATAGTTCCGTCTGTCTGAAGTGTTATTGAATGAATGAAAGATTGTACTAAAAACTTAAGAAAAGAACTTCTAGATAACGTTCTGAGGAGGTGAGTGGTTTGGAGAAGATTAAGGAGATGCCTGTTGAGGAGAAATATGACAAGCTTTACGATCAATATATCATGACAGATGTTATAGCTATGGCTTTCGTTAAGGAGATGGGGCTTACAGATAAGTATTTGGATTACTCGATGAAGGTTTATAAGAAGATGATGCCATCTTTAATGGGTTCTGCTTTTAAGTTCATTAAAATGCTGGCACCAGGTAGAGCCTTCAAAAAGTTTGTTGAGAGTCTCTTTAAGGATGGTCAAGTTGGGGAGCCGTTGTCCAACATGGAAATCGTGAGTCTTTCTGACCGAGAAGCAGTGATTAAATATAAGAACTCTGTAATGCTGAAAAAGTATAGGGACATAATTAAAAAAACGGGTCTTAAGCTCGATTTGAAGGAATATTGGGAACTTTTCAACGAGGTAGGCAAGGAGATGGTTGAGGATTTCGGGTTTGAGATGACATCACATATTGAAGAAGACTCCGCAATAACCATAATAAAGTTGAAGAAGTGACCTCGGCTCCTTCTCTTTCCTTCTTTTTGAATGTGAACCAGCTTTTACTCTCTTAAATAAGAAATCTTATGTTGTGGCAGGCGCGCGCACAAGTTTTCGGAATTACTGATTTTTAGCTACCCAAGTTTTTTAAGTATAAATTGCAATCAATGTTTTGAGGGAAGCAAGATTGAACGATGTCGAAGCCGACATCACTGCGATCAAGAAAATCTTTAACCAATATACTCTCGGTTGTGAAACTGGAGATTTAGATCTTTGGATTTCCTTGTGGACCGATAACGGGATACAGATGCCACCAAACGAACCTGCCAAAATCGGAAAAGAACAGATACTGACAAGAATGAAGCCCTTATTTGATCAGCTCATCATCAAGATCCCCATCACCGTCAAGGAAGTTAGGGTGGCTGGCGACTGGGCATTTTCTCGTGGTACTTACACATTATCTACAACTCCTAAGGCAGGGGGCGAGACGACTAAGGTTAGTGGTAAATACTTGACCATCTTTGAAAGGCAGGCCGATGGTTCTTGGAAAATTGCCCGCGATTGCTTCAACTATAACGCACCTGTAACCTCACCAGAAAAGAAGTAACAATCGCGTGCGAGTAAACGTTGAAAGCGCAACTTAAGACTTAGCTATATGTGCACGTAGACAGTTATACGTTGAGAATTTTGTGGATGTAAAGGAGCAGGAAAATGACTCCCATGACACTTAGTAGGCTTGTTATTGAAATGATTGGTTGGAAGAAAGTTGCAGTTGTTTCAGAGAGTTGCGTCAAGATTAAGAGGTTGATTAGAAGCGGAGCAGCAATGAATATGAGTGTTAGATAGAAGTATTTGCCCCGTATGGTGCTTGCCAGTTTCATCTGAGGTAAAATTTGAGGTATTCTGTCTTCGTGAAGCCGTTTGCTGATTTCACTGAGTTCATCATTTAGCTCACTCGACGTTTTTGCGATTTCAGTGCGAATGTTTGTGGAACCTTTGTCAACATCTTCTTTCAGTTTCAAAATAGCAATGGAACTTTTGAGGTCGGCTTGAAGCGGAGTTTCTCTGCTTGATTTTCCACCAGAAAAGGGTATGGGGGCTTCCCATGTATCTGTTATCTGTTTAATGATGTTGAATATTTGCCATTCTTTGTTGATACTCTGTATCCTTTTTTGGTAAATTTTGTAAAGGCTTGAATCCATTTCTGAGATTGAAAAACGAGTATCCACCAATCCCTGTTGCCTTAGTTTTAAATTCGAGATCACAGCAAAATCAACAAATATCGAAGACACTTTTGTCACAATCCTTTCGTAAAGATTCCTTTCTTCAGCAATTGTTGCGGATGCCGCAAGCTGAGTAAATGCTTTTTTCAAAGCAAGTAAATGGGTTTCAATGGAGTGAATTTTTTCCAAGGATAACACCTTTGCAAGATAATCAGGCGACTTTTCGGCGAGTTGGCTTGCGAGTTCACTGAATTTTCCTTGAGTAAACATAAGTCCTGCAGTGATTATTCCGAGCAACACTCCAAATGCTTCAGTAGTTGTAGTCAAAATTGTTCTCATATCTTCATGACTCAAAGACGTAGTCATACGTAGCCAAACTGGAATGAAAACTAATCCCGAAATGACCAATAGAATAAAAATAAGAAGCGAAGAATTCTTAAGAAAACTCACGTTGTCTTCACTAACTCAAATACTGCCGTGCATTTACCTGTTCCTTTTATAAGCGCCTTGTCCCAAGTGCAATTACATTTATGTGGACCCAGAACAGTGTCCATCATTGCTTTGCTTCCAGTCGTGCACATTAAATCACAGAATTTGCTTCTCACATTAAAACTTACGTCTTTTCCTACGTGCAGCAAAGGACAGTCTAACATATTTAGAGAAAACCTTGAATCAGTCAACTCAATAGGCGCAAATTTTTCTCCACTAACAATAAACACTGTCTCGCAAACTCTTGCCAATGTCTCCATGTTTTTGTCTTTCAACTTCAAAATTTCTTTTATTCCCTTAGTAACACTCGTGAACGTATTATAGATTTGAGCCGTTAATTCTTTTTCACCACGCCCTGTCTTTTCGAGAATTGGTATAATCACTTCCATCGGTGGAATTGAGTGTTCTGCAAATAGCGCTCTAATTCGCTCCTCTACAGTCTTCTTCACTACTCACACATCCATACAGTTACTAAATCTTTGTTAATAAAAAACTTTTGCGCGTGCATTAATAAAAAACCTTCTGGAAAAAAAGAAGAGATAAACTCTTTATCGACGCAACAAAACTGAAACAGAACCTAAAGTCCTCACATATGCACCCAAAGCGCAGTTTAAAAATGGGTTTTCAACTGCCATCAAAACAGCAAACCTAAACAAAACCCAAAACAATACCCACTTCAAGAACAGAAAGCTGAGACAAGCCATCTTTTCTGCAGTCGATGAAAAAACCAAAAATTTCCTTCCGTTTTCACTTGGAGGAGGTGAAGACGAATCAAACCTTGTTCTTGTACATTGTTTTGCTTATTTCCTCCACTAAACCCCCACAGAATTAAAGTCCCCATATCTAACACAAAAACCACCAACAACCCCACTATAACCATAATAACAACCAACAAACCAACCACCCACCCACAAACCACACAAATCCAACACTAAAATAAACCATAAAACAACCCTAAACCACTAAAAAACCCATAAATCAACCTTCTCTAGACCCCCCTCTATACTAGACCTAGACAGACAGACACCCACTACAGCCCATACACCACAAATCCACTAACCTTATTAACCAGCAAACCAACACACTATAATGCAAAGGCGCCTTTGAGGTCGAATTCTACACGCAATAGACCTCTACTTTGCAGCACAGACCATGCAGTCATACACGCCAAACCATGTATGACAAAGGGAAAAGCAAGTCACCTCTCAGACTTGCAATGACACCATGCAAACAAAACAAGACCCAACCACTCACACCAAACAAACACCATAGACATCACGCCAAATAAGCCCGACATGCCACGCCGTCTGGTGGATGACCAGGCTTGAGCGCCGAAGAAGGGCGCGGCAAGCAGCGAAACGCCACGGGTAGGCGCACGCAGCCTGAGATCCGTGGATACCCAAATGAGACTTCTTGTTGCAGAATCCGAAAGGATTCCGCGACGTTCCGAAAGGAACGGAAACCCCCAAAACGGAAACATCTTAGTAAGGGGAGGAAAAGAAACCAAACGGGATTCCCCTAGTAGTGGCGAACGAAAAGGGAAAAGTCCAAACCAAACTCCACAAGGAAACTTGTGGCGAATGTAGTGTTGCGGGCCCAGCCACCTTCTCACTGACCAAGCCAAAGTCGCCTGAAACGGCGCACCAAAGAGGATGAAAGTTCCGTAGGCACAAACCAGAAGAAGCAGGGCTGGAATCCCAGAGTACCACTCCCTGGTTTGGGAATGGAAAACTGGAAGCCACCAACTTCCAAGACTAAACACGACTCAAGACCGA
>CAZCYX010000073.1:0-9801 GCA_964503065.1 uncultured Candidatus Bathyarchaeia archaeon
AGGAGAAACGGTGGAAGAGGTTCTCAGCAAGGCTGAGGAACTGGAGAAGAAGTGCAATTGGGTAAAGGCTACAGAACTCCACGAACAAGTTTTACGCATGGTTGGAAAAGAGGATTTTTTGAAGAAGGGAGAGATTCAGGAGAGGATTGGCCACTCTCTTCATAGGGCTGCATTTCAGGCGGAAAGCCAAGAAGAATTTAAGGAAAGAATGCAAAAGGCGATTGAAGCTTATGATAAAGCTCGCGGATTTTATGAAAAGCTGGTGGATGAGCAGAATGTTGCGGGGATATTTCGCTGTAAGGCTGTAACCAAGTATCTTAGTTACTGGCTAACGTCTGACCCCTCGGAAAAAAGGAAGCTTCTTGACGAATGCTTGGAGTTGGAAAGCAAAGCCTTAGCGGTTTTTGCTGAGTCTGGGGACATGCTAAAATACGGTAGAGCATACAATGAGCTACCTCTTGTCTTTGGGCTCAGAGTTAATCTTGAGTGGGATAGGCAAACCGCGAAGAAGATTATAGAAAGCGGAATGAAATGGGGAGAAAAAGCTGTTGCAACACTCTACAAACTTGACAACTCGTGTGAACTTGCCAGAGCTTATTTTACTCTGGCGACTTGCTTGACCCTCGCTTCAGAGATTCTCATTGCAGAACCAGAGAGGCAAGAGCAGCAACGACAAAAAATGTTCGGATATCTGAGTAAAGCGGTCGGCCTCTCAGAAAAAGTAGGTGATGCCCATCTCTCAGGGTTATCACATCGTTGGATAGGAGTGTGGGACATAGAGCAAAAAGAAGCAATTAAGCATTTTGAGAAAACGTTGGAAAATGGAAAGAAAACGAGAGACAACTTCTTAATCGGACTTGGTCTTGATGGGCTAGCATACACGACTTATTGGAAAGCGTGCGTAACGGAAGATCCTGAAAAGCGGAGAGAACTAGCTGAGAAAGCTATGCAATTTTATGACAAAGCCCAGCATTACTACTCCAAAATTTCATTCATCGGCCCGACAAATGATACGTTAGCTTGGCCTGTTGGCTACGCAGAGTACTACTTGCATTTATCCAAGTTGGAGACCGACCCTGGAAAAAGGCTGGCGTTCCTAAAAAAGTCCGAAAAGATCGGGATGGAAGGTCTGAAGTTAGCAAAGGATTCTGGTATGCCAGAGATCATTTCAGCGGTGCACCATGTATTAAGCGCAACCCTTGAAGCTCGGGCACGTATAGAATTAGACCCTTCTGAAAAAAGAAACCGTTTAGAGAAGGCTTTGATATATCGAGAGAAAGCAATCGAATTCCATGATCAACTATGGCCCTTCGACTATTGGGGTCGAGGAGCAAATCAGAATTATTTGGCAGAAATAAAAGGGCAACTCGCTGGCATTGAACCAGACCTTGCTGGCAAAAGGAAACTTCTTGAAGAAGCAGTGCTGTGTAAGGAAAAATGCCTCAAGCTTTGCAGCAAAGATTTGCCATACTTCATTAGCGTTGGCAACATGATGCCATTTGCGGGGCTCCAGCGGGGCTATGAATCTTACGCCACATTGTTAACACGCCTCTACGATCTGACCCACAAGGCAGGACACCTAAGAAAAGCAATAGATATCTTGCAGAAATCGATCGAATCAGCCAGCAAAGTAGACTTGGTCAGCCGCATAGCGGAATCGTATTGGAAAATAGCCAAGGCACAGAATATTCTGGGTGAACACTTGAAGGCTGCTGAAAATTTCGAACATGCTTCAGATAACTACATGAAAGCCGCTGAAAAAATCCCCCAACTGAAAGACCTCTATCAAGATTACGCTTCTTACATGCAAGCATGGAACGAAATCAAGAAAGCAAAACATTACCACGCAGAAGAACAATACGACCAAGCAAAAGAGCACTACAAGAAGACAGCTGACCTCCATAAATCAACAGAACGATGGACCCATCTCAGCCCAAACTATTCCGCTTGGGCTAAACTGGAAGAAGCCGAGGGCCTAAGCCGAAAAGAACAAACCGAAGAAGCCAAAGACCTCTTCCAACAAGCAGCCAACCTGTTTGTAGAAGCTGAAAAGTCTATCAAGGCTAAGCTTGAAAAAATTGAAGCCAAAGACGAGAAGGAGATGGCGGCTGAACTGGTCAAAGCTTCAGACACAAGACGCGAATACTGCCTCGGTAGAATCGCCCTTGAAGAAGCAAAAATCCTCGACAGACAAGGCGACCACAAAGCGAGCTCTAGGAAATATAGCTCTGCAACTGCGCGATATCAGAAAGCAGTTGACGCTATGGAACGTGTGTCGGATCGCCAAGAGCTGATGCCCATAATCTATCTCTGTCGGGCTTGGCAGAAGATGAAGCTAGCAGAAGCGGAAGCCTCCCCTGACCTATACTTGGAAGCCTCTCAACTTTTCGATGAAGCCAAGGAGCATAGCTTCACTGAAAACGCCAAAATGTTGGCTCTGGGGCACAGTCGCTTCTGCAAGGCACTTGAAGCTGGAACGAGATTTGAAGACACCCGAGATGCAACAAGTTATTTGAAGGCCAAAAAACACATAGAAGCAGCCACAAACTACTACCTCAAAGCAGGTTTCAAAACCGCCTCGGAATATGCAAAAGCCACCTATAGGCTCTTCGACGCCTACATGTTCACATACAAAGCCCAAACGAAGACAGACCCAAGAAAAAAAGCACAGTTTTATCAAATGGCAGAAAAACTGCTTCAAGCCTCAGCTGGCTCGTACATGAAGGCAAAACACCCCGAAAAAAGCGAAGAAGTCCAGCGGCTTTATGAAAGCGTTAAGGAAGAACGGCAACTTGCCATGTCTCTAGCGGAGGTGCTGCACGCCCCTTTAATAGCGTCAACGACAGCTTCTTTCTCCACACCAAATCCAATCTACGAAAAAGCCGTGGGCCTTGAAAGATTCGAACACGCCCACGTTCAAGCAAACCTATTCTTTCAGCTTAGCGAGGTTAGAGTTGGTGAAAATGCAGCTCTAGAAATTGAACTAGTTAATGCTGGGAAAGGACCAGCCACACTTGTCAAGGTTGACGACATTGTTCCAGCTGGGTTCAACATCATAGAGAAGCCTGAAATGTACCGTGTGGAAGATGGTTATCTCAACATGAAAGGAAAAAGGCTGGAACCCCTGAAGACCGAAGAAGTAAAAATAGTTGTCAAACCACGGTCCAAAGGCACGTTTATCGTGAAGCCACGAATCCTCTACATAGATGAAACAGGCAAATACAAATCCCACGAACCAGAACCAGTAACCATCACAGTTAAAGAACTCGGAATCAAAGGCTGGATAAAAGGAGAGAGATAATTAACGTTTCTTGTATGCATGCGTGTGCGTAACTTTGGAAGGTTAGCGTTCAGACGGCTTCTTTCTGTTGACTGGTTGACTATCGGTGGGCAAAGTAGGCTGTCAACTTCTTGTCTAACTGGTCAACTCGGACAAAACCGAAACGCTCGAATTGAATGATATCGTCTGGATGCAACTTTCTGCAAGAGTCTTCAGCCGTCCCTTCAGCGACAGAAGCATCAGGCATCACGACTTCGCATGGAAAACCAGTTCCAACAGGAATCCAATGAATCAAAGGAGCACCAAGCTTTTTTGCTTCCTCATGAGACTGACTGTGAAAACTAGCTTCTATTAGGCGCTTTCCTACTTTTTCAACCTGAAAATTAAAGAGACCCATCAAACGTATCTTCCTTCGCGTTTTTATCAGGTCAATGTCGTTGCTCGAAATCAGAAGAGACGTTTTATTTTCTTTGGGTTCTATTTCAAAATAACGAAAGCCTTTTTCAGGATGGGATGGATGTAAAGGAAGTTTTGCCACAAAAGGTTGCGAAATATTCTCCACAATAAGTTCAATTGGATTATGCACAAAGAAATAACGATTAGCTAAGGGATCAATTATCTTCCTATTATAGGCGTAAAGATTCTCCCAACTCAGCGTCACGTCTGAAGTTTTAGGACCAACATCAACAATTAAAGACTTAATTGCTTCAGGGGTTATTCCTCTTCTTCTCAAAGCCACAAACGTAGCGAGTCTTGGATCATCCCAACTTTTATAAAAGCCGCTACTAATTCCCTCAACAATCTTCGATTTGCTAAGAGAAGCTCCAGTTATCTTAAGTCTACCATAATGAATAGCCTCGGGATATTCCCACCCAAAGTGTCTATACATGTATTCTTGACGGGTTTGATTAGTTAGATGCTCTTTTCCTCGTATGATATGGGTCACACCGATTAAGTGATCATCTATACCACAAGCAAAATTGTATAAGGGCCAAACACGATACTTGCTCCCCACTCTCGGATGCGGATACTTCTCCGTGTCAATGATTCTTAAGGCAGGCCAGTCTCGAACCGCCGGATTAGGATGAGTCAAATCAGTTTTGACCCTTACCACAGATTCCCCTTCTCTGTAGGTTCCATCCAGCATATGCTTCCATCGAACAAGATTATCTCTTGGCGATAGATCACGACAGGAACAAGATTTTTTGGCTAAAATCTTTTTACGAAATTCTTTTGGTTGGCATGTGCAGACGTATGCGTATCCACTGTGAAGAAGTCTTTCAGCATGCTCATAGTATATGGGAATTCTGTCGCTCTGAATGAACTCCTCATCCCACTTGCATCCCAACCAAACGAGGTCTTCTCGGATAGAGTCGTAGAACTGTAATGCCGATTTCTTCAATCTCGGATCAGTATCCTCAAAACGAAGATAAAACAACCCATCATATCTTTTTGCATATTCATAGCAGAGGACAATAGCTCTAGCTGATCCCAAATGCAATACACAGTCAGGATTTGGAGAAAAACGAGTCACAACCCGCTTATACTTTTCAACATTAGGTAACGGTGGCAACCTTCTCTCTTCTTCAACCTTCTCCTTCAACAGCGCTTCAGGCCAACTTTTCTCAATTAATCTTCGCTGTTCTTCGAGTGAGAGTCTGTTGACTTCTTCAACAACTTCTCTGACAAGCAAAGCAACTTCTTTTATCTTAGTCTTAAAGTGAGGCTGCTCCGCAAGCAATTTACCAAGAACAGATTGCGTTTGTGCTTTTCCTTCGTGACCGAATGCATTAAGAAGGGTGATTTTACGAATTGTTTCTCTTGTTTCCTTGGTCATGTTTGTAGTCAAAGACAGTTCCCTTACACAGGCACAAACTAAATTTTCCTTTCAATAAGATAATTTGCGAATGCTCTCAACTTCTCCTTTGCATCAGAAGATGGAAGAAGACTGTCAATCTCTTTCCAACTGTCCGCCACCAAGTTTCGTGCAAATTCCTTTGCATATCTTATAGACCCGTATTTGCTAGCAATCGCTATAGCTTCGTCAATCAACTTCTGGTCAGACGTATGCATATTAAGAATTTCTAGAAGCCTCTTCTCGTCTCTATAGGTTGCCTTTTCTAACGTATTAATCACTATAAGAGTCCTTTTGCCTTCAGTTATATCCCGACCAAAACCACCTTTCCCTTCAGCAAACCTTTCGCCAACCAAATCCAAAACATCATCTTGTATCTGAAAAGCTACACCAATAGACTCTGCAAATCTTCCCAACTTTTCAACGAGTTCATCATCAGCATCTGACAACACAGCAGCCATTTTTGCTGCCATTCTCGCTATCGTTCCAGTTTTATATACACACATTTGGGCATACTGCTCCCAAGTTACTTTGTCAGCATCTGCAAGTCCACGGTGCCAAGCGATGTCCATTGCCTGTCCAAAACCTACGTTAATCATCTCCTGAACGTAGATTTCATATATTTGGATTATTTTATCTTTAGAGAGTTTGTCTCTGTTTTTAATCAAAGGTAAGAGTGGCAGATAGAACATCTCGTTTGCTACGTTAATTGCGATATCAAGACCGAATAGTCTGTAGGTACAAGGTTTTCCTCTTCTAAGTTCAGAGCTATCTTCAATGTCATCTATCATTAAAAGTCCATTATGAATAATCTCAGGTATTATGGCATAATCTACAAGCTCTTCGGGGTCTTTGCCGAGAACTTCGCATATCAAAAGGAAGAGGCTTGGTCTCCACCTTTTGCCACCTCTGTCCAAAAACTCCCATATAGGTTCCGAGATTGCTTTGTTGACGGTTTCCTCACTGTATTCGTATCTTGGCGGACCGAGAGTAAAAACTAGAGAGTTCTTTTTGTACTTTCTTGGAATATATTTTTCGATTGCTTTGTTAATGAAGGGTACTTTTTCTTCGAGAAGTTTTTCAATGTCTATTTTCATGTATGTTTCCCTCTTTTCTTTCTAGCGTATAATTCAGGATGGAATCCACGCATTCGTAACCATTCGGCTGTTTTTCCCACGAGCACGAGGGGTGTTTCCTTTAGTTTTTGAATGGAATCGGCTCCCACTAGAAACATGGTATTTCTTAATTCTTCTATTATGAGTTGGAGTGCTTTTTTAACTTCTTTACTGTCTTTTGTGGCATGGCGTAGAATAGGTGAGGTTAAACTTGATAAGTCTGCGCCTAATGCGATAGATTTTGCGACATCTATTCCTGTACGCACTCCACCTGAAGCAACAACTGTTAGATCAACTGATTGTGTTACTTCGACAACGCTTGCTACTGTAGGTATTCCCCAGTCCCAGAAGACTTCACCAAGTCTTTGGCGAGACTTATCCTGAGTTTCTTTTGCTCGATGATATTCCACCGCTGCCCAGCTTGTTCCGCCAACTCCTGCTACATCAATGCCAGCAACACCAGCGTTTTCAAGCATCTTGGCTTCTTCGGCTGCTATACCACAGCCTGTCTCCTTAATGATGACTGGAATATCAAGGGCTTTTGCGATTTCACCTATCTTTTCAAGGGCTCCCGTATAGTTTGTTTCTCCTTCTGGTTGAACAACTTCTTGTAATGGGTTTAAATGAATAGCTAATGCATCAGCTTCAATCATATTAACAGCCTTCTTTGCTTCTTTGACACCGTATCCTTTAACGAGTTGTGGACCGCCAAGGTTAGCTACTAAAAACGCTGTGGGTGCCTTTTTTCTTACAATGGAGAAAGTTTTTTCCAGTTTTGGGTCTTCAATTGCCACTCGTTGGCTTCCCACTCCCATTCCTAGACCTATTTCCTCAACTGCTTCAGCAATGATTGAGTTAATTTTCATAGCCTCTGGAGTTCCACCTGTCATTGCTCCAACAATTAACGGAGTGGAAAATTTGTGATCAAAAGCGACTGTAGAAAGATTGATTTTGTCTTTCTCGATTTCGGGAAGAGCTCTATGTACGAAGAAAACCTCTTCAAATCCAGTAGTTGCATGTCGTGCTTGAACATTCTTTTCTAGGCAAATTTGGATGTGATCTAGTTTTCTGTTCTCAATTTGACTTGGCAACGTTTTCACCTTTATTGATGACTGTCCCAACTACCCTTTCACCTTTAAGGGCTTTGTAAACATTATTGGGTTTTGCCGCATTCACAATAATTGCTGGTATCTCCTGTTCTATAGCTGGAATTAACTCTATTATTTTTCCAAGCATACCTTCAGTTACGTCTGTTACTTTTGCTTTTCCAATTTTAGGTCGAAGTTTCTTCAATTCAGATAAGCTGATGTGACGAACTAATTTGGCAGAAGGATCGATTTTTGGGTCTGCTGTACAGATTCCATCAACATCTGCACCTATAATTATACGGTCTGCGTTAAGTCGTATTGCAAGTGCGGAGACGAGTTGGTCACCAGACAAGATAGCGAATCCGGTTTCTGAGTCGGGGACTACATCTCCGTAAAGAACTGGAACGAATCCCATTCGAAGTAATCTTGTGAGTGGTCTTTGTTCCATAAGTTGAATTCGACCTGACTTCGTGATTATACAGGACGAAGGTTGTATTTCTACTGCTGGAATGTTTTGGTCTATTAGGGAGTTTATGATTAGTCTGTTTAGTGTTGTCATTGCTTGATGGGTTTTCGAGAATCCTATGATTTGTGATGAATTTTTGTAGCCACTATTCATTTCGTATTGTTTTGCAACTGGATGTCCAAAAGAACCGCCACCATGCACAATTATGAGAGAGTTAACGTTAGATCGTGCGATTTCTTCTGCCAGTCTTATGATTGCTTTCTTGTTTGAAGTGAAAGGCTTATCCTTTATTGTGATGACTGATCCACCGAGTTTTAGAATAATTAACCTAGAAACGCCGGTTATTACATTCTCCTCCATAGTTAATTTCCTTAGGCTTTCACTTATTTTTGTACTCCTCACGTGGTGGGGAGAACATGTCAACTACAACTGACTTTTCTAAAGCTTCAAGTGAATGAAGCATGTTTCCTCTTATTAGGTATGAATCCCCAGCTTGAATTATGCCTAAATCCTCATCATCTATCTTCAGCCTCAATCTACCTTCAGCTACATATCCAACTTGTTCGCTAGGGTGTTTATGGAATGGAACAACATTGCCTTTCTTATAATGCATAACTGTGCACATGATGTTTATTCCCGTTGCAAGAGTCTTGAATGTTACACCTAACGCCTTCTTTTCTGGAACATCAGTTGGTCTAACAATCATCAGATCAACCTCTAGACTGAACTTAACCTACGATCACATATTTGGTTTTTATTCTTAAGAAATCTTTCGACCTTCATATCTTAATGCTATGGAAAGGTCGCCAATGTATGTATTATAAAAACGGTTTTCCTCCATCGCAATCTTCAAGATTGAAAGTAATTCTTCCTTTGCGCGCAATACACAGAATTGAAATATTTCAGGTTAAATCATCTGAAGTTAACTCCAAAAAAACATCTTTTTCTTGCATGTTTGGTTTTGGTTCATGGACTTTCATGCTAATTCTATTATAAGATACTTCAAATAAAGCTGTAAACAGTGTAAGAACTCTCATGCGTTTGTCAATCCTTAGAATGCTATATGGCTTGGCTTCTAAACTCGACAGAATATCGAGTGCCGACTGAGGCGTCTTTTCATTAAGCCTTGATAACAACTTAGATCCCACATTATATCTGGATATGCTAGAGGTCAATAACGACTCATCTTTTTTAAGGCTCCTCAATTCTCTTGAAACATAATGATTTGTGTGTAGGTACTTATCCACAACTTCTGTTATGCAATGTCTTTGAGAAGTCGTCTCAATGTTTATTGCTCTTTTCTCCTTTGCGGACACAATGTTAAAGCTTCCACCTGAAGACCTTTCTCGAAACAACGTCCTCTTAACTACATCTTTTATGTTCTTTCCTTCTAACTGGGATCGGTCGATCAGATGACGTGGACAACCTATTCTGGTGTCAGGAGTAGGCATGGCATTATTGGTTATGATTATACCGTATGCGTTAAAAGTAAATGAATTCCCAGGAATCATCCCTGGATAACAAAAACTTATGAACGGTATTCCAACTTCAGGATAGACCTTTAGCAAGTAACAGTTGTTTAAGTTATCTTTAGTATTATCCTCATTGTGAGCGAGTATTATCCCATCAGATTCCCTAAAAATTACTGTGGTACATCCTCTTCTTGGGAAATCATACTTACAATTTATCAGTAATATATCCGTTAAACTTGAACCAGACCCTTCAACGATTCCGCTAATCTCCTCTATGTACTGAGGAAAATACGTTTCTCCATATTTCATCCATTTTTGAAGTCTTGGATTTCTCTTTTCCAATTTTCTTAACAGTTTGAGCCTCTTACTCTTTCCTAAAAAATCGGCAATTTTAGGTCTAAACCTTTTCCCAATTTCAAAACCGATCTCATAATTATTTCCACTGACCGAATAAACAGGAAGTATTAAGTTCTTTGTCATGCTAGTTCCCTATTTACATTGAACATTTAAGAATTTTGATAACAT
>CAZCYX010000074.1:0-9588 GCA_964503065.1 uncultured Candidatus Bathyarchaeia archaeon
AACACCCTTAGGTAACCGTACAACAGTGTGGAGATTGAAGTTTTCGATTAGCTCTTTCTTAATTCTTGCTCCAGCACCCGTCGAAAATAGAGTACCATCAGGGACAACCATGCCACACCTTCCATCGCCTTTTAGTTTTCTCATAATATACTGAAGGAACAAAAGAGCGGTTTCAGAAGTTCTCGTAGCTTCAGGGAAATTGGACATAATTCCTTTCTCTTCTTCACCACCAAATGGTGGATTTGTCATAACTACATTCACACGATCTTTCTCTGTAATCTCATACAGTGGTATTCTCAGAGAATTATCCCTCTTTATATTGGGTTTTTCTAATCCATGAAGCACAAGATTCATCATGCCCAATAGATAGGGCATTGGCTTCTTTTCGATACCAAAAAGCGTATGATATTGTAAAATTTCTCGATCTTCTGCTCTCTTCTGCTGAAGCTTCATAAACTCATGAGATTCAGTTAAAAAACCTCCTGTTCCTAGTGCAGGATCTAAAATCTTTTCCCCAATTTGTGGTTTTATCTGATTAACAATAAATCGAACTACCGGACGAGGAGTATAAAACTCACCATTAGATCCTGCAGCATCCCTCATCTCTTTTAACATACTCTCATAAAGATGCGCCATAGTGTGAATATCATCGCTTGACGTGAAATCAATTCCATTAACCAAATCAATAATATCACGAAGAAGATATCCAGAACGCATACTGTTATAGATTTCCTGAAAAACTTCAGCAATCACTGTTCTTTGATCCTTTTCATCTACGCCAATGAGACCACGCAAATATGGAAATAAATCATCGTTCACAAAGTTAATCAAATCTTTTCCAGTAAGTCCTTTCTCTTCCTCTGCAGCCCAGTCACGCCAGCGATAAGGTTTTTCGATAGCCTCTCTATAATTTGGATCTAAAAGAACTCTCTCTTTTTCCAGATCATCAAAAGCTTTGAGGAAAAGAATCCATGACAGTTGTGGAATACGATCAACATCAGTACTCAAGCCAGCATCTTTTCTCATGATATCTCGGGCACGTTTTATAATCGAAGATAAACCGTCTCTATCCATATACTTCACCCTAAATTACGAGTTATTAATGGTTCATAAAGGAACCTCTGCAAATCACTCAAAACTCGTCGCAACTTCTTTATCCCACCAAAAATCTTTGCAATTTCAAACGGAGAACCCTTTTGAGAAATTGGTGGAATTTTCAATATGTTAGGGTCTGTAAGCTGTGTCACGCCAAACTCTGTATATTTATCAAGAAGCATCGCTATTATTTCCTTAGCTTCGCCACTGTACTTTTCAAAATAATCTCTCTTCGCTCTTTTTACATAGTCTGCTCGTTCACGACGAGTCCTTAGAGGTGCATTAAATGCTATGTGCATTAAAAGATCAAAAGGATCGGCATCTGGCTGGCCTGTGACTTCTGCCAAATATTCAAAGGATATTCCTCTCTCTTTCAGAGCATCTATGATCTGATGCCGTTCCTCGGTTTTTGTCCATTTTGACCGTAAATCATTTGCAGAAGGATATAATTCCCTTACTTTATCTCTAGTATAATCCGTGAACTTCCAAGTTTTAAGTTTGTTACCTTCAGGATCAAGCTCATAAACCATCTCATGAACAATCTGAACCTCCACATCATCAACATAAAATTTCCGCATTACCTCCTCTACTGGAGCTTCCTCAACTACTTCTTCCTCCTCTACAACTTCCGCGCCTTCAATAATCTCAAATGACTCTGGAACTTGATTCCCAAGTTCATCTATTTCCTCTTGCGAAATAAACTCTGGAAATCCATCAAAATCAGGATCGGTAAATAATCGAGTCGCACCAGCATAATCAATTATTGTGAACCACAGTTTATCTTTATCAGGAAAGAGTCTAGTTCCTCTCCCTATAATCTGCTTAAACTGAACCATCGAATTAATTGGTTTAAACAAAACAATATTCCGACAAGTAGGAGCATCAACACCAGTCGTAAGCATCTGAGAAGTCGTTAAAATAACTGGAATCTTCCTCTCAGGATCTTGAAACTCATCCAAAAACTTACGTCCAGTTTTTCCCTCAGCAGACACTACTCGCGCCACATAATGAGGATATTTAACAGTGAGATCAGTATTCGCGTTATGAAGTGCTTGTTTCATATTGTCAGCGTGTTCTTGATCCACACAAAAAACCATTGTTTTAGCGAATCTATCGGTTTTCTTCAAATAATCAGTAAAATGCTTAGCAACAGCCTCTGTTCGTGTAAAAAGCGAGACAACTCTCTCAAAATCCTTAGTCTCATACAACCCATACGGAACCTCTCTACCAAAACGATCTAACTGCCCCTTATCAGGAATCCATCCCGTAGCATCAACCGAAGGAATCACTCTCATAACTCTATAAGGCGCAAGAAAACCATCCTCAATACCATCCTTCAAAGAATACGTATAAATCGGATTTCCAAAATAGGCATAAGTATCAACATTATCATCCCTTTTAGGAGTCGCAGTCATTCCTATTTGACATGCTGGTGAAAAATACTCAAGTATTTCTCGCCACTTGCTGTCATCTCTAGCACTTCCTCTGTGGCACTCATCAACAACTATCAAATCAAAAAAACCAGGCGAATATTCCTTGTAAAGCCCTTTTCTCCTATCATCCTCAGCGATTGCCTGATACAAGCCAAAATAAATCTCTCTACTTTTCACTGATCTCCTTTGTATTTTATGCAGAGCATCGCTAAAAGGAAAAAACGTCCGATCCTTCGCCTGATCTGCAAGAATATTCATATCTACCAAATATAGAACCTTTTTAATGCGTCTAGTCTTCCACAACTTCCAAATTATCTGAAACGCCACAAACGTCTTTCCTGTCCCAGTTGCCATACAAATCAAAATGCGCTTTTTTCCCTTGATTACTGCTTGCACAGCCCTATTAATCGCAATTTCCTGATAATATCGAGGAACAAGTGCCCCAAAACCACGATAAAACGGAAACAAAAAGTCTTGAATATCCTTCTCATCAGTTATTCCAACATCTCCCTTTAATCTACCCCACAGTTCATCAGGAGAAGGAAAATCATCAATAACCCGTTGCTTACCAGTTACATAATCGTGTTCAACAATACCATGCCCATTTGTTGAATAAGCAAATTTCAGTTTGAGAATCTCGGCATAATCCATTCCTTGCTGCAAACCATCTCCAGGATTTTTATAAGCTGCTTTTGCTTCCACCACAGCTATGGGAAAATCTGGTTTATACCGAAGAATGTAATCAGCCCTTTTTCCAGGCTTTCTAATATGCTTTTTACCTACAACAACAATTCGACCATCAGTAAAATATTTTTGTTCAACTATCTGATCACCAGACCAACCAGCCTTATCAAACCTAGGTAACACATACTCACGACAAGTATCTATCTCCGTTATCTTCTTAGGCATACATATGCCTCTAACAATTAAAATGTAATCTTAACTGTTAAAAACTTTCACATTTTTGAAAATTGGTTATCAACTATTATCAATTCGGAGCAACCGAACAGAACCCAAATTTTTCCTAGATGTTATCAAAACAGATTCTCTTCCCTCCTCCATACCAGACCTAAACAAACACAAAATAACCACACCCTATCAAACCCTATTTGCATCATATAGTAAACCTACCCTAGACTACCTTGCGTGTCTCTGTTTCTCCCTCCCCCCTCTATACTAGACCTAGACAGACACCCACACACAAACAATCTTGGTTCATACTCTGTTAGAATGGTTTTTCCATCCAGAGCCTAACCGTTTCATACCATAAGGTGAAGCAAGCTACAAGACCGAAAGAAAGAGCAGCGATGCCATGAATACCACCTGTTAGCCCGTAAAAGACCAAATAGAGACTCAACATAGTCGTCAGCAACACAGAATAAAAGAGATAACGAGGAACAAGAAAACGACCAAGCTTCGTAAAAAACCGTAGTATACCAACCTTAACCTCTTGCACCAAAAAATACTCCCCAGTCCCACTTTTATCAACCAAACCCAAATTAAGAAGCTTATCAAGATGATGAGCGGCTACGCTGGGACTAGAAAAACCTAAAGAACGCTGAACCTCCCGCACCCCAACACCAGAACCCGGAGACCTCAACAAGTACCAGTACACCAGAAGAGTCTTTCCCTTCAACTCAGACTCGACTAACAAATCAGACGATAAATCTTTTGACATACGATACGCCCACCAATAATATTACTTCCACGAATATTAAAGCCTAAAAGACCCAAATAACGTAAAGAAACTCTTAAATCAACTATATGAGTAGCCCCCAACAAAAAGCGGCCGAGGTGAGGTACTTTCAACCCGGCTGGTGATATCTCCACTTTCTCCAGCGACTTCCCTTTTTTCGGATATGGGCTATCCTAAATCACTATACAGGACGCAAAATCAAATATGTTCTTCTGAGCATAAGATTGATGGAGGTGAGTAGTTGGGATATACTCAGGCACCTCCTCTCACCAGTGAAGAAACAGAATCTTTACTTAGAGAGGCCAAGATTGCAAGGTTCTGCAGCTTCAACGAAGATGGAACCATACACGCGACTCCTGTCTGGTTCAAGTATGAGAATGGACAAATTGTCGTAGTAACACCAGCTACCAGCCGTAAAGCTAGAAATGTCAAACGCAACCGTAACGTTACGGTTTTAGTTGATGTTGAAACTTGGCCACAAAGAGGCGTCATAGTATATGGTGAAGCGGATTTAGAATATTCCACTAGCTACGAGGAACACATGCCAGCGACTGTTCTCGTGTGCGAGAAATATATGCCAAGAGACAAGGCAGAAAGCTGGTGCAAAGACTTATTCAAAATATCTGGGCCATGGGCGAAGATAATCATCAAACTAAAACGCGTAGCATCATTCGACTACGCCAAAGATGTCACGTTTGGGGCCGTCGTCAAAGGATAGCATTTTCAAAAGACACTCGTATAATTTCCTCCATCATTGTTCATGCCAATAACACTCATGGTAGTGATAGTCTAGAGAGGAAAATAGTCGCTGAAACCGCATACAACATCCACCCTTCACTCCGACAATATTCAGAAAACACAAATAAACAACGCGACCAAAAAAGTAGGCGGAATCAGCAAAATAGTGGCCGGGGTGAGGTAGCCTGGTAGCCTACAGGCCTGTGGAGCCTGGCGCCCGGGTTCGAATCCCGGCCCCGGCCCTCAACGCGCGCTGGGCTGTTGAGGCTAGTTACTGGTTTCGGGTCACTTAGTCGCTCTATCGCTTTAATTAAAGCATTCTCAGAAACCTTTGACACATTAAGTCCGATTTGCTTCGCGGTTTCCAAGACCTCTTTGCTGATGTAAAGGCAGGTCGACTTCCTGCTTCCCATGTCCCACATGTCACCATATGATTCCATGCGCGAAGGGCTATTTAATGCCCTCTAAGAAAGATTCAGAGGTAATAGCAAAGTCACTGCATGCGAACGAGAACAAGTAATGATTAATATGTGAATAAGTGAAGAGGAATAGAAGGATAAATTGAGGGATTTCCTTTGTTCTTCGAAATGTTATCTGGTTTTCTCTTTCTGTTTATTATAATTACACTCATTACAGGTGAGAGATTTGGCTATTCAGTAATAAGCGATTTGGACTCAGACACTAAACTACAAGAGATAAACAAAGATCCAAAAAAATTCAAAATAGGCACCGTGTTAGCACTCATAGAACATGGAACCATAATTGCACTTGCTATAATGTTGTTTCTTGCTTTTAATCCATATAACATAACACTTGCTGTTATTTGGACCATCTCTCGAATAACAGAAGGTTTGATCAACTTCTATAATGAAAAGAACTATTGGGGGCTACTCAACATAGCAAGACAATACTCAAGCAGTAGTGGCGCTGAAAAAAAATCGTTAAGTGAATTAGGTCGTAGCATTCTCAAAACAAAAAACTCGGTTTTCGCATTCGCACAAATCCTATTCTCAATTGGTACGCTTTCATACTCAATCCTGTTTGCTACCTCTGAAGCTGTACCAGTACCAGCAATCATTGGATGGTTTGGAATCGTTGCCAGCATCCTCTACGGCTTCGGTAACGGGATAATACTTGTAAAACCCAACAAAGCGTTACAGATCTTCCGTGTGGGTCTGTTAATTTTGCTTTTTGAAATAGTCTTAGGAGGATGGCTGTTATTTTCTCCACTCATCTAAAGAGATGAGAAAGACAATTATGCGCACCCGCAAATCCAGTAGGTCGATCCCGGGACTCGAAGGCATTGCGCGCGCATATATATTCAGACACTAGAATAGTATTAGAATGGGGATTATCAAGCAATGAAAGCCATAGTCAGAGATAGTTATGGTCCACCTGATGTTCTAGAATTACAGGAAATTGAAAAACCAATCCCTAAAGACAATGAGCTACTAATTAAAGTACATTCGGCATCAGTTAATCGTGCTGATTCGCATGGTCTTAGAGGAACACCCTTCATAGCGCGGATTATCTTGGGTGGTATAATAAAGCCGAAAGTCAAGATTTTAGGGTATGATTTTGCTGGACAAGTCGAATCAGTTGGTAAGGATGTTACAGAGTTCCAACCTAAGGATGAAGTATTCGGGACAACTAAGGACGCAGGCGGCTTTGCAGAATATCTATCCACCACAGAAGATTTGACACTAATCAAGCCTCCAAATGTATCTTTTGAGGATGCAGCGTCAGTACCAGCAGTTGGAGTAGTTGCATTACAGTGTCTTCAACAACATGGCAAAATTCAGTCTGGTCAGGACGTTTTGATCAATGGTGCATCTGGTGGTGTTGGAACGAATGCAGTACAGATCGCTAAGGTATTTGGAACTAATGTAACTGGAGTTTGCAGTACTACTAATTTGGACATGGTACGATCAATCGGTGCGGACAAAGTGATCGACTATAAAAAGGAGGATTTCACCCAAAGCAAAGAGATGTATGACCTAATTTTTGATGCAGTGGCGAAGAGTTCATTTTCGGATTGCAAACCTATCTTAAAGCCTAATGGGAGATATGTCACAACAGCATTTTCGCCAGGTCTTTCCCTCAAAGCGAAGATGGTAAGAGGAGATAAGAAGATGATCCCAATTTTAGCGAAGCCCACAAAAAATGATTTGATCTTCCTAAAAGATCTTTTAGAAGCAGGAAAATTGAAACCAATAATTGATCGACGCTATAGTTTGGAACAAGTCCCAGATGCAATCCGCTACCTAGAAGAAGGTCATGTTAAAGGGAAACTCATAATCAATGTGCGCGCGTGAATCCAGTAGGTTGACCCCGGGGATTTGAAGACGCCCTTTATACCTTGAAACCGTATTCGTCTACCTTTTCGGAAAAGACACAGTCAGGATCATAACTGAATCTCAGAAACGCTTCGCGCCTCAGCAGCCAAGCGAAGTAGAAGTATTCATCCTTCAGGGCTTCAGCAATGGGATAGATCGCAACCAGCCCGGCGGCCTGCGTGAAGTGGCTCCCCTCTTTCACCGCATGGAGAGAGCGGCTCCTTGTCACCCAAGGAAACTCGCCGTCGTAGATGTGGTCTATGTGCCACCCCTGCCCGTTCGACTGCGTCGGCCTTTCCCCGCCTGCGAGCAGGAACGACATTACTGCGGGTCCATTAGAGCGTGAGTCTACCCGTACCCCTCTGGACGTTGCCTCCTCCTTTATTCTCTCGGGTATGCTGTCGTACCTGACCCTGACACAGCCCGGCCAGAGGAGTCTGGCGCCCGAGTTCAAATCCCGGCCCCGGCTCTCAACACAGCATCACAAACAGTTATTAGTTTACAAGCCTGATTCAAATATTGATGGAGGACGAACCTGCGTTGAAGCTTCTTCTCGACGAAATGTACACAGGCCTTAAAGAATACTTCGAAACTCTGGGTTGGGATGTACTAACTATTCAAGATATAGAATTGAAAGGAGCAAATGACAGAGAAGTCATAGAATATGCCAAGAAGAACGGACTACTAGTTGTGACCCAAGACCAAAAACCCGCAGATCTCGCTGATCTTAAAGGAGTTCCATACGTGTTGATCTCTAAGAAAATGATCGCTAGAATGGTTGATGCCAAGATCAGAGAAAAATACCCAAATATAAAATAATTAACAAGACACCTTCTCGTGCTTAGAACCATAAATCGAAAAAGTTTACTTTGACGTACACGTTCATGGTCTCTATGGGCCGGTAGTTCAGTCTGGAATGAATGCCTGACTTGCACTCAGGAGGACGCGGGTTCAAATCCCGCCCGGTCCACAATCTTCTTATTTCTTGAAAAAGACGAAAACTATTTGAAGCATTGAACATGCTTATTCTGAATCGGAAAGGGTGTTATCCAATGAATGATGAGCCAAGTTTAGTTGGCTGTTGCGGTCTCTATTGCAGTGCATGTGCAATTTATCAACAATTGATTAAGAAAAGGGCCATACAACTACTCGAGGTATTAAATGCTTATCAATTTCAAGAAATTGCAAAGGAAGCCAAAGAATGGGATCCAAAGCTTGCTTTTTACCCACAGTTCGAAGACGTTCTGCAATCTCTTATGAAGATGTTTGGAGAATACCCCTGGCTGTCTGGTAGGTGGTGGACCACCAGTCTGCGTGATCAGAGAGTGTTGCAAGGAAAACGGATTCTCCACATGCGCGGAATGTGACAAGATACCTTGCGACAAACTGGAACCCCGAATTCAAGGTTATAGAGGTCCATCTAGAAGCGATCCACAGAATTAGAGAGATGGGGATAGACAAATGGCTGAAGAAATGGAAAGGAAAGTTAAGAAGGGCTTCTCTTACATCCAAGTCATGGCAAAGACTAAATAAATGAACAATCAAAACTGCGGAACGTCTCTGAAATTTAGCCTTAGAATTGTCTGTTTTCTGACGTCGTTGAACTCTCACGTGGACGACGCCTCTTGTCACCTGTGCTTTCTCAAGTGTTCTTCAAGAAGCTCACGATAACTCTGACAAGTTTTGCCGCAAATTTTACATTGAAACGACTCGATGACAAACTTGTTTCCGTCAGGGTCGACGAAAGTTGCGTCTCGAACACCCCAAGGTTGTTCTTTTGGCTCGGTAGCAAATTTGACTCCTTTATCTTTAAGATTTTTATAGGCTTTGTCAACGTCATCAACGAGTAGACAGATTTCATGTTTTGCTTTTGGCTCCAAGCCAAAACTTACTCCAGCGATGTCAAAGATTGCATAGGTGGGCCATTCACCCATTTTCTCAAGACCCAGGGCATCCTCATAGAAAGACACGGACTTTTTTAGATCCGACACGCCAATTGTAATGTGCGCTATTCTTTTGATATGACTCCTCTTCATCATAATCTCCTCCTTACTTTTACCTATTACATTATCATCAAAAGTTTAACTATTTTTTAGTGTATTTGTACAGCCCAAATAGGTTTCCATCAGGGTCTGCAAAGGTAGCCATGGCATTTCCGTTTTCCTTTGACTTTGGAACGACAACTTTTCCTCCAAGTTTCACAACCTTTTCCAAAGTCTTGTCAATATCCTCCACCAAGATCGGAAGAGCACACGTCTGAAACTCCAGTCACATCACGATCTCGTATGCC
>CAZCYX010000075.1:0-9543 GCA_964503065.1 uncultured Candidatus Bathyarchaeia archaeon
TTGAAGCCTAATTGGATCATATAGCAGACCTAGGATAGAAAGCGTGCGTGTGTGAATCTACCTAAAAGGGGTTGCGACAAAAAGGTTCTTGCTGTATCAGTTCTAGAGTTTTTCTTTATAGGCCAGCATATCCAAAAATCCATGTCCACTTACATTCATACATATCACTTTCTCTTCGCCCTTCTTCTCATTTTTTAGGGCTTCATCTATTGTCGCTCTTACCGCATAACTAGACTCCGGAGCTATAAGCCACCCCTCACTTTGTAAGAAGATTTTGGCTGCTTCAAAAGGCGCCCTTTCGTCTGTAGGGTACGATGTTGCCTTTACAATCTTGTGATGTCGAAGTGAACTTATAATTGGAGCGGCTCCATGATATCGTAAGCCATCAGCTCTGATTGGAGGCATTTCCGTCTGATGCCCAAGAGTATACATCTTCAGAAGTGGTGTGTGTTCAGCCACATCGCCAAAGTCATATCTATATTCGCCTTTAACAAGGCTTGGAGCCGCCATTGACTGTGATGCAAGAAACTCACATTCTCGTTTTCCCTTCAAGACTTCTCCAATGAAAGGTAATGCGATGCCCCCGAAGTTGGAACCACCACCAAGACAACCCACAATCAAATCTGGCTCATCATCAATCATCTCAAATTGCTTTATAGTTTCAAGACCTATTATGCTTTGATGTAAAAGGACATGATTCAAGACAGAGCCCAAGCAGTAAACGCTTCCTTCATGTAGCTCCGTATACTCTAAGCCTTCAGAGACAGCGATGCCGAGTGAACCAGGATGATTTGGATGCTTTGATTGAATGTCCCTCCCAGTATGGGTTTGTTCACTCGGTGACGCATACACCGAGGCTCCAAAGAGTTTCATGAAAGTTCTGCGGTCGACTTTCCAGTCATAAACTGACCGCACCCAAAAAACCACACAGTTTAAACCCATTAATCGAGACGCATATGAGAGTGCGGTTCCCCATTGTCCAGCACCAGTTTCAGTAACAAGTGTGTCCTTTCCTTCCTTTGCTGCAAAATATGCTTGAGCCAAAGCTGTGTTAGTTTTGTGGGAGCCCGTGGGAGACAAGTCCTCTCTCTTATAGTAAATTCTCGTCTTTTTCAGTTTCAGATATCTTTCCAGTCTCTTAGCACGGCACAATGGTCTTGGTCTTCCAGCTTGGACATATAACTCCATTATCCCTTCTGGTATGGGAATCCAATGTTGATCAGAACCTTCTTGCTTTAGACATTCTCCAATCATGGTTTTAGACAAAAATTCCATACGAGAAGGGCCTTCTTTTGGCTCCTTAGGCGGCGGAAGGGGTTCAGGCAAATCCGGGAGGATATTGTACCATTTAGTAGGTAAGTCGTCTACCGAAAGTCGAATTTGATTCTTATACATCTTGCCACCAGTATGTGAAAGAAAGCATATATGGAGACTGCCTTATAATAAATCTATGCCGATGTATTCGCAGGTATTGTTTATCCTGATCTGGGTTCCCATCCTTATCTGTTTGATAACGTCTGTTGCCACAACTCCTTCAACACTGATAGGGCCCTCTTCTCCTTTAGTCATCTACCTTCACCGTCTTCATTATGCGAGAAGTTTCAATTTGGGTTGATTTGTCCACGTGCAACTCGAGATGTCCATTCAGTCCCTCTTTTACTCTGCTATTGAAAATTTGCAGAGAATCGCCCCTCTTTATGTCGCCAAGTTCATCTACCTTTTCATTCCAGAAAACGGCGGTTATTCGGCCTGTTCCATCACCCAACTGTAGCCTCATCACTTTACCTTGGGATCCATCTGATCTTTCAAATGTTGACACTGGATATACCTGCTGCACAATGCCAAGAACACCCACCCTCATTCTCTTTCTAAGTTCGGCGATTTTTTTAATGAAACTTATAATTTTGGGGTAGTCGCTTTCCTTAACGTTTGACAAAGAAAATTGAATCTCTCCTCGTGATCCCACATGTAACTCAGTTTTCCCGTCAAGCCCTTCTCGGACGTACCCATGAGAAAACTTGATTATCTGTCCTTGCACAAGTTTTCCAGTTTCCACATTCCTAGTTTTGTCGTTCCAAAGGACCACCCTTATCGTTCCTGTTTTGTCAGCCATAAGCAAGTGTGCAACAGTTCCTCTAGTCATATCAGAGCGAGTGAACGTTTGAGGGGAATGAACTGTGATAATACGTCCAGTGATAGTTACATCATTTAAACCAGAAACAACATCTTTAATTGGAATTCCATCTTTAAAATTTTCCTTTGAAACCCCCACTCCCAACTCGGTAGCAACAATACGTGCCGCTGTCTCGTCTGTTAAATATCCTTCTACACTCTTCTTTTTCCCCTCAATTCTCTTCAAAACTTCCTTGCGTGAAAGATCGGGTCGAGATAACAAGATTCGATTTACAACATCTTCTAAACACATCATACTTCACTGTGATTTTCATGAATGAAAACAAAACTAAGTGTTAATAAAATTTGTTTAACCTTAAGGATTTGTTGTATGGATCTCGGTCATCGTGCACGTTCTTTGCAAGTATGGATGTGATCGAGAAAAAGGGGGGAATTGAGCATTTTAGATTCACAGTGCCTTACTTTGGTCTGTCCCACCTACGCCAGTGCTCCAGTGCCTTCGCTTTTTTCAACTCCGTTTCAAAAAGATAGTTTGTAATGGGTGGATGCATGTTTGGAAGTGGATTTTCTAGTTCATACGAAACAGGAGCAGGTGAAGAAACATTCCCTAAGCCACGGATCAATCTGAACGCTTTGAGCATTTTCCGTTTTCCTTTTATTCCAAGTGTTTTCAATTTCAACATCCATTCCTTCTCGGAATGTTACACACGCGTTGTGTAACATTCCTACCATAGATACCAATACCGCTTTATTTAAGCTTGTCGTTTTGTTACACGTTGTAAGTGTAACAAACTTTATAAGGCACGGGCGCACCAATCATCACCGAAGAAAACAATGAACATGACTGAAAATAGGGAAAAACTGATAGAACTCTTAAATGAAGAGTTAGATCTCACTCCTTACGAGTCTAAAGCTTACATAGCTCTTTTATTGCATGGTCCCCTTTCCCCAAATGGAGTAAATCAGAAATCGGGAATTCCTCGCCCAAGAACCTACGACGTTTTGAACAGTCTTATTGGAAAAGGTTTACTGATGGAGCAGCCCGGAAGACCAAGAATGTATGCTGCAGTGGATCCTCGAGTGGGACTGAAGAAAATGATGATGGAACTTGAAAGAAAAATGCTTAGGCAAATAGAAGAAAAAAGAAAAACCGCTGAGATATTAAGTTCTTCCTTGTACAAGCTTCACAACAAAGGGCGACAAATGGCTGTAAAAGAGGAAAGAGTTTGGGTGACCCGAAGGGACAGTGCCTTCATCGCCAGATATTGTGAAGCAATTAGAAACACAAAAAGGGAGTTTGTGGTAGCTACTCCAGATGTTAGACCTCCAGAAAAGGAAATTCTTGAGGCTGTAAAGCATATTTTAAAGAAGGGCAAGGCTGTGAGAGTCATAAGACAAATTACGCCTCAATGGACAAGTGATGATTTAGATGAGTACGAGGAGTTAATCAGGCTTGGTGATCAAGTGAAGTGCCTAAAGTATCATGGGCTTAGATTTGCTGTCTCTGATGAGAAGGATGCTGTTTTGGTGTTGCCGCCAGAGAGAGGTTCCCAACTTGCGGTTTGGATAAGCTTGCCTTCGTTGGCTGCTATTTTGTACGAGCATTTTGAAGCGTTATGGAAGAGAGGGCAACCGGTTCTTCCTCTATTGAAAAAACTAAAAGATGCGAAAACCTAGGAATTAATTTAACAGATATGCCGAGCTTCTCTTCTAATCTTAAAATCCTTTAAAGGTGAAGAAAAGGTGAAGGGTGGAGGTGCAGTAATAATCGGGCCCTTCCCCATAATTTTCGGAACCGATAGAGAATCAGTCAAGATACTCTTTACGCTGTCAATAGTTTTAGTTATTCTCGTTCTAATTGTTATGCTATTTTCTTACTATATTAGATGAGTGGAGACAGTTACAATGCAACCATCTTTCTTTAAACTTTTTTCTCATAAGTTTTCTGTTGATTTTTATCGGAGCCATTTTCATAATTATATCAGCCGTTGTACAGGAAACTCCTGCGTCCGCTGGAGTGGTGTTGATCCTTGGACCACTATCAATAACACTTTGAACGGAACCATGTGCGACTTTAGCCATAATACTCGCTGTTATCCTAACCATTTTAAGCGTAGCAATTTTTTCATGTTTAATAAAAGGCGAGAACTAGACCATAACTGATTATTTCGTTTCTTCTTTACGGTAAATCATATACAAGAAGGTTAGAAGTAGTACGATGAAGGTTACTACCATCAGGATGTTGATGATTAATGTGAAATATACTGAGGGGTCCATAAAGGTTTTCCCTTCTTTCCCTTTATTTTGAGAGATTGGCTATTTAAAGTGTGACCTTTTCCATTCCTCCATTAAGAAATCATAGAGTTCATCTTCTTCTTCAAAAATATCATACCACGATAGGGCTTCCGCCATCTTTTGCGCAATAAGATGATAACATAGATGTATTTCTTTATCCATAACGCGAAAATAGAAATCAGCGCATGAACAGAAGTCAGCCGCAGGCATCACCAGGTAGTCACGCTCTCTGCCCACCACAATCCAAACAATCCTGCCACTCGGTTTAAACAAGTATTTCTTTATCCTTCTATCTTTGAGTGCTTCCCATGCCTTCGTAAATCTTGAACCGAATGTCATAGAAAGTCGAGTCAGCTGTACCTCTGTCACAAGCTCGTTTGTTTTAATTTCTTTGCAAACCTCCTTTAATACTTCTGTTTCTGAAAGTTTTTTCATTAAGGTCCCAAGACATAGGGTGCGGGGTCAATCTGATTTGGTTCTTTGTTAAGTAAAAGCATTATGACTCTTTTGTTAAAGGAGGTTTTACTGAAGGGATAAAGAGAATGAGCTATCGGGGTTGTTGAAAGCTTTTGAGTTGCTATTCGATTTTTATTGGCTCTCCACGTGGCTTCTTTTTCTCTTTGATCTTTGGTATGGTGACCTCGAGGACTCCATTCTTGTATTTTGTTTTTGTTTCTTTGGGGTTAATTCTTGTTGGTAATGGTATCTCTTTGAAGTACTTGCGTTTGGGGGTATCTACAGAGATTGTTAGTGTGTCTTCTGTTCCGTGCAATTTGATGCTTTCTTTTTCTACTCCTGGTAGTTCGGCAATTACTTTTATTTCGCCGTTTGCGTCAACTACGTCTACTAAAGGTTCACGTTCTTCTCTTATATCTAGGCTGGGTTTTGTGAGTCCGAAGGCTTCTGGTTTGAGTGTTGGCTTTACGTTGCCGAATTCTCTTATCTTTGGTTTTCCATCTGGTCCAATGGTCATGGAGTATCCGTAGACGAAGGGTCCCCATTCACGGATGGTTGAGCCATCTGGAAGTTTGCGTTCTCGCATCAAGTCCTTTGGGACGCGGGTGCTGAACTCTTTAAATTCTTTTTCCATCATTTCTTCCATGTCTTTGAATATGTCTTCTATGTCTCCGAAGAACCAACTTCTGAAGTATGGGGAGCGGCGCATTCTTCTTCTAAACCATTCTGGAAAGTATTCCCAAGCCATAACGTCTCACCTATTAACTAAATCACTTAGTTAAATTCTATAAAAAATCTTCTATGGGGCATTAAGCCAAGGTCTTTAGGTGATTTACAGTTCCTAGAAATGTTCCGTCAAGAAGATGTACTTCTGCGTTATCAATGGTTACGCTTTTAGAACGTAAAATGGGACCTATGAACGCTCTGGATCTACCACTTTTTCCAAGAGTTTTCTGGTTTATGGATTGTCCCCCCAAGAAATCGTTGAATGAAGGCATTATGAAAAGCTGGGAAGTTCTTGGTTTCACTTTAAAATGCTCTTGTAATGAGTAAATTGGATTTTTGTCAGCCTTTATGTTTAGGTGTTTCAGTAGAGATTTTGCAAGTTGTGTGCTATTGCATGGGGCCTTCACCCAGACTTGTCTTGTTATTCTGAAGCCAAGGGGGTCTCTGAAGGTGACTGTTGGATGAACGTGGGCGGTGATAAGGTTGGGGCAGTTCAGTAAATTGGGAGCTGGCCATGTGTGTCCATGGAAGAGTCCGACGTTTCCTAGAATTGTACCTGTGGGCGGCAAGATTTTTACGGTTTGAGGTAATAGAGGTTCTAAGTTTCCATCATGGTTTCCAGGAATTATTCTAATGTCCTGTACATTTTCACAAAGGGTTTCAAAGAAGTCTGGGACGTCACGCCATTCTCTCATCTCAACTTTTGCGATTGCGTGTTTTACGTCTCCGAGGAAGAGAAGGCTTGTGGGCTTGCATAATTGGATTAGTTGAAGCATTTTTTCTTGGAGTTTTGGTGTTTGTGATGGGACATAGATACCTTGTTCTGCAAGTCGTACTTCCCAGCCGATGTGGAGGTCTGCAACTACTAAGGTTCGTTCGGAATCTCTTTTTAGGAGAAGGGCTGGGTACGGTCTTAATGGAACTATCACGTGGGTTTGGTGGCTCCTTTTTTCGCTGAGAATGTCAAGTTAAAAGTTTCTTTATTGTTTCATATAAGGTTGTGTTGGCGGTTGCGATAAAGGATACTTTTTGTGTGGGAGTTAAGGGAACGTTCATTTCTTTTCCTTGGGGTGTTAGCATTATGGCTCTTGCTTCTTTTATTATAAGGTAGGCGGCGGCTATGTCTGTTACTCTTAATTTGCCCCGTAAGTCGATGAAGGCTTCTGTTGTTCCGTCGGCTACGTAGCAGAGTTCTAGAGCATTGGCGCCCAAATGGCGTAGGTGCCCTGTTTTATTGAGGACTGGATTGAGCTGATTTGCTATCTGTTTTATTTTGTAGGTGTTGAAGTCGATGCCTATTACTGCTTCTTCAAGTGTGGTCCTTGTGGAGGGTTGTATTCTTTTGTTGTTTTTGTGGGCGCCTTTGTTTTTTTGGGCTGTGTAGGTGATGTTGTGGAGGAGGTCTGTTATGAGGGCTGTTTGTATGTTTTGTAGGTTTGGGGTTTTTGAGATTGCTAGGGATGTGTTTATGAAGGGTATGCCTCTTGTAGCGTTTGTTGTGCCGTCTATGGGGTCTGTGGTTAGATAGTATTCTTTGGGGTGTGTTCCTATTTCTTTAATGCCTGTTTCCTCGCTTATGAGAGTGCAAGAGATATTGTTTTCTTCTAGTGTTTCGATTATGGCTTTTTCTGCGATGAGGTCGATTTTTTTCATGGGGTCTCCTCCTGCGCCTTTTCCGAAGGTTATGCTTGCGTTGGGGGTGTTGTAGAAGGGTAGTGCGTCTTTTCTTATGTTTTGGCTGCATTTTTTGAGGATGGGTAGCCAGTTCATGAGTGGTTGCCTTCTTGTTGTTATTGATGATTTGGGGTTGGGTGCTTTTAAGCGTATGAGTCTGTCTGTCTAGGTCTAGTATAGAGGGGGGAGAGACAGAGACACGGGTATAGCCTCGTCTAGAGGGGAGAGAGGAGAGAATTTTTGTTTCTTCTTCTCCAATTGAAAATTCAGAAAATTTTTTGTGTTTTTTCATCAATTGCCGAAAGAGAGAGTAGTTTTAGCGTTCTGATTTGGAGATAGGTGTTGTTTTGGGTTCTGTTTAGTTGCTCTGAAGTGATAGTAATTGATAACCTATTTTTCAAAACTACTGCTATACATAGGTTTGAGGAGAAACTTAAGTAAGACTGTTCTTGAATTGTAGGTTGGGCAGGGGTTCCCAAGCTAGGTCAAAGGGGTGAGGTTCAGGTCCTCATGGCGTAGGCCTTCGTGGGTTCAAATCCCACCCCCTGCACCAAAAGCCACTCTGTATTGCCACACCTTTTGTCAATTATAGCAAGCATGCATATTCGGAAGTCGGAATCGCAGTTTCTACCGCAAGACTTAACACTAATACCTGTGGTGAACTCCCTGAGTTTGATGGCTTTGAATGAGAAAGGCTTTAGGGAATATTTGAAGAAGAGTGGGAAATCCGAAAAACGCATTGAGTTTGAAGTTCACAATGTGAAGAATTTCGAAGAATATCTGTTGAAGCATAAAGACAAGGAGCTTGAAAAGGCAACTCCTGAAGATCTGAAAAATTTTATGAATTGGGCAGAAGAAAAAGGATTGAAAATTTGGTTGTGGGTTTTCAATCGGTATTATAGTTATAAACAAAACGATGTGATGTTCTGCTCAGTAAACGAATTGATAGGTATTCAAAGCATAAAGAGGTTTAGGCTGAGAGATTTCCTTGGAGTTGATCAGCAACATGTTCAAGCACTCAAGGCAAAAGGTATTGTTACAGCTGAACAGATGCTTGATGTAGGACGGACCAGAGAGGACAGAAAGAAACTGGCAGCAAAGACTGGTGTACCACTTGATTTCATATTGGAGCTAGTGAAACTAGCTAATTTAGCTAGGATACCTGGGATGAAGAAAAAACGTGCGAGACTTTTCTATGATGCTGGGCTCGATACGATGGACAAGATAGCAAAATGGGATTCAGAGGAGATGCAGCAAATGCTCATCGAGTTCGTCGAGCGTACAAGATTTGATGGTAGTGCCTCAACACCAAGTGAAGCAGCCTTCACCGTAAAACTTGCTAGATACTTGCAAAGAATTGTGGAATACTAACTTGCTGTACATGGAAATGCTAGTGTATCAACAAGAAACTTCTAGAAAAAAATTCTCTCACAGCTCGGGGAGATGCCACAATAAAGAGACATGAGAAGCCTAAGTAACAGAAAATTATTAACTCAAATTTACGTTAACGATATATAAAGAAACAGCAATTGTTAACCACTCAACATCCCTAACTCTGCATGGGTTCAAATCCCACCTCCCACACTAATGCACATTAGCCTATGCGTATGACCTTAGCTTTTTAAGAAAACAGTACTAATGGTTCCTTCTAGTCAAACATTGGATTTGGTACCATGATTTACGACAAAATAGTAGAGCGAAGAACAATTAGAAAGTATACAAAGGAAGCAGTTCCCAAAGACGTGCTAGTAAAATGTGTAGATGCTGCTAGGCTTTCGCCATCAGGAATGAACCGGCAACCGTTAAAGTATATCGTGGTTAATGATGAGAAGTTGCTAGCAGAAGTGTTCAATACAACGAGTTGGGCGGGATACCTCCCGGATTATGGACCAAGTGAAGAAGAGATGCCACGGGCTTACATAATAGTTCTACTCGATAAAGAAATTCGCAAGAACTACGGTCATGATGCAGGCATAGCAGTCATGAGTATATCAATGGTTGCCTACGAAGAAGGATTAGGGTCTTGCGTTCTGGGCGCCATTGACAGACCAAATCTTAGAAAGATTTTGAATATACCGGAACATCTTGACATCGTTCTAGCTGTTGCTCTGGGATATCCTGCTGAAAAGCCAATTGTGGACAAAGTGAAGAATAAAGACATCAAATATTGGCTTGACAAAAATGGCGTGTTACACGTTCCGAAAAGAGAGCTAAAAGACATAGTAAAATGGAATTTCCACTTACAACCTTAACCAGTTC
>CAZCYX010000076.1:0-9512 GCA_964503065.1 uncultured Candidatus Bathyarchaeia archaeon
TATTTACGTCCTGACATGATTCTTGTAGCAGGTGGCACAGACGGCGGAACGATCAGTCACGTAGTCGAGATAAGTGAACTAATCAAAGCTGCAGAACCCAAACCCAGACTAGGCATTAGCTTTCAACTACCCATCGTTTATGCAGGAAACAAAGACGCTAGAAAATATATCAAAGACACGTTAGGGGAAAAATTCGCATTGAAAACCGTAGACAACATCCGGCCTGTTCTAGAGGTTGAGAATGCCCTTCCAGCCAGAGAAGCAGTTCATGAACTTTTCATGGAACATGTTATGTCACATGCGCCGGGATATGGCAAACTAATGAAATGGACTGACGTACCTATTATGCCCACCCCAGCAGCCGAAGGAACCATGTTTCGCACGATAGCTGAAACATACAATGCAAACGTCATCGGAGTGGGGCTCGGCGGAGCCACCACCAACATATACTCAATCTTTGAAGGCAGATTCGTCCGAACAGTAAGTGCAAACCTTGGTATGAGTTATAGTATCTGTAACGTTCTCAAAGAAGCTGGAATAGCAAACATATTGCGGTGGGTACCATTTGAAATAGAAGAAGCTGACCTACGAAATAGATTGCGTAACAAAATGATTCGCCCGACCACTATTCCTCAAACTCTTCAGGAACTAATGATTGAACATGCAGTTGCTCGGGAAGCATTACGATTGGCTTTCGAACACCATAAGCAACTGGCTAGAGGCTTGCGTGGTGTACAGCGAAAACGCACCATTGCCGACATTTTTGAGCAGACCATGGAAGAAGAAACGCACATAAAAATGATGGAACTTAACTTCTTAGGAGGCACCGGTGGACTACTCTCTCACGCCCCGAGGAGAGCACAATCTGCACTAATGTTGATTGACGGATTTCAACCAGAAGGAGTGACAAAATTAGCACAAGACAGCGTTTTTATGATGCCCCACCTCGGAGTCCTATCCACAGTGCACCCTAAAGCTGCTCTGGAAATCTTTGAAAAAGATTGCTTAGTTAGACTTGGAACCTGCATTGCTCCGGTAGGAGAAGCTAAACCAACAGGGGCGAAAATTGCAGTGAAGGTAAGAGTAAAACTGTCTGATAAAGAAATAACGGAGGATGTTCCCTTTGGAACGATTAAAAGAATTCCTCTAACGGAAACAGAAACAGCTAACGTCACAATAGAGCCTCACCATAACATGGATATAGGTGCTGGTAAGGGACACAGATACACTACTTCTGTCCAAGGTGGGGTAGTTGGCATTATCGTTGACGCTCGCGGAAGACCGCTTATTTTACCAGAAGACATCAGTGAACGATCAAAGAATTTAATTGCGTGGTTCAAGGCGCTGGACGCCTATCCTCAAGAGACTCTTACAAAAATACAGGAGACACTCTGAGAGGATAAAATATGGGAGAAGCATATACCCCCGGCTTAAAGGTGAAAAAGGCTCTTGTTGTAAGAAAGACAAGGAAACTTCCTATAAAAGGAGAAATCCTTGTAAATGTAGGTGACAATGTTCATTCAGACACTATTGTGGCGAGAACTTATGTTCCAGGCGACCTTCAAATAGTAAGAGTCGCTCAAATTTTAGGAATTGAACTTGAAGATACCCAGAGATATATGGTCCGGAAGACTGGGGACCCTGTAAAAAAAGATGAAGTAATAGCTAAGAGCACTTCATTCTTTGGGTTGTTTAAGACCTTCGTAAGATCACCGGTTGAAGGAACGATAGAACATATTTCCAATGTGACGGGGCAGGTGGTTATCAGAAAACAGCCGATTCCGGTGGAGGTCAAAGCGTATATTCCAGGCACTGTAGTCAATGTTTTTCCTGAAGAAGGAGTGACAATCGAAACTCCTGCGGCGTTCATTCAAGGAATCTTTGGTATTGGTGGGGAAACAGGAGGTAAATTATTGATGGTTGCCGATTCACCTGAAGATGCCTTAACTGGCGACCTCATCAAACCTGATCACAAGGGAAAAATCTTGATTGGTGGATCGCTGGTAACGGGTGATGCCTTGCATAAGGCGGTAGAAGTGGGTACTCGAGGTATCATCGTTGGAGGAATTGATGACAAAGATTTAGTTGATTTTTTGGGCTATGAAATTGGTGTGGCTATTACTGGTCATGAGGATGTAGGAACCACGTTAATTCTTACGGAAGGCTTTGGCAAAATGCGTATGTCAAAACGAACCTTTGCGTTGTTAAGGTCGTTTGAAGGAAAACAGGCTTCTATTAGTGGAGCAACTCAGATTAGAGCAGGGGTCATCAGACCCGAAATAATCATTCCCCTTGAAGAAGGGGAGAAAAAAGGGGCTAAGGAAGAGGAGGAAATTCCTAGTAAAGGGTTGGAACCTGGTACTAGAATAAGAGTCATTAGGGAACCATATTTTGGGGCATTGGGACAAGTAGTTAGCTTACCTGTTGAACTTCAAAAAGTGGAGACTGAATCTTATGTTAGAGTTTTGGAAGCCATGTTGGAGACGCAACCTGCTGGCGCAAAACCTGTAGTTATTCCAAGGGCGAATGTTGAAATCATTGAAGAATAATGGATTTTAATGGTTTGAAACATTGAAATTGGGAGAGCTTTTCTTAAATTTTGGGTTTTGGTGCCAAAAAGCTTAATTCTGGTTCCAAAATCTTAAATATCGTTACCTTGAATATCCACTATCGACCGATCGCTAGGGAGAAACTTTGTTCGAGTCACCCTCAGAGCTTGAGCTGACGCCGAAGCAGGAAGAGGAACTCATTGAAAAGTTAGCGCAGTTTATCATTAAGCATAAAATGGAGACTCCAGCTATACTCTTTCTTGAGACTCTTAAGCCGTTGAGTTTTGTCGGCAGTACTTTCACGATGATTTACTTTGCTCCGTTCCTAGATATCTATGGCGTGAACGTCAATCAGTTTGCCATGCTGTTCCAGAAACGGGAGAATGTGGAACGACTACTTCAGAGGATTGAGGCATTAATAGAAGAAAGCGATCGGTTGAAAAAAGAAAAAGAGAAAGAAAAGAAAAAAGGAAAAGAGAGGAAACGCAAGTGGCGGTTATGGTAGAAGGGCGAATAGCCCAATTCGTTATCTTGGTCGTCTTGTGCGTTGCTATACTTAGTGTGTTTCCAGTTTATGCTGGTGTTCCAACCGAGCCTCACAATGCTGACGCAATGTGGATAGAGCCATCATCAGAGTCACTAACCGTTGACCTACAGTATACAGTTGGTTACAGATTCGAAGTTACGGTGTGCATCAACCTAACCTTCACATGCAGTGGCTGGCAATTCAAGATGCTGTACGACAAGTCACACTTGAATGCGACAGGATGTGGCTATACAGCGGACAATAGAAGCCAGTTCTTCGAAGATGAAAATATAACTACGATTCCGGTTACCCCAGTGTTTGGCTCCTACAACGCTACCCACGACTATGTGATGCATAGCGAATCGTGGATCAGCGGTCCCATGAGAACCTCCGGATACGGAGACCTCTCATGGGTCGAGTTTGAAGTACTAATGGTACCGCCAAGAGGTCCATACTCGGAACTCTCTAGTATGCTAGACATCTCGACTTGCTATGATGCAGACACCTATGCATTAGATGATGTGGGTAAACATGCAATCAGTGTTTACGACTCCACGTACACCATCACTTGGCCTGGGACTATGGTGGACGGGCGAATAGCCCAATTCGTCATCGTCGTCGTCTTATGCGCTGCACCGCTTTTCTTCATTGAGAGGGCTAGAAGAGGAAAGGTACCAAAGATTAGGAAACTTCCAGGTCTAGATGCTATAGACGAAGCAGTTGGAAGAGCAACGGAAATGGGAAGACCAGTAGTCGCTTCACACGGCATTGCAGGTTATGAAGACTATTTTGCGCCACAAACAGCTGCTGGCATGAGCGTCTTAGGTTATGTTTCTAGGCTCTGTGCTAAATATGACACTGAACTCCTGGTTCCCTGCAGATATTCCGCGTTAGTTCCGGTAGCTCAGGAGATTGTTCAGCAAGCGTACATTGCTGAAGGGAAGCCTGAAGCCTACAAACCCGACAACGTCATGTTTTTGTCTGATGAACAATTCGCTTATTCCATTGGATACATGGGCTTAATGACACGAGAGAAGGTAGCGGCAAACATTATGATAGGAGCATATTGGGCAGAATCTCTGCAGCTAGCTGAAACCGGATTCATTGCAGGAGCTATTCAAGTGGCCGGCACTGCCAACTATCATCAAATCCCATTCTTTGTGGTTTGCACAGACTACTGCTTAATCGGCGAAGAGATATTTGCAGCTGGAGCCTATCTTTCGAAAGACCCTGTCTTGACTGGAAGTCTTGCAGGACAAGATGTAGGTCGACTCATTACAGAGATACTGATAATACTAGGGACTATTCTTGCGACAGCAGGTAGTACGTGGCTTGTTGACATCCTTAGTGCTTAGGAGGTTTCTAAATGGCATGGTATAAAAGAAAAGAAGGTCCTTTGATTGTAACCTTGATTGTTGCGCTCTTTGTTATCTTTGAATGGTACTTTGGTGCAGGCGCACTCATTCCTGAAGCTACAGAAGCCTCTGGGCAAATACAACTATTCGTGGCTTTCATTCTTGCTTTTGTAATAGGTGTTGGATTACTCAACGTACTGAGAATTCATTGGCATCGGATACAACGTCGAAAGCCTGGTGATTATTCTTGGATTTACAGTTCATGGATTTTCATTGTCATTATCCTATTCATTATCACAGGTGTTTTCCTCGGAGGATACTCTGGGCTTCGTACTGCAGAGCCGAGCTACGTGTGGATGTTTGACTACGTATACATGTCTCTTGGAGGAACAATGTATTCGATATTAGCATTTTTCATAGCTTCTGGTGCCTATCGTGCATTCAGAGCTAGAACAGCTGAGGCAGCGCTTCTGTTGATTGCGGGAACATTAGTGATGTTAGGAAACGCCCCCATTGGAGGGGTCATATGGTCAGGATTCATTGACATCAACACTTGGATCCAAAGAATTCCAATGATGGCCGGCATACGGGGAATACTTATCGGCGCAGGCTTAGGAGCCATTGCTATGGGCATACGAATCTTAACTGGACGAGAGAGAGGATACTTGGGTGGAGGCGAATAGACGTGAGTCTTTGGGAAAAATTAGAACGTATTGACCGCAGAGTGCTGTATGTTCTCCTTTGGATCGTAGTGCTTCCAGTGCTCTATTATCCAATCAACTTACCAACAGTCCTAAGCGATCTTACACAGGAATATTACGATCAAATTGAGGCAATACCTCCTGGCAGCATAGTGGTGTTATCATTTGACTTAGGGCCAGAGGGCTGGCCAGAGCTCGGTGGCATGTGCTATGCGTCAATGCAACATCTCTTCTCGTTGATAAATGAGAAGGGTATAAAGGTGGTGATGCTGACCTACTGGGCAACCGGAGCCACACTTATCCCCAACTGCTTCAATGAAGTGTATGGGCCAATGGACAAAATGGGTGCGGTCTATGGTACGGACTGGGTCAATCTTGGTTATATTGCAGGTGGAGAAGTTGGCATGTCTACCTTTGCTGACAGTGTCTGGGGTGCTAAACCAACAGACTACCAAGGATGGCTTGTAAGCGATGCGACTAAGCTACCTCTAATGCAAAACGTGCGTACGATACAAGACATCTACATGCTAGTAACAATTGAAAGTGGAACACCTGGACTACCAGAATACCTACGACAATGGTGGAGTCGAAAGAACACCCTAAAAATTCTAGTCGGGGCTTTAGGTGTCTCTATTCCAGGAGTAGAGCCATATCGTCCCAGTCAAGTTCAATCATATCTTCCAGGCGGAAAAGGAGCCTCAGAATACATTTCTCTGGTAGGAGGTAAGGTTCCAGCAGTCTTAGCAGGAGAAATGGGCAAAAAAGCGGTAGGTGTCAACGATGCCTTATCGACATCCCACATACTAGTGATCATCTTCGTCGCCATTGGAAATATAGGCTACTTCCTCAGACCAAGGAGGACATAACAATGGCACTTGAAATTCCACAATCAATTGTTTTGGCTGCTGGAGCATGGGTAGCTGTTTTCTTTACTCTAGCAGTATACAGTTTCCTATACAAAGAAAACCCAATTTTCCGCTTCGCAGAACACACATTCGTTGCTACTGGTGTCGGCTATTACATAGCTTTCAACGTTTGGTACTGTTATGACCTAGCCATTGGAGTTCCTGGAGGAGAAGCCGGCTTTTATGCAGGACAATGGTGGTGGATCTTTGCCTTCCTATTAGGAATCATCTACTACTTTGTTCTTACGAAAAAATACTTCTGGGTGTATAGATACTCACTGGCGATTATCATTGGTGTTGGCGCCGGACTAACCCTTAGAACACTAGTTGAAGCCCAAATTCTTACACAAATAATGGCAACCTTCATGAACCTTTCACCGACGGATACGGCAGGCAATCTTATCATCTTCGATCCCGCAAATGTCGCAGGCGCATCGCTCATCAACAATCTTCTAATCCTAGTTCTAGTGTTTGGTGCAGTGATTTACTTCTTCTTTACAAGTGAACACGGAGTTATCAAAAACGTTGGAAGAATTGGTCGAATTTGTTTAATGACAGCCTTCGGTGCAGCCTATGGAAACACAATAATGACAAGGATGAACCTCTTCATTGGAAGAGCCCAAGAACTTCTTGGAATCAGCGGACCAGCACCTCAAGACCAACAGATAGCCTTTATTGTCATAGGCATCACAATGCTTATAGCTTTATTCGGCTACAGTTACCTGGTAAAAAAGCCTCCTGAAGAAGCGCCAGCACCTGAAACGAAACGACCAAGAAGAAAAGAAACCTAAAATCCCCCTCTTTTTATTTTTTTATATCCAAGTTCTACTCATATTTTTAAGAGAACTTACTCTTCAAGAAACGTTTATGAAGTCTTTTGAACCACTCATACTCGAAAAGACACCCAAAACAAAATAGATGGAAAACCAAATGTCATTTGAACGCATCTCCTTCCCATTCACAGCCTTTGTCAATCAGGAATCACTTAAAATGGCTCTGATCCTGAACGCAACAAATCCCCGAATCGGCGGAGTCCTTATCCGAGGTCAAAAGGGCACAGGTAAAAGCACGGCAGTTAGGGCGTTGGCTGATCTGCTTCCTTTGGTTGAGGTGGTGGTGGGTTGTCCCTTCAACTGTGACCCTCGTGATCCAACTAACATGTGTGAGAGTTGCAGAGGCAGGTTTGAGAAGGGGGAGCAGCTGCCCACAGAAAAACGAAAAATGCGTGTCATCACTCTGCCCCTTGGAGCCACAGAAGACAGAGTAGTCGGAACCCTAGACATTGAAAAGGCCATTCGAGAAGGAATCCGAGCATTAGAACCCGGGCTTCTGGCAGAAGTAAATCAAAACATACTCTACGTTGACGAAATCAACCTTCTCCCAGATCATATCGTAGACGACATCTTAGATGCAGCAGCCTCTGGCTGGAACATCGTTGAAAGAGAAGCGGTTTCCGTAGCCCATCCCTCCAGATTCATACTCATCGGAACAATGAACCCCGAAGAAGGAGAACTCAGACCACAAATTCTAGACAGACTCGCCCTACACATCGCCGTTAAAGGAATCTACGAAAAAGACGCACGCATAGAAATTATACGAAAAAACCTCGAGTTCGACGAGGACCCCATGAAGTTCAGGAAAAAATATGAAAAACAGCAGTCAGAACTGAGAAGAAAAATTGTTGCAGCTCGAAAGACACTAAACAAGGTCGCCACACCAGAAGTGATCTTAGACGCGGTGGCCCGAGCTTGCATCCAACTCAACGTAGACGGCCATAGACCAGACATAATTATTATGAGAGCCGCAAAAACGTTGGCTGCCTTCGAAGAAAAGAAAGAGGTTACACAAGAGGCAATTCTTAAAGTTGCAGAAATGACGTTAAGTCATAGAACACGACGAGGAGGGTTTGAAGAACCCGCCTCTCCAGAGGAGATTCACAAGGTCTTTAGCGCAGCCTTAGAAGAGGCCTATAGGGAATACAAAGCATAGTTTACTGAGAAGACACTGCTGCAGTCATTTGCTTCATTGCAGCTTCTGTCAAAACGATTTTTTTGGTTCCTTTAGTAACGCCGAGTCCATAGTAGCGACCACCCGTTATTCTAGCTATCTCAAGAAGGAAATCTGTTGGAGAGTACCAACGTAACTTTGTTCCTCGTGTGATACCTATTTCTTCTGGACGATGGTCTGTATTTATAATGATGGTTCGTATGTTATCTTTGGCTATTTGGTAAGCTGCATCTAGCACATCTGCTTGCGAAGGATTAGAAAATTGCTGCCTTGTAAAAGGGGAGAGCGGTCTTTCAAATGGAACATTGGCGATTCCATCAGAAATTATGACAAGAATTGGGACAACATCCTTGTTTTGACGTCTCTCCAGCCGCAAGATTTCTCGAGCCTTAAGCATACCTGCTGCTAGTGGTGTAAAATCGCTGGCTCCAACCTCAAGCAATTTTCGTACTACAAGGTTGAGATTTGTAGTTGGATATTGAAGAACAGTGGCTTCCATTCCTTTAAACACTACAAGACCCACGCTGTCACGGCGTTTATAGGCAGTCTTATGAAGACTAAGAATAGCTTCACGGACATTGTCCAAAGAAGCAGCCATGGATTCACTCATATCTAAGAGGAGCACAATAGAATTTGGTGGACGATATTCCCTTACTTTAACTCTAACATCCTGCGACTCTATTTTCAAGGCAAGCTTCGTTGCCTTTCGTCTGTGCTGATAGGGAGCTGCTGCCCGAATAGTTGGACCTAAAGCAATGTCCCAAGGACGTTCCTCTGGGAGTTCGAACCAGATGTAACGTCCACGTTCTAAAGTTGTCACGGTTTTGGCTCTTTTGGCTGTTTGTCTCTTGGGCTTTCCTAAGGAAAGTTCAAACTCTGAATGCTCCTTAAAGAGATCTAATAATTCATGAATTGTAGATACAACTTTTTGTCCAAAACCTACGATTGTTTGGTAGGCTTTGCTTAGACGAACCCCGCGATCAGCTACCATCTCATAACTTGGTGTTCCTTGAACTCCTTCCACTGGACCATAAAGCTGCGACATGATTCTTCTTGCGGCTTTGCCCTTTATTTCAGGGGTGAAAGGAGCATAATAGATTGGTGGAATTTCTTTCTGTTTCCTCCGAAGAAACAACAAAAAAATGCTAAGTCCAACTCCAGCAATAATCACTGAATACACGCCTCTCCAACCAAATATTAGGGAAGGAAGCTGAGAAGGGTGCTCAACGAAAGGAGGAAGCTGAGGGGGATAGAAAAACAGGAGAGAAGTAAAGGCAGTAATAAGAAACAGAAGAAATGGAAGAACAAAATGAGAGAGCATCATAGCAATTACTTCCTCAATTTTTCTATGGACTATCTTCAAAGGAGGTAGTTTCAAAGTTTCATCAGGAGTGCCAGCTACCTCAATCGGTCCTATCTCAGGGATAGAAACCTCTTCTGGAAGAGAAAGAGAAACTGCAGGGCTAGTC
>CAZCYX010000077.1:0-9415 GCA_964503065.1 uncultured Candidatus Bathyarchaeia archaeon
GAAGATTTATAGCAACCATTTTTTTCATTAGTTTTCCCCAATTCCTCACATAAAAGAAAGGAAATTAATGGCTTTTTAGAATTTCTTTTTCAGATGGAGGTGGTGGGATCAGTCCCTTTTTCATTAGCATCTTGGTGGCTTCTCTTGTGTTTTTGATGATGGCGACGGCTCTCTCCCATAGTTCTTGTTTGCTTAGTTTGACTCTGGCTACGCCTTCTTCAATCGATTTTAGGGCGCAGGCGACAGCTTCTCTGGGATAGACTTCCCATTCTTCCATTCTTGGGGTGATGTCTGCTTCATGGATTCCTCTTTCTTCTGCAAACTTGGCGAGTTCTTCTCCGGCTGCTATGCACATGTCGTCTGTGATGGTCTTTGCTTTTACGTCTAAAACGCCTCGGAAAATTCCTGGGAAACCCAAGGAATTGTTTATTTGGTTTTCAAAGTCTGAGCGTCCTGTTGCTACGATTTTTGCGCCTGCTTCTTTTGCCTCCCATGGCCAGATTTCTGGGATTGGGTTTGCACAAGCAAACACTATGGAGTTCGTGGCCATCTTTGTTACCCATTCTTTTTTGATTGTGCCTGGTCCTGGTTTTGAGGCTGCTATGCAAGCGTCTGCGTCTTTCAGTGCCTCTACTGCGTTGCCTGTTTTTCCTTCGGCGTTTGTTTTTAGGCAGAATTCCCATTTCCATGGGTTTTCTTCTTTTTCTGCTTCTATGTCTTTTCTGTTGGGGTGTAGGATTCCTTTGCTGTCGACCATGATTAGGTTGCCGGGTTTTACTCCTGCTCTCATGAGGACTATGGTTGTGCGGGTGTTTGCTGATCCTACGCCTATCATCGTGATTTTGGCCTGGTTCATTTTTTTGCCTACGAGTTTTAGGGCGTTTATTAAGCCGGCGAGTATGACTGTGGCTGTGCCTTGTTGGTCGTCGTGCCAGACTGGGATTTGTAGTTCTTTTATCAGTTTTTCAAGGATGTAGAAGCATTTTGGTTTGGATAAGTCTTCTAGGTTGATGCCTCCAAAGGTTGGTTCTAACCATTTGCAGGCTTGGACGATTTCGTCTGGGTCCTTTGTGTTTAGGCAGATTGGGAAGGCGTCTACTCCGCCTAAATATTTGAATAATAGTGCTTTTCCTTCCATGACTGGGAGGCCTGCTTCTGGTCCTATGTCGCCTAATCCGAGGACGCGTGTGCCGTCGCTGACGACTGCCACGTAGTTCCAGCGGTTGGTGTGTTGGAAGACGAGTTCTGGGTTCTCTTTGATGGCTTTGCAGGGGGCTGCTACGCCTGGTGTGTACCAGATGGCGAAGTCGGCTGGTGTTCGTATGGCGCATTTTGGCATGATTTGGATCTTTCCTTCGTAGAAGGGGTGGTATGTGAGGGCGAGTTTTGCTGGTCTTTTGGCTTTTTCTAAGAGTTCTTCTACGGTGAGTTTTTTGGTCATCTTTTTATCACTTTACGGTTGCATGTTTGTGTATGGTTAGGAAGTATAAGAGATTTAAGATTGTATATGTAAGTTTATCGTATGAGCAAGCTACTCTTAAAGTGAGGAGGTTATATAAGAGGGGGGCGTTACAAGTCGTCGTCTGTTTAAAAACGGAATTTTTTTCTTCTTCATCAACTGCACGAAGGCGCTTTAATTTTGCAGTCTGATTTTGAAACAGGGGCTGTTTCATGTTTTGCTAGGTTTCCAAACTATGATAACACGTGAAAAAGTAGTTTTCAAGATAAGAGTGTATCACGTTGGCATTTGATTTTAACAAACCGTGGCCTTTAATAATTGAACAGAAGGCTACCGACAGTAGATAGCAGTCATTGAAGTTATCCTTTCAGTCTTTTCTCTACATTTATATGGATCTGTGGCTTTATTGGAATTGGTGGTGGATTGAACCCTTATGAAAAATTGAGGTGCAACAAGTGTGGTAAGACCTTAGGTTACGCGTCAATTTCAATCAGAACTATTCCTCCAAAGTCATTGTATCGATTATTTGTAGGCTTCCCCCATGAGAAGATTAGTGTGGATAGCCTATGTGAAGAGTGCTTCCACGAAAGAAAATGAAGCATAACTGGCAGAGAAAGAACCTGAGAAGAAGAAGGACGGCTAATAGAATGTTTATAGATATGATCAACAAAGCAGACGTTTTCCAAATTCAGATTTTATTTTAGTCTTAAATTAATGGATTCAAAATTCTTCCTGACCTGTTGCATCAACTTACACTAAGATTTAGGAAAGAAAGTTTTATGCGTGCGGAAGTGTGTAGGTGCAGGTGAATGATGTGCTGTTAGTATGATGCAAAAGCCATCACTGACCTCATCTTTGGCAATTTTCTTTGTTGTTAATAGACATAAGATTAGATTATCCATTTTGATTATTGCAATTATAAGTCAGATTATTCTTTTAATCATGGGTAGTGGCGTATTTCTTTCGTCAGAACAAGCCAAACTGATTATTGAAAGCGTTTCCTCAGATTTCTCTTGGAATAACATTGCCGTTCATAACATGCAAGCGTCCATCTTTGGGTTTGTTCCAATTCTGGGTGTTGGCTGGCAATGCTGGTTGTCATTCAATACAGGATTTGTCTTAAAAGCTCTCGCAATCACCCACAATTCAACACCAATTTGGCTGCTTTGGGAGATAGCAAATTTCCCTCATTTCTGGCTTGAGATCACAGCTATTGCTTTAGCACCTACAACAGGAATAATGTTCTTTTTAGGGCTTTTAACCCGTAGACGTACGATTGTATTCCATGAATTAAAATGTGTAGCAGGATCCCTATTGGCATGGGCGCTTTTACTGATTACTGCTTCCTGCCTTGAGACCGTATGGTTTGCACCTTTTTTGTGGGTTGTTCTTATCCCTATTATTATTGGAATAACAAAACTTGATGACGAAAACTGGGGTTATTCAAGTCGGTTGGCTTTTGTAGCAATCATTTTTTTGTATGTTTCGTTCTTTGTGCGGTTCAGTTGCTTTAATCTTTTCCCTTCTGCATTCCTCGGGTTTCTAAGCTTACCATTATTTAGACATTTTCATGGGCTGATTAAAATAACTAGAGAAAAAATCAGATTGAAGAAGAAAGAAGAGTAACACACTGGCATTTGATTCTAACAAACTATAGCTTCCACCGTTTCATTCGTGAACTGTTGGAAGTTCTGGCTAAAAGAGTCAGACTTTAAAATACGTTGTGATATAGTATTTTTGGTTGAGTGTTTGGATAAGATTAAAGTTTATGTGTACAGCCTTACTGTCCCTACTGTTGGGTTCGTAGATAAGGAGGGTGCAATGCATGCTTGTGCTCAGGCTGGAAATTTGCCATTCGAGGGATTGAAACATCATCCAGGTTCTATGGATAATCGGTATCTTTCTGATGAGGAAAGGAAAACTATTGTTATAGTAGAAGACTTCTGTAAAAGAAGTGATTGTGAAATTGAAATAGTTGATGTTGCAAAGAAGGGGGTTCTAACTAGGATGAAATTGAAGGCAAAGGGACTGATGAATTTTCCAGCTATTGCTTTCAAAGAAAAAGTAATTCATGGTGTTCCTACAGACGAAACTTTGAGAGAACTCCTAAAGTGATAGCCTAGGCCGTCTTACACTATAGCTATGTTAGAGGCCATGAAATTCACGGATACTGAAATTAGATTGATTGTCCACATTGCACTTGATTTTGACAAGTGACTTTAGCTCCTTTAGTCTTTTTCGACGTTTTGAATTGTGTAGTCTTCGGCTTCAGATGGATAGTATAGGAGTATGCTATTGTCTATTGGGTCTGGACCTACTTCTTTCATGGTTTCTATTACTGCTTGTTTTATTGTCTGTTTTTCTGTGATAAGATGTTGGAGCAGGTGTGTGGTTGCTGTGTCGGTGTGTGATAATAGTGTGTCTTCATCCCAGCTAATGTAGACTTTTGCGCCTTTTCTATGAATGCTTGGGCCATAGTTGGGTATGTTAATCCGTTACAGCCCATCATGATGATGGTTGTGTTTTGAAATTTTTCCTTCATACTTTGCTTGACGAACTTCGGGAGGATTGAGAGGTATGTGGGGGGGCTTCGTCTAGGAACATTGCTTTCCCAACCTGCCGTTAGATGCTCGTAGACGTAGCGTGTTGTGCTGTATGATTCGGAAGTGAAGAGACCTATTTATACAATCTGAAACACACTTTACGTAGAAGCTAATCCAAAAGTTAACGTAGGCACGAAGCACACAGCAGACAATTGCATTAAATAAAACAGTTGGTTGAATTGAAGTTTCCTTTCTGCCCCCACACACCTGTGCCCTAAACTCTCTGACTATTGGAAACTAACGTTCAATTATCAAAACATTGCACGGAGAGATTAGGTTGCTAACTCTCCTCTACTTGCAGAGTCACCCTATGAAGCTATCATGCATACATGAAGTTTATTGCAGTCTTGAATTGAGGGATTCAAGATTTCTCATAAATTCTAATCCCTTTTTGGTTATCTTGTACCTATCCTCGCTGTTTAGGCTTAAGTAACCGTTACTTAAAAGAAAACGCAGATACCTGTTTGCCTGAGGATAGTTCAAGTTTATACTCCGCATTATGTCTGTCTTCTTTTTACCTCCTTTAGATTCTTTCGTTGTTTTCAGAATCTCTGCAATTATCGTCATCCTGTCTCTATGCCTAACTGTAGACACCTACGAAAGCAAGAATACTTCTCACAGATATACTTTAGTGCGAAAGAAACTATATTGATAATCTACATTGAAAGAAGCTTCTCTTCAGATGGCAAGAAAGTTACCAGCATCATTTTACTCCAACGCTTCCACATTAGATGTAATTTAGCAGGTCTTTTACACTGTTCAGCCATAGGTCTGGCTTTATTTTGTTTGTCTTGTTTTTGTCCATGCCCGTGTTAACGAAAACCGTATAGCAGCCAAGCTTCTGCCCAAACAATACATCACTCTCATATTCATCCCCAACATAAACGGTACGTTTGCAGTCCCTAAGCCTCCTCGAAACGATCTTTGCCATGTAGTCTGACGGTTTGCCTAATGTAGTAGCGGTTGTGTTTGTTGCGAACTCCACCGCCTTCACCCAACACCCTACACCTGGAACCATTTTGTTCCCAACCAACCAGTGTCTTCCCATGACACTTGTTAGGAGTCTTCCACCATCTGTGACAGCATCAAAGGCGAGACTGAGTTGGCGATAGTCAAAGTCCCAATCTTCAGTTACCACGACATAATCAACTGGTGGATGTTTACGGATAGGAACGCCAACTTCCTTCAGGTCATTTTCAGTTCCAATGTTTAGAGCTAAAGCAGTGCCGTCATGTTCTTTTATGTAGTGACCTATGACAACGCCTGCGTTTATAACGTCTTCATAATGGGTTTTTATCCCAAAGTTGCCAAGTCTCTTTGCAAGCCCTCTTCGAGATTCAATGGTGTTGTTAGTAACATAAAGAACACTCTTACCCAGTTTCTTTAGTTTCCTTATTGTTCCTTTAACTCCTGCGATGAGACGTGTCCAAAACCAAACAGTGCCATCCAAATCAAAGACAAACGTATCGATATCTCCGAAATCCATAAAGTAATAGTATAAAAAAAGAAGATAAAAGCATTAGAAAATAGGGAGGTGACATGATTGGTACACTGTGCAAAATGCGGAGTCGAGTTGCCGAAAGGTGCAAGATTCTGTCCCAACTGTGGAACCGCCGTTGGCAAAATTGTGAAAGAGGAGTTCTCAGTCTCAGCAGATGACTTGGTTAGTAAGGTGAAGGAGCTAATCCGTGAAGGAAACATCACCAGAATCATAGTAAAGAATGAAGAAGGCAAAACGCTCTTGGAGATACCTGCCACAGTAGGAGTAGTAGGGGCCATCATAGCCCCTTGGCTTGCGGCACTAGGAGCAATCGCAGCCTTAGTCACAAGATGCACCATATCTGTCGAAAGAAGAGAATAGCAACACAGACATAAACCTAAAGTTCTTCTCAGGCCTTGTATAACTAGTTGTTAGTATTATCTAGAAGGTGTTGCTAGGATGGTTGAGAATGCTGGTAACAAGGCTGTAGAGTTCTTTGCCTCCGGTTTCAACTGCTCAGAATCTGTCTTAGTTGCCTTAAGTAGAGAATTCAGTAAGCCAACTGAACACATTATTCCTTGTATTGCAACAGGCTTCGGCGGCGGCATCGCAAGAACCGGATCAACTTGCGGAGCTCTAACTGGCGCCATAATGACCATTGGGCTAACTATCGGTCCCAGAAAGGCTGGAGAGCTGGAAAAGAAAGAAGAGGTCTATAAGATGGTTTTGAAGATGATAGAGAACTTTGAGAAAGAATTTGGTAGTAGTCTCTGCAAAAACCTAACAAAATGCGATTTGAGAACACTCAAAGGGCATGAAAAATTTCAATCTCAAAAAATAAGAGAAACGATGTGCTCAAAATTTGTCGAATGGTGCGCCAACTACATTACACGCTTAATAGAAGACCGATAACAGTAGCATAACTTATGAGGTTTAAGAAATTGTCAATAGTCATTCGCCGAGTTGAAGAAAAGGACACACCAGTTTTAGAAGATCTGTTCTTACAGTTCTCAGAATGGCCTCTCCAACGAGGTCAAACATTACGCAAAATCATGAAAGAAACCACGAGTGAATTATTAGTGGCCGAGTCTAATCAAGAAATAGTTGGTCTTATCCATCAAGTCTTCTTTCTAGATCCAGTCCACGCTGGCCTAAACTCATACATAACAAGCCTATTCGTCAAGGAAACCCATCGCAAAAAAGGGAATCGGTTCACAGCTACTCCAAAAAGCATTAGTAAATGCCAAGAAAAGAGGCGTAATAGAAGTTCACGTTGATACAGAAGAAAATAACACTAAAGCCATCGAATTTTATCAAAAACATGAGTTCAAAAAAGTGGGAGTAATATTCGAAAACAGCCTATAAGATGATAAAGCGTCCAAAAATTCAGAACAGTTTATGAACTGAGTGGGTCACACAACGAGAATGGCAGTCAAGCTTGCGTTTCATGGGGCACCGAACAAGCCAGAACTAGGGGCCCTTAGCCAAAACAGTGTTGGAGTGGCTTCAGACATAGTACTCAACGAATAACGGACTTCCGTTCTGAAAAAGACTATGAAGAAAGAATCGATATGAAAAAGGGAATATTAATTTTTTCTATGTTCAACATCGACAATATGCCTCTATTGAGCACTAGTGGTTTCCAAAGTTTTTAGCTATTAAGGCTAGGTCTCTTATGTCCACTTTGCCATCTTTGTTTACGTCTGCAAGGGGATTCCATCTTGGATGGCCAGGGTAGGAACCGACGGCTAAAGCTGCAATAGCTATGTCCTTTATGTCAACTTTTCCGTCATTATTCAGATCGCTAAGAAGAACAAATATTCCCGTCCATGTGGCATATCCTGATAGGGTAATTATCTTTGTTCTGTTGGTATCTCCGTCTTCTAGCCAGTGAGACCAGACGTATCCGTCATAGGTTTCTGGCATCTCTAGTGTGTAGGAGCCTTCTGGTAGCCATTCTGTGCATGGGGTAGTCTGTGGAGCTCCATCAATGGTGAATGTTACTCCAGTTATGGGTGAAGAATCGACTGTCAGTTCGTAGTAGGGTCCAGTGTAATAGCCAGTCAACGTGATATTTGTGGTCATGATGACTGTTCTTGTTCGACTGGTTCCTCCGTCACTCCATTGATCCCAATAATACTTCGCCTCACCGACAACATGAGTCTCTGGCATCTCAAGTGTATAAGAACCTGTAAGTAGCCATTCAGTGTATGAAGTTGTTTGTGGAGTTCCGTTGACAGTGAATGTTATGCCAGTTATAGGTGATGTAACGGTCAACTCGTAATATGGTCCACTGTAATGAGCAGTTAATGTGACATTCGCAGTCATAATAATTGTTCTTGACCTGCTTGTATTTCCATCACTCCAATGTTCCCAATAGTATCTTGCATCTCCAATGATGTGGACTTCAGGCATTGAAACTTCAACTATATTATCTTCAAAGAACTTGTCTTCCCAAGCTGTCGTATGAGATTCATCATCAACCGTCAATGCTACTCCAGTGGGAGAGCTATCAATTGTAAGAGTATATTCTGCAATAAGAGATATCGTAAAGAAAATTTTGTCTGAGGTCCCCATATTTCCATACGTATCGTTTGCATAAACTGCAATGCTGTGTGATCCTTCTGCCAGATCAGTCAAAGTTGTGTTTCCGATAATGGTTACGTTTGCTAGGTTATCCAAGCTATAACCGATCCAAGACCACGTTTCATCGATAGTAAATATTAACAGGACAGAACTCGTTGTATAGGTCATGTTTTGAGGCGAGTGAATGGTTATCCAAGGTGGTGTTATATCAAGTATCACTTCAAACGTCAAGGTATCAGTGTATACTTCATCTCCGATGTCGACTGTTCCTAAGACTGACCAACTGCCTAGCACATCCTGGTCTGGCCGTGGAATTCTGAAACTTATACTTGCGACACCATCTTTGTCTGTTACTGCTGTCACTAAGTCAAAGGTTTCTCCAGTTGGGTCACTTATCTTGAAGGCAACAAACTTGCCTTCCACAGGCCAGAGGTTGTACGTGACGAAGGCGAAGAGGATAACTTCGTCTTGTGGTGCGAAAGGGTCGCTGGGTTCATTTGGGCCTTGTCCACCATGTGGATATGGATACTGCGTATAGACATCGATGCGTCCGCCTGTGTTCGCTCGCACTAGCGTTAACATACTCGTCAACAAAAGTGTGAGCATTATTCCAAAACCCGCTTTTCTAATCATTTTTTGCCCTTCTTTTTTAGCAGATGTACAATTCAAACATTTAACACTTTAGTAACTTTTTTCAAGCCAACTCTGCCGTTTCCTTGAAAAACTAAATTCCTTCTCCCCACGTTATCAAGACGGCCTTAGTGCGCAGAGAAATTAAAAACCACAAGAAACTTGTATTGGGAGATGTAGTGCATGCGTGCGCTCAACTGTGTGGAATTGGAGAAATGTTTATTAAATATTGGACTTCGACTACATGGCCGCCGAAGAGCGCGTCGACGTCCCGAAATCCGCGCTGAACTGCGAAGTCATCTACGGCAACAACCACGGCAAGCGCACCCTGGACCACAACTACCTCGCCGACGCGGAGCGCACCGGCCAGGTCGCGGTCCACCCGCTGCACCGGGTCAAGGACATCCGCGAGCAGCCGGACGGCACCTACGTCCTCGCGATCGAGCAGATCACCGAGCGCGGCACCGTCGTGGCGAGCAAGCAGCTCGCCTGCCGCCACCTCGTGCTGGGCGCGGGCAGCGTCGGAACTCCCGAGCTGCTGCTGCGCGCCCACGACAGCGGCGGGCTGCCGGGACTCAACGACGAGGTCGGCGCCGGCTGGGGCAACAACGGCAACATCATGACCGCGCGCGCCAACCAGCCGCAGAACCCGACCGG
>CAZCYX010000078.1:0-9385 GCA_964503065.1 uncultured Candidatus Bathyarchaeia archaeon
TCTGCCCCCTTGAGAACCTTAAGACCATAGCCCTCTGTATCAATCTTCAAGAAATCTACATGCGTAATTCCAGCATTTTTACAAATGTCGTCCAATCTGTGAGTGGAAACTACAGAAGTAGTGCCCCGCACATGTGCATCCATGCCAGATTTATTGACGAGAGATTTAGAGCTTGGATTGTGTTGATCGGATGCAGACAAATATAGCGTTTGGTTTCCTTTATTACATCCACAAGCTATATTGTAAAGTAGGCAATTTCCAAATAAGCTAGCATCAACATTCCATTTCAAAATATTGTATTCTTCTGACGATGGCTCGAAAGCGATAACTTTCCCCTTTTTCCCTACTTTAGAACACGCTTTAAGTGTGAAATCTCCGATATATGCACCAACATCAACAACTACGTCACCAGGCTTTATTTTTCTTAAACCCTCATATATCCCTACGATATACTCTTCGTACATCGCGTATACATCGGACCATATAAATGGTCTAAAAAGTAGTGAACACCGTAATTTTTTATCAAACAAACACAAAGGCAATTTTAAGGTAAACTTTCCATAACGAATGGCTAGGTAAGGAAGAATCCTCCATAATAGATGCATAAGTTTCAGAGTAAACAGGAATATCATCTTAGCGGGATTCAGTTTTGAGGCTTTGATAGCTACTATTGGTTCTCCTTCCATAATTTCCTACTTCCCTATCGGCTACTTGATAATAGTCAATGCCTTTTCCGAAAATGTTTCCCAAGAAAAAAACTTTGATCTTTCTAGACTTTTGCACGACAATTCCTTTCGTAACGTTTCATCGTTTGAAAGTCTATCCATTACTTTACACATGTCGTTGACATCATAAGGGTTAAAGTACAATCCAGCATTGCCTACCACTTCTGGGATCGATGATGATCTAGAGGTAGCCACAGGTCCTCCGCAACGCATGGCTTCCAAAAGAGGCATACCGAATCCTTCGTACAGCGAAGGGTAAACAAAGTAGTTGCAGGCGTTGTACAAGACGGCTAAATCTTGGTCAGTTATCTTATGTAAGTTTATTAAGTCTTTTTTATTGTTCTCTATGATTCTGGCATCTTTTCTTTGAGGTTTGTCAGGAGAAACTATGACAAGTTTTTCCCTAATTCTGTGATTTCGTTTACCCTTAATGAATGCTTTAAGCAATTTGGTCAAATTCTTGTAATCAGGATATATTCTTCCTACATGCAATATGAATCCCTCAGGAATTTCACCTACTAGGTTTGGCAGAGTTGTTTCGATAAATTCATGAGGTAACTTTGTGAACTCGGGGGCTGCATCATGGTATACCGTGTAAACATTATTTTTGTGATAATGTGATACTACGTCCTCCCGTGTGTTGTCAGAAGGTACCATAACAGATCTTGCTTTCTCAATAGATTTCTTCGCAAGGAAGGAGAATATAGCATTCTTTAAAGATCTGTTTCCATATTTTTTAAATGTCAGATCATGAAGTAGTAGGGTAAATGGAATTGTTTGAAACGGTGCTAAATCGAAAGTGAAGAAAATCGTATCTAAATGATCTGTAGTCGCGCTTTTAGCTAACCTCCTATAGAAACCTAAAAGCGTTCTAGCCTTGACTTGAACAACCTCAAATTTGTCTAAATATGACCCATTTTCTTCATGCTTGTTGTAAAGATCCGACACATAGATGACAAAATCGTCCTCGGTATTCTTGGACCAACATTTTAGCAGACTTCGAAGAAGTTTTGTAATACTAGAATAACGGGGGCCCATTAACCTAGCATCTACACCTATCCTCAATGATTTTCCCTATTTTGGATTTTAACACGAACCACTGACGCGAGCGTATGCATGCGAAAACTCATGGTATTCTTGACGTTTGTCTTTCTTGATGTTCTGGATACTGAAGGAGTATGTTCTTCATGGCACAAGGTAAAGTGCGGCTTGAGCGATGATCCAATATATTTTTTAGCACTTTACTGGCTATCGTGCCCCAATTATATTTCCTAGCTGTAGCGATACATTCTTTAGATATATCCTTCCTTTTATTCTCGTCTTTTAGGAGACATGTTATATGATTAGCTAAACCTTGTTTGTTACCAATCTTTGCAAGTAGTAAAGGTTTTGAGAATCTAAAATAAGCAGTTAGATCATAGCAGACGATTGGAAGCCCACATGCCATAGCTTCGATTATAACTATGCCAAAGCCCTCTTCATAACTTGGATAGACGAATATTTTACTACTTTTTAATAAACCGTATTTCTTAGAATCGCTTAGGAATCCTAATAGTCTTATATTGTGTTCTAATCCAGTTCTTTTGATTTTATGTTCAAGCATCCTAATAACGTGAGAATTGCCGGTTCCAATAATGCCTAACCTCGCCGAGGGGAAATCGGCAACAATGGATCTCCATATGTCAACTAGATCAAGTATGCCTTTATTGAAGGCTAAACGCCCTAAATACACCCCTTTATAAGTTTCACTAGCTGGCTTGATATGATCTATCGTATCAATAGGTGCGCCGTAGTCGATTTCCACTACGAGGGTAGGGTTAAATTCAGCTCTTAAAAAAGGGGGAGTATAACCTGCAAGTACCAACCATCTGCTTATTTTGGCTACTACATAAGCGATTTGATTCCAGACAAACATAGTCATTGCGTTCCGAAAAGAAAAGCCGAGCTTCATCCGATACATAGGAGGTGAGATGAAGTGATGCATGAACATAGCTTTGGAAATCTTGGCTCTGGACAGTAGCAGTCCTACTGTATCGGGCAATGATGTGGATGCAGCAATTGATATATCAAGGTGATTTATAGAATGTAGCGCTTTAATAACGTTAAACACAGTCCAAATCTGGGTAATAAATGTCGCAAGTATAGAGCTACCATACACCCTATCTAAAAAGGATGGCGTTTTGATAGCTAATACAGACTTATGATTCCATTTATGGTGAATTAACTTTGCCCCATACTGGTTTGTTACAAAGTTCACCACGTTCCCATTAGCTTCCCAACGTTTCGCTACTTCGACAATGTTCACATCTCCCCCCGATATACCGCCTTTGCCCATGGAGAGGAAGAATACAAGTATGTTGAATTTCATTTACTAATCAATCTGGGTTTACTATTAGGGGCACACCTTGTATTCACTACTGCTATTAGATTCGAACGTTTTTTGACGTTTCATATTGTGCACATGCATACAAACATTGTAATGTATTTCCTCTTCTTTGGATATGATAGTTCGAACACATTGCGTTTTGTTTAAAACAACTTTGATATCAGCGATCATTATTTTTATCATCTCCTTGCCTTGACCGTTAGATATCCTATGAATGCGGAAAGATATCGCGATGTCTGATAGACTACAAATCCAACAGATAACATGGGATTCTTAATAAAAATCTTCCAATTTCTAATATGCGCAAGTCTTATTGGGCTTAGTTGTTTCAACCCTCTATATGAGTTCCTTTTAATGAATCTTTCAATGTTTTTTCCATAGTAGTAATGTTTTCTTATAACCTCAGCAAGTGTTTTTGGTTCACCTATATGAACCTCATAAGCGTTGATCCTTCCTATTTTGAACCGGGCCTTCACTAGTCGGTTGTGTAAGTCATAATCTTCTGCGGCAACTAAATCCTCATTGAACCCTCCAACCTTTTCAAATACGTCTTTTCTGAAAAATCTTGCCGCAACATTCAAGTTATCGCCCTTAACACAATCTCTATCAAGTTTCCTAACTTTTGACCAAAAACCGATGGTAGAGTCAGATGTATTGTGAACAACAAGTGCGTCGTAACCTTCATTTTCACATTTACTAACGGCTTCTTCTACAATAAAAGGCTCTAGAACAAAATCGCTGTCAACACGATAAACATATTTGCCATAAGCTCTTGCAACGCCGCAGTTAACCTGCCTTGATCTCTCTTTCCTTATACGATAAAACCGAGCATTGCATTTTTCCGCAATTTGCCTTGTTCTGTCCTCACTGTAATTATCTACTATAATAATCTCAATGTTTTTGTAGGTTTGATTTTCCATGCTTTCCAAACATTTCCCGAGCGTTTCAGCTGAGTTTTTTGTGGGAATTATCACTGAAACTAAGGGCAACTCATTCAATTGTTAAACACTCAAGTGATATTTTAGCCTATAGTCGTCTTTATTTTACTTGAGGGAATAACCCAAAAATCGTCTAAGACCATAAAACGCTCTTTTTATGGACATTCGACCCACCAACGCCCTGATCTTCCCATGCCGTAGGTAAAATTCTTTGTAGGCTCTTGCTTGTAGTTTAATTAATCTTTCGCGTGGAAGTTGAGTCAGCTCCAAAGCATCTCCTAGCTGCTTACCATAAACTTCCCAACCTCTTCTTCTAATCCGCAAACCTCCGATTCCCTCATTAGCCATTCTGGACACCTCGGTCCCAGGAAAAGGAACCAAAATGGCAAACGTCGCATGATCTGCTTTGAGTTCTTTAGCGAATTTAATGGTTCTTAAAACTGTTTCCTCGGTTTCGAAGGGATGCCCCAAAATAAAGTTGGCTTCAGTCTTGATGTCTATCTCCTTGCAGAGCTCAAACGCTTGCTTCACTTGATCTAAAAAGGTATTTTTGCCTATTATCCTAAGAATCTCGGGTTCGCCTGACTCCACTCCAAATCCAATGTAATTACATCCTGCCTTCTTCATTTTTTCAAGTAATTCTCTATCAACAGTGTCAACTCTACCTCCAGTAGACCACTCGATTTTCTCATGTAAACCTCTTTTGATGAGTTCATTACACATTTCAATAGCTATCTTTTTGTTTACACCAAATGTTCCCTCAACGAAATGAATTTTGCCTGCGTGAAACTGGTTCACATTTCGTTCTACATCATCTACAACCCTTGATGGAGACTTAAACCGTATAGTTCTACCAGTCACTCTAAAACAGAATATACAACTGAAAGGACATCCCCTGGCACCTTCTACAGGAAGTTCCAATTGACCTCTTCTGCCAAAGCCTGAATACAAACCTCCGCTCTTGTACTTATCCAAGTCATATAGTTGCCAAGCAGGAAGGGGAAGCAAATCAATGTCTTTGATTAAGGGTCGTTGGCTATTACATCTAATCACTCCGTTTTTCTTAAAAACAATTCCTTGAATTTTTTCTAAGGGTTTCCCATCCACTATTTCCTGCATGGTGATTTCTCCTTCTCCGAACACAGCTACATCGAAGTATTGGAATTCTTCAAGAGTTTGCATCGGAATGGCAGATGGATGCGGCCCGCCCACAACAGTCAAAATGTCAGAATTCACTTCTTTTATAGCCCTCGCCATATCGTTTGCACTATGAATCTCCTCAGTAAAAGCCGGAAGCCCTACAATGTCAGGTTTCTCCTGTTTCACTCTCTTTTTGATTTGTTCAATGTCTAATTTGTAGGCATCAGGATCGAGAATACTCACAGAAACTCCGTTTTGTAGAAGGAATGATGCAATTGATGCTATTCCGATTCTTGGACAAAGGTTTCCAGCTTCAAGAACATCCTTTTTCTCTCCAAGTATTGATGAATTAAACAGCATAACCCGCATCATTCAATCTACCAATCATTTTTTACCTTGTGCGTGTCATATCTGCCATGTAGATTGTGTGAAGTGAACTCTATCTGTACCAGGATCTTCATTCGCCAATCATTTCCTCAAATATCTTCATAAATTCGCCAGCCGTCTTATCCCAGCTGAAAACTCTTGAGTATTCCAACGCATTTTTAGAAAGCTTTTCCCTCAACCCTTCATCTTCCAAGACCCTGAGGAGTCCTTCAGCTAAAGCCTGAACACTTCCAGATTTGACGAATAAACCAGTTTCACCATTTTGAATAGAGTCTCTTAACCCGTGAACATCATAGGCAACACAGGGAACACCTAATCCATTAGCTTCAATGACATTTAACCCGAAACCCTCCCTGACACTTGGGTTAACCAAAACCCAAGCCCTCTTTATCAACTCCCTCCTCTCCTCATCTGACAAATTGCTGAAGAACCTCACCTCGCTGCAGGCAGTTTTCTCCAGCTTTTTCTTGAAATATCCGTTTCCAATAATCCAAAGCTCAGCCTCAGGAATCTTCTCCTTGACAATCTCAAAAGCCTTAACCGCATGATCAGGCCTCTTCGCCCTCTTCAGTCGCCCAACATAAGCGATAACCGGATAACTTTCCTTCTCCGGAACTTTATCTAAAGGCTTAAAATTTACACCTACAGGGACAACAAAATTTTCTTTAAACCCTAAATTAATCAAATCCTTTTTTGTACTTTCCGAAATAGTAACAGCGGGAATATAGATGTAATTCTTTAGCCATCTATTCTCAAGATAATAATATCCGATGTAACTTATGGGAAAAGGAGTTTCATAGAACCAGTATTCTCTAGCTAACTGATAGATCAGAGCAACTATTTTCTCTCCATTATTCACGAACTTTGGGGTGAGAAAAGGCCTTGTATTGATTTCGTCTATCACAATGTTGTAATCTTCTTTCGAAAACGTTTTCCTATAATGCGCTTTAGCTTTCCGATAGACAGAATACTTCCCACCTTCTCTCATAACTCTAACTCCATCTAGAATTTCATCTTTTTTGCATCCTGTAAACTTTGAAGTAAACAAAGTAACCTCATGCCCAGCGTCTACCCACCTCACCGCATTCTCATAAGTAAAAACCTCAGCCCCACCCATAGCTGGGTTAAGCCAACAACGCCAATTAAACATCAAAATCTTAAGCTTCGATATGCTCACCGGTCGCTTTATCTTGCATGTATGAAGACTGCTGGGCGTTTGTCGCTTATGTAGGTAGCCTCTAAAGAAGCCCTCCAGAAATCCACGGTTTGTCTTAATCCTTCTTTAAGGGTAAACTTGGGTTGCCATCCGAGAAGTCGTTTAGCCTTCGAATAGTCGCCTACTAGCTCCTTAATGTCTAAGGGCCTAGTAGGAATAGTGTTCCAAATCACTTCACCCTCAAAACCGGTGAGTTCAGAGATTATCTCAACCAATTGTTTTATCCATGTCCCCCTTCCAGTGCAAAAGTTGAAGACCTCGCCTATTGCCTTCGAGTTGTGTAGGCAGGTTAAGTAGCTGTTCACATGATCATCTATATATTCAAAGTCTCGTATAGGCGTTGGATCGCCAAGCCTAACAATCTCGTCTTGGAGCATCTGTACAATTGTTCGCTCAACTACAAAATGCGTGTTATCCTTTCTTCCATAAGTGTTAAAGTTGCGATGGATTGTTATCGGAAATCCATGAGCATCACGCATATAAAGCAGGTATTTCTCGGATGCAAGCTTACTCACAGCATATGGGCTATTTGGGTTCTGCTGTGTCTCCTCGGTTTTTGGAGACGACCCATTGCCATAAGTCTCTGAGGTTGAGGCGAAAAGGAAATGCTTAAAGTGTGGCACTTCTCGCAAGCAGGCTTCAGCCAAGTTCACTGTTCCGAGAAAATTGGTTTCGATAACCTCATCTGTGTGATCATAACTGTATGCCACTGGGCTTATGGCAGCCAAGTGAATCACTACGTCCGGCTGAACGTCGTGAATGACTCGTCTAATCGCAAAGTATTCCTTAAGGTCCCCAAAGACCGTTTTCACGTTTGTTCTTTTTCCAAGAACATATCTGCCCGTTACATACCTCTCAAGGGTGAAAACATCGTGCCCCCGCTCAATAAGCTCCGGTACGAGATGACTACCAACAAAACCTGTGGCACCAGTCACAAGTATCTTTAACCTTTCTTCACTCAACCTTCACTACCCCCAAGTAGAGACTTCATTCACGATACAATTTGGAAATTCAGAAGTAACCTCATGCATACATGCTCACCAGTCGCCTATCTGAGTGTTTATTTTCATTATGGTTAGATATCTTGTAAAACTGGGATCCTTGGGCCATTTCAGGGCTGCATGGTTTCCCCAAGAAAAAGCTAAAATTGCAATTTTTTGAGCAAGCGGGCGTCCGACAGTTTTTGTAAGCCTTGCAACCTGACTCTCCATGGCTTCCATTAGCTTCCCGGAAATAGTCACTAACATCTCCTTCAATGTAGAACTTCGAATCGTCTTCACTATTCGTATTGTAAGGTCTACTATCGCCCGTTCCGCTCGATCAAGAATTTTAAACCAAACTCTCTTTCGCAAAGCCCTTTGCTTCAAGGACATCAATTTTACAGGAGTTAACATCGCTCTCATCCTTCGGAATCTTTCCCAGAGTTCTGAGAGCGATTTATTTAAGCCATATGAAGAGCAGATATGAATCATTAATATTCTACATATGGATTCGAAATCCGAATTCAAAACATGCGCGCTCGATGCATGCACGCACAATGATAACCTTCTTGACATCTTCAATTTGCTCATGCGCGCGCGGCACGTAGGTACCATTTTTTAAGAAATCTCAGTCTATACGCTATTCCCAGCAGATCCACAAACATTCTCCATATTTCCTTAGGATTGAACAAATCATTCATCCGAATGTTAACTGGCATCTCAATAACCTTCAAGTCATAGAGATTCGCTACAGCCAACAATTCCACATCATAAGCATATCGCTTGATAGTCAATCTCGAAAAGACCCTCTCTAAAGCATTCTTCCTAGCAGCCTTCAATCCTGTCTGTGTATCTTTCATTCTCACACCTGTCAAAAGTCTGGCAAGAATATTAAATGCATGGCTTAGCAGCCTCCGCACTAATGGAATTTCTATAGTTGATTGAGGATGCCATTTTGAGCCTATGACAATGTCCCCTTGGATCAAGGCTTCAAAATAACGAAGGATCAACTGTGGGTCAATATCCAGATCGCTATCGATAAAAATCACCGAATTACTTTTGGCATGTTGAAACCCAGTTTTTATGGCATGTCCCTTTCCCATATTTTTTTTATAGCCAACAATCTTTACGTGACCGTTATTATTGGCATAATTAGCTACCTTCCTTCTGGTGCCATTTATGCTTCCGTCATCCACCACAACTATCTCATATCTAAGTCCTGTCTGCCTGACAGCGCTGTCCACACGATCAAGAGTCCCCTCTATGACATGACCCTCGTTGTAAGCAGGTAAGATCACAGAAAGCTCAGGGCTCTCACTCATTTTCTTTTTGCTTTCTTCTTTCATCCATTAGAAAGGAAATCAGTTGCAGGACAACTCCAATCACCAGTGAACAGTAACAATAGGTCACAATAGTATTGGCCAATGCTGAATCGCCTTGAACCAAAAAACGGACGCTTAAGAGAATAAGCGCCTGAAACAGAATAATGAATGGGGCGCCCCAGTTCTCCTTAAAGTACCTCTTAATCTTCAAGAGATCAATCTTTATTCTTAGAGTAACCATTCATGACCACTCATGTGCTCGTGGTCCTTTGCTAATTAAGCTCAAGTCTC
>CAZCYX010000079.1:0-9087 GCA_964503065.1 uncultured Candidatus Bathyarchaeia archaeon
TACAGGTTTCATTATCCACACGATCGCTTTTTGAGTCTGCAGACAAAGAACCCTTGAGTTGGTCCAGGCCAGATTCTTCTGCACTTTTCTATAGAATCGTCAAGTTCTCTGCCGAAGATATTTGTTAGTGCTTTTTCCCCATGGCAGTAGACTTCTTCAATTTGAAGATTCAAGGCTTTTATTGCCCAATCAATATTTAATTCGTTTTCTTCCGGCTCTAATGAGCATGTTGCGTAAACTATTTCTCCGTTGTCTTTTACAACTTTGACGGCTTCAGCCATTATTTGCCTCTGAAGCTCCGCGTTCATCTTTACATCTTTGAGCGTTCTTTTGCCGAACCATCCCTTGTCAGTTACATAATTGCCAGAACATGGGGCGTCCAGAAGTATGCGGTCAAACTTTATCTTCAGCCCTGATGACTTTCTTGCATCCATCTGATAGACTGTTGTATTTTTTACACGGCACCTTTCTAGTTGGTTTGACAGTGCAGCTAGTCTTCGTCTTTTAACGTCCAATGCTATTATTACGCCGGTGTTCTGCATCAGATCAGCTAACTGAACAGTTTTTCCGCCGGGAGCTGCACACGCATCAAGAACTATCTTGTTTTCTAGCCCTGTGAACAAAGTAGCTGGGATTTGAGCAGCTGCCTCTTGGATCGAGTACAAGCCTAAGAGGTATTCTGGTGCCGCACCAACCGAAAATTCTGATCGGGAAATCCAGTAACCATTTTCCAGAAAAGGGATCTTTTCAAGCACTATTCCTCGGGATTTCAGTCTCTCTAGGACACGCACCTTCTCTGTGTTCATAGTATTTACTCTGATTGCTAACTTCGGTTTGAACTCGTCGTATATCCAACCTAGTTCTTCATAGCGACGGACAAAAAATTTTTTGCCAGACATTAATTATAATTCCAGAATAGTTGTCATAAAAACTTGACGCCGTAACAAGGAGCTCTTAGTCTCTTGGCACTTCAGCTCTTTCGAGCGCCCTTTTTGCTAAAATTTCTCCAAGTTTCTTGCAGGCTCTCAGATCCTCTTCGCTGGGCTCACCTTGGGAGACTACACCGTCAGTCACTTTCTCCAATCTGAAGGAGGAGATCATTCTTTCCAAGCTCAGTAGAGCCGAGTCGCTGGCTCCTCCGCCGGAAGTGAAGGCTACACTTGGTTTACCAGCAACTTTTTCTCTTATGCTCAACGCTTTGTCGAAAAAGTCCTTCATGAGGCCAGCCATATAACTGAAGTAGTTTGGAGACCCGAAGGCTACAGCATCACAAGAGATGAAGTCGTTAACAGTTGCATAGTCAACACGCTTCACTTTTGCAGAAGCTCCCTCAACACTCTCAACGCCCTCAGCAACAGAGTTTGCTAAAGCTTCAGTTCTACCAGTCCTAGAATAATACAAAACTAACACCTCAACCATTTTCAAATCCTCCCACATCAAACCTTAGCTCACCCTAAATATAATTTTAATCGCAAACCTTTTTTTGCCGTGCGGAGAGCCGAGAAATCCTAAAAACTTAATTCTCATTAAGTTACAGAACTATAATATTATACCATACAGGTTTATATTCAATTTTGAGGGTATATCTTCTAAAGATAAACAGTCTTATAAGTGACTGAGATCGGAGAGATATCACACGTTCCTATGGTTTATCTGTGCAGGTTGAAAGGATGAAGACGAAAAGAAAAGTAATTACTGATATAATCCTCGCGCTTTCATTTTTTATTGTACTTCTTTCCTTTCAAGATTCATATTCAGCGTCCACGGACAAGGTAGCACAATTTGAGACTGGTGTTAAAACACAGTTGTGCATGGTCATAGACGGTTCAGGCACCATAGGACCCACAGAATGGAGTACAATCAAACAAGGGATCGCAAAAGCAATAAACACTACGATGCCACATGACAGTTCTGTCGAACTCACAATAGTCCAATTCGGTTATTCGTCTAGCTATGATTATGCAAGAACAGAGATACCACCTACGGTTATAAACAGCACTAACTATGGCACAATAGCAAACCGAATTCTGACAATAACGCAAGGACGTATTCGCACGTCAATGGCACACGGTCTATACTTAGGATGGAAAGAGATCAGTAATTCTCCAAACTTCGAGACTGCAAAATACCAAATTATTAACCTAGCTACAGATGGAGAACCTAACAGAAGAAACAACAATGCAACAAGTGATCTTGATGGAGACGGAAATCTTGATTGTTGGGATGATGTCATAGCTGTTGTGAATAATGCGGTGAACCAGGGACTTGAGGAGCTGGATATTGAAGGAATCGGTATAACTGAATCGTTTCGTGACTGGTTTAAAAACTGGGTTGTGCATCCACAGCCAAGTATATTAGCTCCACCTTTCTCTAAACCAGGATGGATTCGAGTTGTTGAAGATGCCACTGAATTCGCAAACACAATAGACCAAAAGCTGCAGCTAGTTGTATTTCCAGAAAAGACTTTGGTAGTTAACATTATTGGCAACGGTTCAGTTTCAAAGAACCCTAACCAAACAACCTACGCCCACGGCACTAATGTGACAGTTACTGCCATTCCTGATTTTTGCTACGAGTTTGAACATTGGGAACTAGACGGTATCAATGTTGGTTCAGCTAACCCCTACACAGTGACTATGGATGCTAACCAAACCCTCAACACATTCTTCATTCAACCAAAATATACCTTAACAGTAAACGTTAATGGAAGCGGTTCAGTGACAAAAAATCCTGACCGGGCAACTTACCCTTGTGGCACTGTTGTTAACTTAACTGCAATTCCTGACTCTGGTTGGTCCTTCTCCCACTGGAGTGATTATCTTTTTGGCTCCACAAACCCAGAAACTATCACAATGGACAGTAACAAGAACGTAACCACCCATTTCACTCAGAATCAGTACATTCTGACGATTAACATTGTTGGCGACGGTTCCGTGATGAAAAAACCGCCTCAAACAACTTATTCTTATGGCACCTCCATTGAGTTGACTGCCACTGCTGATCATGGCTGGACCTTCTCTCACTGGAGTGGCGATTTGACGAGTTCTGCAAACCCAGAATCTATCACTATGACTGATAACAAAAACATTACAGCCCATTTCACCGAAGATCAGATTTGGGTTCCTTCTTTAAGGGATGCAGTTGCAGGAGGAGTCGCTACCGTTGCCATGACCACAACAGTTGCGGCAATGTCTTCTTCACTCGTAAACCCTGCGGCATCTGCTGGAGGTAGTTTATGGAGCAAAATCGTTTCAGCCTTACCAGATTCCCTTCAAAATTTATTACAATCTTATGGAGAGGAAATTCTCGCCTCAAAGACACAAAAGGAGATTGAGACAAAAGAAGTCTGCCGCCTTGTGATAACTCCGACTGAGGTGCTTGCTTTTGTATTAGGAGCTGCGACATTGACCTTTTGTTTCTCGTATGCAATCGCAGGCGCCACCACTGAGATTCTAAATGTTGTTCCAATTGCTTTTGTCACTGTAGCTGTTACTGAACTGGTTTATTGGCTGACGATGGAAATGGTTGCAAGGAGCATGGGCATATGGTCGGAGTACCGTGTCTGGCCAATAGGCATCATTCTGTTGCTAGTTTTCACTCTCGCTTTCAGATCACCCTTCTGCGTCGCAGGCAGATCTAAATTTCAATGTGCTAACCCGACAAAAAGATCCATTGGCTTAATTTCTCTCTCTGGACCAGTGGCATGTTTACTTCTAGGAGGAATTTTCGCCATATTACTGAACTTTGGATATGAGCAACTCGGAAGCTTAGGTGTCATGGTGTGCATGATAAAGGCCACATTCGACTTGATTCCCACCCCTCCAATGAACGGCAAAGAAATATTCGACTGGAACAAAATCATTTGGCTAATGCTCTTTCTCCCCAGTGCCGCCTCCTACCTTTTTTTCATACTGAACTTCTGATCTCACGGCAGATATGCACGCAAAATATTTCTCGAAATTTTACACATCTCAAGATACATTGCCAGAACAAAATGCAAAAAATCCATCGTACATACACTTGGATTGGGACTATTGAATAACTATGAGCGTATCTCCCCTGTTTACCATCAACCCCTCGGAAACCGTTACCTCTTGAACAACTCCAGCCTTCGGAGCTGTTATCTCATTCTCCATCTTCATAGACTCCAAAACACAGAGGGTTTCTCCCATCTTTACTGAATCACCAGGCTTGACTTTCAGTAGAACAACTCTTCCCGGCATGAATGCTGTCACTGTATTTTTCTCAGATACTAGCTTTTTCATAGGTTCTTTGATCTGTGTCGGAAAAGTTGTTTGTATGACCTGTGAAACGTCTCTTTTCATCCTTTCGTTTTGAACCCTAAATAACTTACCGTTAACTTTGATGTGAAATAGCACGTCTTTATTGAATTTGTTGATTTCCACTTTGTATGGCTTACCATCGATCCTAATTAAAATAGGAGTACCATGAACAAGATCATTTGAAACTTCAACTTCAAAGGTTTTATCATCAACTTCAACCAAGTAAGGAATCTTATCCACTTTAAGCAGTCTAACTTTATGCCTCTTATTGTTCACTAATACTCTATGCTCTCTCACTGGAGTCACTCTTTCCAATCACTTCATTCTCGTTAATAACGTCTCCTCATCATCCTCCACAAAGAAACCTTTTTTGCTTTTCGTTGTGGAATAACAGCTAAGCCCGACTGCCTATTCTGTAAATAAGTAGCCAAAACAGTAGAAAGAGCAGCTACTTCTTCCTCATGTGTTTCTTCAGGTGTTAAGCTTCCAATTCTCTCTTCGACAAAACGGGTGTGTATTTCTCCTCTTTTGAAATATTCATCTTCGAGTATCCTCTTATGTAGTGGTATGGTTGTTTCGATTCCTTCCATGTGGTATTCGGTTAAGGCGTTCTTCATACGTTTTAAGGCTTCATTACGGTTCATGCCCCAAGCAGCTAGTTTAGCGACTAACGAGTCATAAAAGACTGGTATAGTGTATCCAGCATAGAGAGCACTATCAACTCTTATGCCAAAACCTCCAGGGGAACGATATGCTATTATAGTGCCTGGACAAGGTACAAAGTCATTGTAAGGATCTTCTGAGTTTATTCGACAGTTTATCGCGTGCCCTCTCATCATTATGTCACTTTGTCTATATGACAAATCTTCTCCAGCAGCTATCTTAATCTGTTCTTTAACAATGTCAACCCCTGTGACCATTTCGGTAATGAGGTGTTCAACCTGAAGCCTTGTGTTCATTTCTAAGAAATAGAAGCCACCTTCTTTATTGATCAAGAACTCTATGGTTCCTACACTGGTATATTTGATGGCTTTTGCCGCTTGTATTGTCTTCTCCCCAATAACATTTCTTAGTTCTTCAGTCATCATCGGAGAAGGAGTTTCTTCAATTAACTTCTGATACTTCCTTTGAATTGAGCATTCACGTTCGCCTAAATGAATGACGTTCCCCTTTTTGTCAGCTAACACTTGAAATTCAATATGTCTTGGATTGATTAACATTTTCTCAACATAGAGTTCTGGGCTTCCAAAGGATAACTGGGCTTCTAACTTGGCTACTTCCATGGCTTGAGGTATGGCATTTTTGTTTTTGACGAGGCGCATGCCTTTCCCTCCGCCGCCAAAGACCGCTTTGACGAACACGGGATAACCGACTTCTTCTGCCACTTTTGCTACATCATCTTCACCTTTAATGGCATTCATGCTTCCGGGAATTACTGGAACGTTTGCCTTCGCCATTATTTTGCGAGCCATAACTTTGTTGCCCATCTTTTCTAGGATGTCACTGGATGGACCGATGAATTCAATGTTGTTGGTTTGACAAGCTTTGGCAAAGGACGGAATCTGTGCTAGAAAGCCATATCCTGGATGAATTGCTTCGGATGCTGAGTCTTTGGCGACTTTAATTATTTTGTTAATGTCTAAATAGCTTTGGGCTGGTGGGCTGGGTCCTATACAGTAACATTCGTCTGCGTATTTTACATGAAGAGATTCTCTGTCGGCTTCTGAATAAACTGCTACAGTCTTTATTCCTAGTTCTCTGCAGGCTCTTATGATTCTTACTGCGATCTCTCCTCGGTTGGCGATTAGGATTTTTTTGAACATGAGTTTCACTCTTTATAGCGTGTGTGTAGGACTTGTTTTACTTTCGTGGTGATTTTGGGTCCGAGACCGTGAACGTCCGCTGCCCATCCGTCTATGTTTATTAGAGCATTTAGTGGGGTTTGATAGGATTTGAGGAGGGATGTTGCTTTTTCTCGTCCGATGTTTGGGAGACTTGCTATAAAGAATATCTGAGCTTCAGTTAATGTTTCCGTTTTCTTTATTGGATGTACTATTGGAGTTCTTTTTTCGACGATTTGTTCTTGTTTGGCGGCTGTGTATAAGAAGTCTATTGTTTCTTTGTAGGATGTTGTGTGGATCATGAATATGCCTTGTTTTGCGAGAGCAAACATGGCTCCCCATACCGAGGATGGTTGAATCTTGCTGAACTTATAGATAATTGGTAGGTATCCTTCTATCAGGATGAAGGGCTTAGGATAGACTTCTTTTAGTTTGAAGAGTTGTTCGAATAAATATCTTCGGGTAAGGGTGTATACAAAGTCATGGACGGTTTTCCTTTCGATAGCACAGAGATCTGAGATGATGTAGTCGCCCTTTTGAAGAGCTTTTATCTGGATTTCGGCTCCTGTTTCTTTTAGTCCTTTTATGATTTTGGGGGCGGTGGTTGCTTCTCGACTGTCTATGATGATTGTTGGTTGTTCTTTTTGGTTTTTTTCTTTGATGTAGGGTATGAGGGTTTCTGTTCCTGACATTTGGGTCTTCAACTCTGCCCGTTAATTGTGGGTTCACCTTTGTTTCTTTTTCTGTAGGTTTTGGTGTGTGCGTGTGTGAGAACCTCTCTATAGATGTGGAGAAGAAACTGTTATTTCTTCTTCATCTCTAGATGGCAACACAGGAAAATTTTTTGGTTTTCATTATCAACTATCGAATGAAACAGACATTCTAGCTGTCTGGTTTTGAAATGTATATTGTTTCGGCTTCTGTTCAGTCACACCCTAGTGATGTCACTTGATAACCTGCTTTCAAGATCAAAAATAGGCACTTCTATTAAAATCTTTAAGAATTTAAAGGTATTAGGGAGAAGGTCATTTAAGGAATTTAGAACCTTTTTTTCTCACTCTGTCAACTAACCAGGAGCCTAAAGACGCTAGCCCCAGAGCGGTAACAGAGACTCCCCACCCCAAACTCATCAACAAGTCACTTGCAGAAACCGTGAGAACGGTAAATAATGATATTGTGATGAGTCCGATTACTATACAAATTACGGCGAAAGGAAGTTTTCCTTCTTCCATGTTTATCAACTTCTTATTATGATTGTTATTTGCTTCTGTTGTCTTGCGCCTTAGGCTCTGTAGAAGACAGATATATTCTGTATATGTACCAGTTTGTCGTGAACACATCCTTCATGGCTATTTCACCTCTATTTGTGTAGTTTTGTTCAACTGTTGTCAAGTTGAACTTATATACAATATGTCCTTCTTTGGACATATCTATCATACTTATACCACATGTCGAATATAAACCTTTACATATTTTCACATAATAAAGCATACCAAATATGTTTAAAATATCCTAAACACATGCAAATTCAGGATTCGTAGCACTCGCCACAGAGAACCCGTTTTGCCTTCAATTCTAAGGGGCAACCAGCTCCGCATATATCAAGTTCTGGGCAACCCCTACACTTCTCAGGAGCATATTCCCTTTTCCTCAAACTGTTGCAAAGAGGATGGTTCCAGATGTCACTCCACCTGTCGGTAAGGATATTGCCTATGATCTCAAAGAAAGACTGACACGGAATCACATCTCCATCAGGCTCCACACAGAGAGTAATGCGACAAGCACTACAACACTTTATTCCCAACCCCAACGCTACAGGATTCAGCACACAATAATGAGTTGGCGTATACCATGTAAACTCCATCCCATACTCCAATGCCCTATCACGAATTCCCATCAGAACTGAAAACAACTCTTTCTCGTCAACAGCAAAGGTGGAGGCCGCCTCTACTCCCTTCCCCGCATAAATCAATCCATTACACGAAAAACGCCGCAACCCCAATCCACGAAAGAAGTCAACAGTATCCACTGCGTACTTGAGGTTTTGTCGGTTCAAAGTCATATTAACACTGGTATAAATGGAAGTCTCAAGAAGATTCTTGATCCCAGCAACAGATTCACACCAACTTCCCGAAACTTTAGTGATAGCATCATGTATCTCAGACTTATGGGACTCCAACGTAACCTGAGCATAATCAAGTCCCGCTTCAGCCAATTTATGAACATAACCCGAATCTTCTAGTCTACGTCCATTCGTCACCAAGCCCGTAACAAGACCGACAGCTTCAGCATGAGCGATGATATCTAATAAATCTTCACGGAGAGTCGGTTCACCTCCTGTGAACAGAATTTGAGGAATCCCTAAATCGAAGGCTCTATCGACAACCCTCTTCCATTCTTCAGTTGACAACTCTTTGGAAACTGTGGCTTTTCCACTATAGCAATGAACACAGCTGTTGTTGCATCGATATGTAAGGGCGAGATCGAGGCGGAGAGGTGCTGGCAATTCCTTAGAGAAAGGTTCCACTCGTTCCACCCCAATATAGCTAAAGGGACACACATCATCAGAGGAAGCAAGAGTGTTAATCGTGTACAAAACTTGTCTGTAGTCTTCAAGTGCCCTCTCTTTTGAAACCTTGAAAATGTGACGCATCCCCTTCACAGCTTCATCCGCTTCCTTTCCCTCCATCATCAACTTCAAATAAGCCGCTGCAGTGTCGTTCAAATAAACAACTTTGGAGGCGTTCAACACAAGGACCCCAGTTCCGTCCTCTAACACTCGAAGATGAAACTTTAAGCCAGCCCAGTCACCTTTGCCTCTGTAGTAATAGAAGCCTGGTTTTATCTTCCTTCGAAGAAACGTCATCATACCTATTATCCCGCTCCCCCAGACGCACACGCACATGCGCAAGAGGCACATGCACAGGCACAAGCACAACTGGCACAGGCACAGACACACCCAC
>CAZCYX010000080.1:0-9009 GCA_964503065.1 uncultured Candidatus Bathyarchaeia archaeon
AGATATGAGAAGAGGATGAAGGGAAAACCAGTGCCAGCCATCTATGAGACAAAGCTCCTATCAAAAGATGGTGATCTGATACCTGTCGAAGTGAACGCTACACTCATTAACTATGACGGAAAACCTGCAGACCTAGTTATAGTGCGTGATATAAGTGAAAGAAAGAAGATGGAAGAGAAGCTTCTAAGGGCTGAAAAGTTGGCTGCTATCGGAGAGTTAGCTGCTAGTGTAGGCCACGATCTCCGAAATCCTCTGACAGGTATAAGTGGCGCTGTCTATTACTTGAAAATGAAACTTGCATCAAAGATGGATCGACGATCAAGAGAGATGCTGGACCTTATTGAAGGAGATGTGGAGTATTCAAATAAAATTGTGAATGACCTTTTGGACTTTTCTAGAGAAATACATCTACAACGGACTAGGGTTAGCATCAAGTCAATGATAGAGGAGACGTTATCCAAAATAAAAATCCCCAAAAAAGTAGAAATTCTCGACCTAACTAGAAATCTTCCCAAAGTGTTTGTAGATGCTGACCAAATAAAACGTGTATTTGAAAACTTGGTCAACAACGCGATTGAAGCAATGCCGAAAGGTGGTAAGCTGGAAATCAGGTCTGAAAAGTTAAAAGATGGTCTTAAAATAACTTTTCAAGACACAGGTATAGGAATATCCCCGCGGAACTCGCAAAGACTCTTCACTCCTCTATTCACAACAAAAGCAAAAGGTGTGGGCTTGGGATTAGCCATCTGCAAGCGCATAATTGATGCTCATGGGGGCACCATTAAAATAGAAAGTAAAGAAGAAATTGGTACTTGTGTCACAGTTACCATACCAATTGGGAAAGAAAAAAATATAAAAAATGAAAGAGGTGTCAACAAATGTGTAGGAAAGCGAATATACTCGTGGTAGACGATGAACCGAGCATACGGAAGGTTCTTACAGCTATCTTAGAAGAAAAAGGCTATAACGTTGAAACTGCGGAGAATGGAAAAGAGGCCATAAGAAAGTCCAAGACAAAATTCTACAACTTAGCCTTAATAGACATACGCCTACCTGACATGGAAGGGGTGAAACTTCTCACTAAAATGAAAGAAACTATACCTAAAATGGCTAAGATCATAATCACTGGATACCCATCTCTACAAAACGCAGTTGAAGCTGTAAACAAAGGCGCAGACGCATACATAATCAAACCCTTAGACATAGACAGAACTTTAGCTACTATCGAAGAGCAGCTTGAAAAACAACGCAAAGCCCAGAAAATGACTGAAGACAGCCTCGTAGGATTCATCGAAACCCGAGTGAAACAGCTTGAACACGAGAAGATAAGCAGATAGACTATGATGTAGCAGAAAGAAACTACGATTCGACTTAGATTAGGAACTACCATGATAGCCTTATCAGAAACCTTTGAACTTGCTGGATTTTCATGTTTAGTGAGAGGGGCATTTATGAATATGGCGAGGCCTATCGGTTCCACTTTTGCCATGGAGCTTGTTCAGTCAACAGAAAGGGCAACAACTAGTGGCTTAACAGTAATGGCAGACATGCTACCAAGGGCGGCAGGCGCAAAGCTGGGAGGACAAATTATGAGTTCTGGTGAATACGTGTCACCATACTTCTATGCCTCCATATTCTATATAACAGCCGCCACACTCTATTTTGGGTTCTTTAGAAAAATGGAGAGGAAATGATTACCTTGCCAGTAGAAGAATTACACTTCTTCGCCAAGTCGTTTAATTGAGCATCTTTTTTCTTTTCAAGCGTCTGGATTTCTTCTTCAGCAGAGTTTATAAGTTTGAGTTTAGAGTATGATTAAGGCTTGTTTCAATAATGTGAGTAAAAACGTAAGGAGTAGGAGAAACGGTGGAAAATGGACCTCGCATGGATTGCCCTAGTTACCGGAGCATCTGCAATGCTCATCGTAGCATACTTAACATGGTCCATTTATCGAGAAGACCCTGGAACTCCTCAAATGCGGAAAGTCGCTAGATACATAAGAAATGGTTCTAAAATCTTTCTGAAAAGACAATACAAAACAATACTGTTTCTTATCATTTTATTGTCGTTTCCGATCGGTGCGGTTTTCCGCTCGATAGAAATAGTCCTCTCCTTTATCTGTGGAGCATTACTTTCTCTAATCGCAGCCTACATTGGAATGAATATTGCTGTCAGAGCAAACGTGAGAACGGCAAATGCTGCCGCCACTTCGCCGACAAAGGCGTTTACACTTGCTTTCAGAGGAGGGGCAGTAATGGGACTCTCAGTTGTTGGACTAAGTCTCATCGGAATAAGCATACTCTACATTCTATATGGGCATGAGCGCCCAGATTTAATGGTTGGATATGGATTTGGCGCAAGCCTCGCAGCCTTGTTTGCACAGTTAGGCGGAGGAATATTCACAAAAGCAGCAGACATTGGCGCAGATTTAGTGGGCAAAATTGAATTAAGCATACCAGAAGATGATATTAGAAACCCAGCAGTAATCGCAGACCAAGTTGGCGACAATGTGGGCGACTGTGCAGGAAGAGGCTCAGACCTGTTCGAGTCAATAAGCGACGACTACGTGACAGCAATGATACTTGGCTGGAGTCTTTTCTTTGGTATTTGGGGAACAAATGTGCTAATGTTCCCACTTGCTTTAGGCATTTCTGGAGTATTAGCCACGATAGTGGGAGTTTTCATTGTTAGAGGTTGGAAAAGGGTCAGACCAATGATGTCCTTTAACATCGGCTTGTTTACTGCTGCCGGAATTGCCACCTTTGGAGCATATGTTTCTTCTATGTGTCTTCTAAACGACATACGAATCTTCCTTAGTGCATTGAGTGGCATCGTTGCCAGCACTGGTGTAGGAATTATTGTACAATATTATATCGGCACTAGCGGAAAAACAGTTAAACAGATGGAAGAGGCATCAAGACGAGGACCAGCAATCAACGTGATAACAGGTATGTCTTACGCCTTGCAAAGTCCATTTTTGCCCTTTATGTTCATGATTGGCGCAATTCTGTTTTCCTACATCATAACAGGTGGCTCCATTTACGGCGTTGTCGCCGCAAACCTTGGAACAGACTTAGCTATTGGAATAATCATGGCAGCCGACGCATTCGGACCAATCAGCGACAATGCACAAGGAATCGTTCAGATGGTTGGGCTGTCAGCAAAAGCTAACGGAACAATGCAAGAACTTGACTCTACGGGAAATACAACAAAAGCTTACGCAAAAGCGTTTGCAACTGCATCTGGAACCGTGTCAACTGTTGTACTCTTTGCGACCTATAGTCAGAAAGTAGGGCTTTTTTCATCTAATTTAAGCCAAGCCTTTGTTATCGGGATCTTGATGGGTGCAGCATTTCCCTTTGTCTTCTCATCCTTAACTGTTGGAGCGACTGGAAAAACAGCATTTGAAATGGTTGACGAAGTCAGAAGACAATTTAAAGAGAACCCAGGCATTTTAGAGAGCAAGGCAGAACCAAATTACGATAGGTGCATTGACATCAGCACAAAAAATGCCTTAAAGAAAATGATTCTGCCAACTTTCCTAGCACTTGCGTCACCTATTCTTGTAGGTTTAATACTTGGACCATACGCCTTAGGAGGCGTGTTATTAGGGGGAACATGTACAGCAGCGCTTTTAGCGTCATTCTTCACTCTTGGCGGAGCTGTATGGGACAATACGAAAAAGAGTATAGAGGCTAAAGGGTTTTGGATTAAAGGAACCCCAATGCATACTGCGGCAGTTGTGGGCGACACAGTAGGCGACCCGTTGAAAGATGTTGCGGGTCCATCGCTTAACATCTTCATGAAATTAACGAACATGACAGCGCTCTTAATCGCTCCAATACTGCTCTCCATCACCCCGTTACTGAGCTTAGCATAGAAAAACCTTTGACTTAGATATCCTAAAGTTGACAAGTTCTCTTGAATAAGCGAAAGAGTTAGAAGAAAAACATAGTTAGATATCATGTTAAGGATTGCTGATCTTATGAAGAAGGTCTCTGAAATATTCGAGGAAGCTCGTAAAGAAGGAAGAAAATATCTGTTGGAGCCTGAGGCTAAAACAGTATGTGCAGAATACGGGATTCCAGTAACAAAATTTATGGTAGCAAAGACTGAAAATGAAGCGGTAAAATTCGCCGACGAACTAGGCTATCCAGTGGTTCTCAAAATTGTTTCTTCCGATATAATCCATAAATTCGATGTGGGTGGGGTCATCCTAAATTTAAAAGATTCCTCAGAAGTTCGAGAAGCGTACAAAAAAATCTTAAACAACGTAAAGAAGCACAAATCAAAAGCTAGTATTAAAGGCATACTTATTCAAGAGATGGCACCTGAATCCACCGAAATCATCATAGGAGCGACAAAAGATCCACAGTTTGGTCCAGCCCTCATGTTTGGCCTAGGAGGAATTTTTGTAGAGATCCTAAAAGATGTAACTTTCAGAATCGCTCCCATCAATGAACAAGACGCTAGAGAAATGATTACTGAAGTTAAAGCCTATCCGATACTCAAAGGCTATCGCAACCAACCACCAGCCGACATTGATATCGTCATACAAATTTTGATAAATACCTCGAGACTGGTTATGGACCACCAAGAAATCAAGGAACTCGACTTGAACCCCATCATGGTCTACGAAAAAGGAGCAAAAACAGTCGATGCAAGAATCATACTCGAATAAAGAACTCACCAACCATAGAAATGAGAGTTTTTCCCAACTTCAAATTTCACCAGATACACCCTTTTTTGTTCGACTTGATGGAAGACGTTTTAAGGCTATTTCTGAAAAAATAAGTGCTGAGAAACCCTTTGATGAACGCCTTACCAAATGTTTAACCGCTTCCGCTAAAGCCATTTTTCAAAACAATTTTAACCCAACCCTTGTCTATGTTGCCAGCGACGAAGTCAACGTGTTGTTTTTGTACAATGCGCCCTTCAGAAGAAGAGTGGAGAAGATAGATTCAATATTGGCTGGTGTCGTTTCAAGCACAGTCTCATTAAACATTCTAAGATTCTTCGAAAAATCATTAGTTATATCATTTGACTCGCGTATAATTCCCTCCCCCAAAGAAAAAACAATCAGTTATCTAGTTTGGAGACAAAGAGACGCTTGGCGAAATCACAACAACTCATATGCATATTGGCTTTTCAGGAAAAAGGGACATAAACCATCTGAAGTAGCCAAGATGCTGAGAAGACTAAAAACAAAAGATATTCAGGAGAACCTCTTCTGCCACAGTGTCAATTTGACAGAGACCCCATCTTGGCAACGAAGAGGAATCCTAATTTACAGAGAACCCTGTCAAAAACAAGTTGGGGATAAGCAGGTAACTCGCTGGAAGGTAAAAGAAAACTGGAATCTCTATCCGTTTTCATCAAAGGAAGGTCAAGCCCTAATTCAAAAAATTCTTGAATGGGCAAACCCGGTCTGAGGAAACGAAATTGCCCAGTTCTCTTCAACAAAGAATCGATGAACTAAACCAACAATTGGCTTCACTCAAAGATGAAACAAATCAATTGAGACTTGAAGCCCAAAAATGGATCGAAAAACGAAACTCTCTAAATAAAGAGATTAAAAGATTAAGAGAAGAAGCAACCAACCTCAAAGAAAGGCGCGATGCCTTAAATGAGAAGGTAAAGGAACTTAAAAGACTACGTGAAAACGCAACATCAGAGCGTAAAGAAAAAAAGGCAAAAATTTTGGAAATGAAGAACAAACTCCAAATCCTCCTAAAGAGGAAGCCTTCTCAAACCATGCAAAACATACAAAAGGAAATTGAAAGCATAGAATGGAAAATCCAAACCACTTCTCTTCCAGTAAAAGAAGAAAAACCACTCATTGGCCATGTAAGATTCCTTGAATCCCAACTACTAATTCATCAACAAATCCAACAATTAAAAGACAGCATAACAGAAATGCAAACTGAAGAAAAAGCACTCGCAACAAAAGCACAGCTGTTCCACGAAAAATTATCAAAACTCGCCGAGCAAAGTCAAAAACTTCACGAAGAAATGTTAGAATCCCTAAACAAGTCTCGTTCCATCAAGCTCGACGCTGACAATGCACATGAAAAAGTTTTACAAATCAAACAAAAAGCAGAAGAACCTCGCAAAAAATGTATGGAACTTTCACGTCAGATAAAGTCTTTCCAACAAAAACTCTGGCAGAAAGAAGAGGAGAAGCAAGCTCAACGTCAAATTGAACTCAGTAAAGAATTAGAAGCAAGAGCCTTAAAAAAGTTGAAACGAGGCGAGAAGTTGACCTGGGATGAATTTAAGCTTCTTGCTGAAAAGGGGAAGCTTCAGCCTGAAAAAGTTTCGGAAACTTAAAGAGAGAAGGAAGACAAATTAAAGTAGTAACAATTAACAATAGATGGGATAATTTCGATGTCTAGCTCCACAACAGAAAAAATGGAGCGAGTTCTTGTTCTTTGCGTTGACAGAGATGACGACATAGGCGTAAAAGCAAAAATAAAAACACCAATTCTCGGAAGAAAAGAGAACCTAAACGCAGCTATAAATCTTGCCCTACAAGACCCAGAAGAACCCGACGCCAACGCCATATTTGGAGCAATAAGAATCTTTGACAGCCTCACAGAAACCAGTGAATCAAAGAAAAACTGTCAAATTGCAACAATATCAGGTTCTGATCTGGGAGGCGTAGGTGCAGACAGAAAACTTGTGTCCCAACTCAACCAAGTGTTAAAGGAATTTCCCGCAAGCGATGTCATTCTAGTCACAGACGGATATGCAGATGAGGCAATTCTGCCTTTAGTTCAGTCAAGAGTGCCTGTAACATCAGTTCGAAGAATTGTAATGAAACATAGTGAATTTATCGAAGAAACAGCCGCAGTTTTTTCTCGATACATAAAGATGCTTTGGCAAAACCCACGTTATTCTAGACTTGCTCTCGGTCTGCCTGGAATCTTGTTAATCGTTCTAGGAATTTTGTCGGTTGCTGGAATACAACCAACATACTTGGGTATTGCCTTTCTTATAGTTGTTGGAGCTGTCTTCGTTGTGAAGGGATTTGGAGTGGACAAAGTAGCTCGAGGCTTTTATAAATGGGTCCGAGAGTTTTCTCCTCCTCCACTTCCAACACAGATAGCAAATTTCGCTGCTATCTTTGGAGTTCTTCTAATTGGAATCGGCTGTTACCAAGCAGGGGCAGCGGTAGCGAGTTCACCCACTATTCAACCACTCCCTGCAGATTTCAGTCAATGGCTAGCTGTGCTTCCTAAGCTGGTTGGAGAGTTCATTTTTCAGTCGATAGCCCTTATTGTGTTTGGCGTTTGTGTTGTCCTTTCTGGTAGGGCGACTCGTTGGTTTTTCGAGAGAGATCCGAGATTGCTGCGGACTATTGTTATTGTTGTCACTTGTGCTTGGTCTTGGCAGATCTTTTATCAAGCATCTCGGATACTCATTGATCCCACTTTGGCTTATGCTGATCTCATAGCGGCTATTGTCACAGGCATACTTGTAACAGTTGGCGCTGTTTTGATTACATTTCTGTTACATAGGAGATTCGCCGGGTTTTTCAAGGAGAAGGAAATTGAAGTTGATGAGTTTAAGGAAGGTTGACATAGGGATAATTGGTGGAACTGGGTTAGAGGCTCTGTTAAGAGATGCTGAACAGATTCGTGTAGGAACACCCTATGGGCTCCCACCATCCATATCAGTTGGCGAAATGAATGGAAAGCAAGTTGCTTTTTTGCCGCGTCACGGTATCCATCATTCAATTCCGCCTCACATGGTGAATTATCGCGCCAACATTTATGCACTTCATAAGATAGGGGTTAAGCAAATTGCTGCTACCAATGCAGTTGGAGCCATAAACCCTAATTTTAAGTCTGGTGACTTAGTGGTTCCACATGATTTCATCGACTTTACCAAAGTTCGACCAAACACCTTTTACGATACTTCGCCTGTCACACATATTGACTTATCTCAACCATACTGCCCTACCCTTCGATTGACTTTGGTTAACAGTGCAAAGAAGTATAGTAAAGTGTGGGAAAAAGCTGTCCTTGTCTGCACCGAGGGGCCTCGCTATGAAACTCCAGCAGAAATAAGGATGTTTAAACAATTAGGCTGTGATGTTGTAGGTATGACCGGCGCACCTGAAGTAGCACTGGCGCGCGAGTTAGAAATGTGTTACGCCACCATATGTTTAGTTACAAACAGGGCGGCGGGGATGCAGGAGAGACTGACCGCTGATGAATTGACTGAAGTTGCAGAGAAGATGGGTCCGGTTCTTGAGCAAATCTTAAGAGAAACAATAAAAAACTTATCGAGAGAACGCCACTGTCCCTGTGTACATGCGTTAAGGGAAGCTAGACTTCGAGGTTAAGAAATGCTGAAATCTTTGTTGTCTGTGCTGGGTATTTATGGGTTGTATGAGAGTTGGCTTTGGCACCAAGTGAAGCATGAGACCAAGCCAGAGCACATCGCTATAATATTGGATGGTAATCGTCGTTGGGCTTCTGAACAGTCGTTGAATCCATGGATTGGTCATCATCACGGTGCTAAAAAAATTGAAGATTTGCTCAATTGGTGTTTAGATCTTGGCGTAAAATCCATAACCCTCTATGCATTCTCTACTGAAAATTTTCAGCGGCAACCAGAAGAAGTGAAGGAGCTTATGACAATTGCTGAAGAAAAGTTGAAAGAGGTTCTTGCTAATGAGCGTATCCATGAGCATCAAGTTCGGGTTAAGGTTATTGGAAGGTTTAACTTATTGCCTAAAAGTCTTCAGGAAATGATAGAGCAGGTGGAGGGCGCAACAAAAGATTATGGTGAACATTTTCTTAATGTGGCTTTGGCTTATGGTGGGAGAGCTGAGATTGTTGATGCTGCGAGGAAGATCGCTCAGAAGGTGGAGAAGGGAGAGTTGAAGCCAGATATGATTGATGAAGAAGTTTTTGAGAAGTTTTTGTATACTGCTCATATGTCTAAGCAGGATCCTGATCTTATTATTAGGACTTCTGGGGAGGAGCGGTTGAGTGGGTT
>CAZCYX010000081.1:0-8993 GCA_964503065.1 uncultured Candidatus Bathyarchaeia archaeon
TGAAAGATTGGCTCATTATGGTGACCTTGCCGCAGATGGAAGATCTACTCTGGATATGAACGCTCCACAATTTGTTGAAGAAGTGATGGAGGTTTCGAAGGATAACGTTGTCATACCTGCTCACGCTTGGACTCCTTGGTTCAGTCTGTTTGGCGCTTTCAGTGGATTTAATCGAGTGGAAGACTGCTACCAAGATATGACAAAGCACATCTTCGCCCTTGAAACAGGTCTCTCATCTGATCCACCTATGAATTGGCGATTAAGCGCCTTAGATAAGTATTCTTTAGTTTCAAACAGTGACAGCCACAGTTGTTGGCCATGGAGAATCGGAAGAGAAGCGAACGTGTTTGAACTAGAAGAAATAACATATACGACAGTGGTCAATGCCATTCGCAGAAAAGATAGGCAAAGGTTCAAATTTACCATTGAAACTAATCCAGCCTACGGAAAGTATCATTGGACAGGACACAGAAACTGTAACATTTCCCTTTCTCCTCAAGAAGCAATAAAATTTGGAAACCGCTGTCCAGTTTGTCGTAGAAGACTTACAAAAGGTGTAGAGCAACGAATAGAAGAACTTGCAGATCGCCCGACGGGATTCAAACCTGAAGGAGTAATAGGTTACATGCATCTGTTGCCTCTTTCCGAAATTATTGCAACTGTTTTAGGAGCCAGTTATCCCAGCACAACAAAGGTATGGGACACTTATAATAGATTAATCAAGGAATTTAACAACGAATACAACGTGCTCATCGATGCCCCAGAAGAAGAAATGATTAAAATTGTTAATTCAAAAATTGCTGAAGCTATCATTCGAGTTAGAGAAGGAAAAGTGAAGGTGATACCCGGTTACGACGGAGTTTATGGTCGACTAGTGATCTTCGAAGAAACAAAAGAGGAAGAAAATCTAATTAAAAAGATTAGCCAACGTAGCATAGTAGATTTCATGTAAAGCATTTACGTAGCATGATTAAAAAGACCTATTAAGTACGCGCACAAGTCATAAAAATTACGTGCTCACAGACACGGTTAAGGATGCGATATGAGTAAAAAACTTGTATTGTCAATGTCTTTAATTCTTCTGACATGCACATTAGGTGCTGCATTTAAAGTTAAGACGGTAAAAGCAAGCGAGGTCATTTACGTTAGGGCTTACGGAAGCGTTGACCCCCTAACAGCTCCTATTTCGAGTGTGGACAATGTCACCTACTACTTCACTGACAATATTAGTGATTCGATTGTAATTGAGAGAAGCAACATAATAATCGATGGGAACGGATGTACGCTTCAGGGCTCTAAAACTGGAACGGGTTTCTATTTATCTGGAATAGATAATGTGACAATCAAAAACACAAGCATTGAAAACTTTACCTGTGGTATAGAGCTTAATTCAGCTTCAAATAACACCATTTTTGAAAACAAGGTATTAAACAACGACTATGGCGTCAAGATTTATCGATCTTCCAACAACATTCTCTCTAGAAACAATTTGACGTATTTATTCAGGTATGGCATCTGGCTATTCTGGTCTTCCAACAACACTCTTTCAGAGAACACCATAAAAAACAATGATTATGGAGTTGGTCTATCTCAGTCTTTCAGCAACATTCTCTCTGGAAACACTATAAAAAACCACGAATGGTGTGGCGTCGTTCTGGACTCATCTTCCAACAACACTCTCGTTGGAAATGACATATCGAATAACAACGATTATGGTGTGTGGCTCATTCGGTCTTCTAACAACATGCTCTTTATAAATGATATAACAAACAACGCACGGTATGGCATCGTCTTCGACTCGTCTTCTAACAACACCGTTTCTAGAAGCAGTGTAATAGGCAACTACGCTGGCATCCGGCTAGATTCATCTTCTAACAATACCCTCTCTGGAAACAGCATAACGACAAACAATTATCATGGCGTTAGCTTTGACTCATCCTTTAACAATATTATTTATGGAAACAATATAACAAACAACAGTGATGGAGTCTGGCTCAGTCTATCTTCTAACAACAAACTTTACTATAACAACTTCATAAGCAACTCATTATGGCAGGCATTTGTATACAAATCATATGACAACACTTGGGATGACGGTTATCCTTCTGGTGGAAACTATTGGAGTGATTATGTTGGTATAGATTTGTATAGTGGACTTTATCAGAATGAAACAGGCTTTGATTGGATTGGCGACTCCTCGTACATTATCGACGAAAAAAATCGAGATAGCTACCCATTGATGGGCCCTTATGTTTCAGAAAGACACGAAACACTAGAGGCTTATCGGAACCTTTTGGAGAAATACAATAAGCTACTGCCCAATTTCAATAGACTCAACTCTACTTACTATGAACTCATAAGTGAAATAGGCAATGCCCGTAATCTAATGTATATCTTCATAGCTACTACAACAATCTTCATAATAGCTACAATCTATCTGGTAACAAAGACTAAGTTGTTCAAATCTAAAACATAGTTCACGTGCACAAATTTTTCTATTTTAGAAAGATTTCCCAAACGAAAAAGCAAGCAAGTACTAGAGTAAGCAAAGCATTGAGGAACACTATCCCTTCCTCCTTTTTTCTGGAACAGATACCAGCATACGTTAATAAGAAGACCCCCGTTGTCCAGATTATGAGTCCCACCCAAAAATATGGTGGATAAAATGTCAAAGTGTAAACTTCATTAGCCACTTCCCTTACCATCGATGCCCCATAAAAGAAAAAACCCAGTATAGCAGAAAAAAGGCCATTTCCCTCAAGTAACATGAAGAATCCGCCTCTTATATTTGGAGAGTGCTCAGCAATGCCTATCGATAGCAGCATCACTCCTAATGCCAGCACTATTATTGCAGCGATGTTGGTTTGAATCGTCTGCATAAAAACCATTATATCAGTTGTTTCAATGCCTTTCATAAAGAAAAAAGAAATAAAAATCACTATGGGACCAAGTAGAAAAGCACCATCAGTAGGTTTTAATTCGACCATGAACGCTTCTATTCTACTCGTATAAGATAAAATTTGTGAACTAACACTCCACATAACATGAGCATGTTGAACGTTGGTGTCAGGGTTCTCACACACGCACTGGGTCTAATCCCGGTCTGGTATATGATTCAAATAGGGGTTTGGTTAGTGTGTAAATCTTTATTTTTGAAGCCTGAGAATAATTGGATGTTGGAGTTGATGGGTGAGTGGAGGTTCGAGATTTGTGTATGGGGTGGGGGTTGAGGCTCCTTTTCATGATCTTCTGAAACTGGTGAATTGGAAAGAGCACATTAAACTTGAACATTTACCTGAAAATTTACGGAAGAAATAAGGTGCATGAGTTATGACAAACTGGAAACAGTCTTCTAATGTTCCGATCGTTTAGACCCTCCCAAGATAAGCTTCCTCAGTTGCTCGATCAGTTTCAGCACACATTGCTGCAAGAACGCTGGCGAAGGAGTTTCAACCCCACCCATAACTCTTTCAGCTTAAATCTCCCAAAGTGAAACTTGTGCCAGAGGTTGAGCCACCAGCCAGACAAGCGAGGCAATAAAGGGCTGCAAGATTCGCTATACAAGCAGCCTTAACCTGATCACAGTTCTGATGATCAATTGTGCGACCAGTTTCAAGCTGAATCTCCGCACAAGCGTCAAGAATGAAATTCTTGAACTGCAGAATCAGCGATATCTGAGCTCGAAAGATTGATCCGATTGCGAACTCGATCTGGAGTCACAGCTGGCAAACAGACTCTGGCCCCAAAATAAAAGCGAAATGGGCTGATTTAAAGAATTTGACCGAAAATTAACTTAATTTTTTATGTGTTAGGATTGTTACTCTAAAAACAACACGTTGAAACGCGCGAAGTACGCTTTGAAGGATATCTGCACACGATGATGTATGCCCAAAAGTAGCAACAAACTCTGAGGTAAATAGAACTTTCTTATGCAGTAAAATATAGCAAATCTCAAATACAAGTTACAGAGAAAACGTTGATTTTGCTGAGATTAAGGAGAAAAAAGGATGAAAAAAGTATCAACAGTGCTGATTATAGGTCTTCTATGTTTCTCAATGCTTCCAATACTTACACATCAGGCAAAAGGTGCAAGCTCGGATATTTCGGCACAGTATAGCAGCTTTGTTAGTGCATTTAACAACTACAAGAAGATTTTCGGTCAAGATGTTTCGATTGGACAAACGGTTGAACGCACTCTGTCGGGCATCATTAACGACTCGCCTGCCCATTATCAATGGCATTCCTGGGCTGGGCACACGTATCCAAATCTTGACGGCTTTTCAATTCGAATTGAAACGATTCAAGCAGAATACGTGTATAGAATAATTGGTATCGGGCAAATGGGTGGTAGCCAACCATCAGCTTCAGGATGGGTGCAAGTCAATTCTCCCTTCAAAATTGAACAAATAAACTACGCAGAAAACTATACGTATCCTACGCCATGGGGCGACAGCTACGTCCGCATTTACGTTAACGCTACCACTGGACGCATCGATTTTGTTGCAAAATGGTACAATTGGCCAGCGCTAATAGATGCACCCGCGTTTAGGTTCGCTATCACAATAGCCAAACCTGGAGGTCTACTTCCGCCATTCAGCCTTGATACGACACGTACTCAAGCCTCCTATGCCTACGATTCTGACGCCAAGCGAGTGGTGATGTTTGGGGGCTTCACGCATTGGACCCGAGATCTCAATCCAGATATCTGGGCATTCAACCCTTCTACTTCTGACTGGATTTTTGTCTCTGTGGGTAGTGGACCCACAGGACGAGGCGCTGCTACAATGAGCTACAACCCTGCTCAAGACAACTTCCTCGTATTCGGCGGGGCAACTCTCTCTGGGGCCGAAAGCGACACTTGGAAATTCCATTTCACTGATTCTGTCACCGGAACTTGGACGAATGTACCCGCTGCAGGTCCTTCAGCAAGAGTAGGTGCACCCATGGTTTATGATCAAAACAGCAATTTGTTCGTGCTCTTCGGCGGCGAAAGTTATGTCTATAGTCTTGGAGACACTTGGGCCTTCGATCCAGTAAGCAACACATGGATGAACAAGAACCCGTCACCAGCGCCACCGCAACGTGGGACAGCTGCGATGGCGTTTGATGTTCAAAGCGGAAAGGTGCTTTTGTTTGGCGGGTTAAATAAGGGAGCTGGCTCTTTGTTAAGTGACACTTGGCTGTATGACGCGGCTACTAATACTTGGCAACAAGTTTCAACGCCTACAGCTCCGAGCGCCAGACAGTGGCCATCATTAGCCTGCGACGGAAACGGTATATTCTATTTGTTTGGCGGTTGGAGAGTGGATGCTGGTGGCGGACTTGGCCAATATCTTGACGATACTTGGAAATTTGACATGGCAACAATGCAATGGACACAACTATTTCCGCTAGAATCTCCTATAGCTCAAAGTCAAGCTGCATTTGTAAACTTAGGCAGCGGCCGATTCGTGTTGCTTAACGGCTGGAGAGACAGCCCACTGGGCGACATCTGGTTCTACGACTCAACCCAAAACACGTGGTCGATGGAGGTAGTCCCAGCGCCTTTGACCGCACACATTGATATAAATCCAGACACTTTGAACTTGAATAGTAAGGGCAAATGGATTACATCATACATTGAATTTCCTGAAGGCTACAACATGAACGACATTGATGTTTCTACAATTCTGTTGAACGACACTGTTCCAGCTGAATTGTATCCTACTGAAGTTGGAGACTATGATAGTGATGGCGTTCCAGATTTGATGGTTAAATTCAACAGAACGGCGGTTTCAGAGTATATACTTTCTAAGGGCATCATGACGGGCAACGTAACCCTAACAATAACAGGACAACTTGACGATGGAACACTGTTTCAAGGCAGCGATGTCATAAGGGTTAGGATGCCGGGGGACGTCAACATCGACGGCAAAGTAGATATAAGAGACATCGCCTTCGCAGCCAAAGCATTTGGATCATACCCAGGACATCCAAGATGGAACCCCATAGCAGACGAAAACGAAGACAACGAAATCGACATACGAGACATAGGCCTCATAGCCAAAAACTTCGGAAAAACCTACCCATAGCAGGCATGAACTCATCGCCTCATAAAGCCACAACTGCCGAACACAATAATAACACACCATTCCCAAGGAAGCGATACTATTAGAATGGCACTTCTAGGATGTGGAAAACGAGGGATATTCCCAATCTGAAGAAACAGTAAATCTAACCTCCATCTTTTTTCTGTCGTAGTTCGCGAGCACCCACGGACTCTTTAGGCTCTTGAGATCGAGTCTACTTGGACGCGTATTATTGATTTCTAACCGTGAACCGCTTCTGTGATCAGACTTATTGATTTTGCGTATTCCATGAAGGCTTGATGTAAGGTAGGCAGCACATCCCTAACAACATCGCCCTACAACATCTTCCCCTGACCTAGGTATACCTGTCTCTGTCTCTCCCCCGCTACGGAGAGGTTCTCACACATGCACACACGCACTAAAAACTAAAGTTTAACAGTTATTAATGAAACATTTTTATGTAACTTGGATTCACCTTTTCTGAACCAGAAAAGCTTGAGGAATTAACAGAGGAAACATTGGAGCATTAACAGAAATGAAAGAAAAAGCATCTCAGCTTAAGAACTTTGTTCTCCGAATAGAAACAGCGAGAAAGATAACTCAGTTCCTCTGTTTTCTGCTACTCAACGCAATCGTCTTTGGTCTTCAACCCTGGCCCATACTACTCCCAATTCTTCACAGTATATGGACCCCCCAGAAAACAGTTGGCGACGCACTCTCAGCACTTCAAATAATGCTCTATGAACTAGTCTTTCCTTGGCTTCCGATAGCCGCATTCCTTCTGACAGCAATCATTTTAGGTAGAGCCACATGTGGGTGGATATGCCCTTTCGGTTTCATTCAAGATTTACTAGGGTACCTCAAAAGAAAACATTCTCAGTTTTCTCCAAGGACGCATAATAACATGATTAAAGTGAAATATGGAGTTTTATTGGTCGTTTTATTTATTAGTGGTTCTCTTTCGATTTTGCCTTTTACTGGGAGGGGTCAGAGCTTTGAGAGAGCCTTAGGTGTCTTTGCCTCTGCACCCTTTGATATTTTAAGTCCCTCCAACATGCTTTTCGCCACTTTGCCAGAAATTATGTTAGAGACTCGTTACGCTATCCCGTCTTGGCTTGAAACAGGTGAAAATATATTGGGAGCGATAGTCAATGGAATCTTGTCAAAGCCTATAATTTTTTGGGTTCAATTGGCTATAATGATAGGAGTTGTAGTTTTGGCTATGTACATCCCAAGAAGTTGGTGTCGATACTTCTGTCCACATGGTGCAGCCTTAGCTTTTCTGAATCGATTCAGTTTTCTTGGTTTAAAGAGGGATCCAGTAAAATGCACAAAAGTGGGATGCCGTGCATGTGTGGAAGCGTGTCCGATGAAAGTGCCTATCTTAGAATTACCTTGGGAGAAATTCACCGACCCTGAATGCATATACTGCTTAAAATGTGTATCTGCATGCACAACGAATGCAATTAGGCCAAAGTTTCCATGAAGCTAGATCCTTCACTAGCTCTTCTTTTTTAGATAGTGATTCTCCAAAGCCTTCAACAACCCTGTTAAAACACTGTTCACAGGTGTCTCAATCCCATTCTTTTCTCCATAACCCACGATCGCTCCACTTAAAAAATCAACCTCTGTCATCCGTTTATTCTCCACATCCACCAACATAGAAGGCTTATGAGCGCCACCCTTCTCCAAATAACTGGTAAATCTTTCAACTGCATCTTTGCCAAAGTCATAACCGTCCGCTTTAGCTACGCTCAGCCCTTCTTCAAGCACTTTCACTGCAACATCATGACTAAACTCAAATTCCATAGCTTCCTTCATCGTCTGCCCAGTCAAGGCACAAACTGAACATAGAGCTGAGTTTAGAATCGTCTTCTCCCACACATGCCTTTTGATGTTCGTTGCCTCTTCAGTCTTTAATCCAGAAGTTGTCATCACCTCAGCTATGTTTTTGGTTGTCTCATCAGTCGTATATCGTCTATTCTTGAAGGCGCCAACATAATTAGGCGGCTGAAACCAATTCATCGTTGCATTCCCAGAACCAACTAGATTTCCAGCGTAGTTGATTACCACACGATAAGCAGTGTCGATTCCCAAAGTCTCAGCAATAAACCGTTCATTATCTAATCCATTCTGAAAACTAACAACTCTCATTCCAGGCGTATACGCTGATCTGAGTTCAGCTAAAACAGATTTTAGAAAACAAGCCTTCGTCGCAATAAAAACAATGTCAGGCTCAAACCTAGCAAGTTCAGCCATAGACCCTGCAGTCTTATCAATCCTAGCAGATAGTTTCCTAATCCCAGAAACCTGCAACCCAGCCTTCTTGACTTTCGCCAATACTTCTTTAGCAATATCCTCCACCACTACATCCACCCCGCCTCTAGCAAGATGAGCAGCCAAAATTGAACCCACAGGACCCAACCCAACAATCCCGATCGTTGGCTTCTCCATCCCATCACACCCTCACAAACCACATTTATCTTCAACAACTTAAAAGCATATTTGAAACCAAACAGAAATAGAGTAGAAATTGATCTATTTGTGAAACAGTAACCAAAATAGCAGTTCAACATACCTCCCCCCTCTATACTAGACCTAGACAGACATCCACACACAGTTTATCGAAAACCACCATACTCCAAAACCGAAAATAATTACAAAAGAAAATTATAGAGTAATATCAAACAAACCCTTAATACCCCCCACAACCCTAAACAAAATGAGAAAGGAGGAGACCCCCATAAACACCATCGAACAGATGCTATCCCAAAGCCTACAAGACAAAAACCCACAACTCAACCTCAACACCACAGACAAAAAAATCCTTCAGATAGCCAGCCAAGACCTCCTAAACTACCTAAAATTCCACTGGAAACTCACAGGCCGACAAAACGCAAAAATCGAACTAATAGAAAAAATACA
>CAZCYX010000082.1:0-8482 GCA_964503065.1 uncultured Candidatus Bathyarchaeia archaeon
CTCACGTACCTTCTCTTCATTCGTTGCGGCATGTTCGTACAAGTTTTAGCCCTCTATGAAGTTGACATGAAAGATTTTGTGTATGTGGAATGGGTTCCAGCCGGCACATTGATAAAAGCTCTAGTAGGATCTTTTTCTTTACTTTGCTTGTGCATACTATTAGTAACCATCGCTGTTGGCGTCTCTGTTCAACATCCTTTTTTGATTGTTGTCTTAGCGTCTTCGTTAGCGTTTGTGTTGTTTGTATTTTGGAATTATCGGGGCATACGGATAAAGGTGAACCCTAAGGAACTTCTAATTTATTACGGCTTTTTCAATCGCAAGCGTATTCTGATAGCAGATATAGTATCTTGTGAGCCGACTAAAGCCTCTTTTAGAAGATATTGGGGCATCGGCATCAGATATGGCACTGATGGCTCTTGGGCTTACACAACATCACTTGGCGATGCGGCGAAAGTAATCCTACGGAAAGGAAAGACCTTCGTCTTTTCTTCAAACAATCCTGAAGAAATTTGCAGAATCATTAACAAGACGAAAAGCACGTAATAGATGCACGCGAATTATTCATATCTTAATACATTATTATTCGAGTTTGGCGCCGCATTTTAGGCAGTATTTAGATTCGTTTGGGAGGTATTCTGCACCGCACTTACTGCACTTGCGCAGGTATGGTCCATAGGGAATTCTTGGGTCTCCTCCTTTGGCGATGAAGTCGCGTATTTTTTCCATTTCGACCTTTCTCTTCTGTTTGAAGGCCCATAGACCTTCGCTGGGTTCCATTGATCCAATGTTGAGGGCAAACCAAGCCTTTCCGTGTTCCCATGTGGGACGCCAGACAAGTTCTCTCCACCAATTGTGATGAACCTTATAGTACCAGAGGCTTGATGGAGACAGATTCTTCATTTTATCGATGTACTCTTTCACCTTGTCGTCCAGTTTATCTAGAGGCACTACATCGTTCACTACGCCGTACTTGAGAGCCTCTTCAGCATTTATCTGCGAACTCAAGAGGACCATTTCAGCCGACTTCTTTATACTCATGTGCAAAGGAAGCCACTGAGACAAACCCCCGATAGAGGTCATACCAACCCTTGGACCCGGGGAGATGAATCTTGCGTGATCCGCCGCAATCGCAAGATCACAACAGGCAACGAACTCCCAGCCACCCCCTGCTACCGCACCGTTCACTCGGGCGATAACAGGCTTTCCGCAGTGCATTATCATGTCGAAGATTCGGGCGTAGTATTCTCCCCACTCCCAGAACTTCCAGGGCTTCTTATTGTATATCTCGGCGTACTCGTGCACGTTTCCGCCTGTGCAGAAGGCCCTATCGCCTACACCAGTCATTATTACAAATTGGACGGAATCATCTCCCATAGCCTTCTCATAACCAGCAGTTATCTCTTTTAGGGTTCCCAAGACATACGAATTCATTTCCTCAGGGTTGTTAATAGCAATACATGCGGTATGATCGTACCAATTAGGAGTGTATTTGACGGTTCGCCAGTCTTTTGGGTCCTCAGCTGGATACCAGTCATATTCCCTTTCAGGCATGTTTATCACGTCAACGGTGATTCCTCTTCAAACATATTTAAGACTTACTGGAGATGGGGATTTGCTGAGAAAACTATTAAGGCATATCAGAGAGGAGTGCAGTCGGATTAGGTGCACATGCATTTTATAAGAGAACAAACACAATTTACTGATTCACTTGCGTGAGTGTGAGAAAAAATGGCGAAGATACCTGAAAAAATACAGACTTGGCAAATGGTACAACCATGGAAAAAAGACCCAGAAACCGGCAAATTAATAGAGGGCAAACTGGAAAAAACCGAGCTTCCTGTTCCTCTACTTCAACCAGGCGAAGCATTAGTAGAGGTTGCGGGCTGTGGTGTCTGCCATACAGACCTTGGCTACTTTTACGATGGTGTTCCAACAGTTACCAAACCACCTTTAACGTTGGGGCATGAGATAAGCGGTGTAGTTGTAGCTGGCGACAAGAAATTGGTGGGCAAGGAGGTCATTGTGCCAGCCGTTATGCCCTGCAACAACTGTCCCGTCTGTGCCGCTGGACGTGGCAACCGATGCCTTAATCAAAAGATGCCTGGCAGTAGTTTAGGCATCTATGGAGGCTTTTCAAGTCACATCCCTGTTCCTGCCCAAGACTTATGTGTGATAGGAGACCGTGGTGGCTTTCAACTTGCTGAGCTAGCGGTTATTGCAGATGCTGTGACAACCCCCTATCAGGCTTGCATGAGGGCTGGGCTCAAGAAGGGAGACTACGTAGTCGTTGTGGGCGTTACTGGAGGCGTTGGCAACTACGTGGCTCAAATGGCTAAAGCTTTTGGTGCTGAAACAGTCGTTGGTATTGCCCGTGACCCAGAGAAACTGAAAAAAGCCCTCAAATACGGTGCTGATTTTGTCATCAACTCCACCAACAAGGATGCAGATGCTGTTCGTAACGAATTCAGAGAACTGTGCAAAGCTAAAGGTTTTCCTAGCAATTATGGATGGATAATCTTCGAGGTAACTGGAACCACTCCTGGCCAAGAAATAGCCCTTAGACTCTTGTCTTTCATCGGTAAGTTGATCTGGGTAGGCTTTGGCACACAGAAGAACGAGTATAGCCTTTCGAGGCTGATGGCCTTTGACGCAGAAATCATAGGCACCTGGGGATGTCTTCCCAAATACTATCCAAAAGTACTGAAGTTAGTCCTAAATGAAAACATAAAGATCAAACCCTTCACAGAAATTAGGCCAATGAGCAAGATTAGAGAGGTCTTTGAAGAGGCCCATTCCAGAAAACTGATGAAGAGGGTTGTCCTTACCCCTGACTTCTAAAAATGACGATTGTATTTTTAATCTGCTATTGGTGTTAGCACTCTATTCATCGCATCATCAGCTATTGCCACTGCGTATCCAGCAATTCTTCTGAGGTCACGGGCGATCATGCCTAGAATCACTGCTGTGTCCACATCCTTTGTCTTCTCCATAACCTTTGTTAACAGAATTTTCTCTTTTTCTCTAATTTTTTCCATCTTGCCCATGGCGAGAACAGCTAACTGAACATCTTTTTGAAGGAAAGCTTGGGCTGACATCTTTTGCATTTCATAGGCGACTGTTGACAACTCTACTATGATGTTTAGAATGTCTTTGTCGATTTTCTTCTTTTGTTGTTTTAGAGCGAGGACATGTTCTGCGATTGATGATGAGTGATAGACAACCCGGTTTAAGTCTCGTGCAACCAAGGCGAAGGTGATGCATTCTCGGCAACTTTTGACTCCAACCTTCTTTGCAATGGATTTGCTTAGGCTAGCAAGGGCTACCTGTCTTATTGTCATCCGATAATGCCTCATGGCTTCTTTACTCCTTTCCAATGCCTCTGCAGCAAGTTGAAAATCGTATTCAAGTAGCGACTTTACAGCGTCATCTTGCAAATGAAGTGAGAAGGATGAAGTCTTCTCTATTAGGGATTCCAAGGAAAATATCGAGGGATCAATCAGCACTTGAAAGCTCAGTTTGTTTGCTTCTTCTTGGGCTACTTCCATGCCTGGCAGTTCCATGCGAAGCATCTTAAGCCTTTTCTTGTGTTCAGCAGAGATAGTTTCTTTGGAAAATATGGTGATTTTGTTGCTTCCTTGTGTATAATAGGTGCCGACACTGTATTCTAATGCTCGTAGCGTGGGATAATCCTTTGATTTCAACATGACTTCAAGAGGTTTTTCGAGAGGCATTTCTACCGGAAATATCCTAATGGATCCGTCTTCCTCCTCCAAAACAGCCATCTGCTCCCCACTCTTCAATTTCCTTTTCTCAACCCATTTTTTTGGAAGGGAAAGAGTGAAACTGCCACCTTTAATCTTCTGTAATCTTCTAATTTCCATTTCCATATTCCTCTAGCCGATCTGATGTTGATTAGACGTTTATTATATAAGTTATATAAATAATCCTTTAACAATATTTATAGTTACTGAATTTCTGTTCTCTGATCCATGTGTGTCGTACTTTTGACTTTGGCGATGAACGTAAAAGTTCCTATCAAGCTGATTATTGCGGCAACTTGAAATGTAGTGACATAGGCCATTGCCTCCGTTGTTCCTGTATAAATCAAAAAATCAGCGATAGGCCCTCCTAAAAAGGTTCCAGCCAGCCCAAATGACACAGAAGTTACAGCATTAAACTGCCCGAAAAGTCGCCCCCTCAACTCTGCTGGAATAAGGTCTGCCGCTAACAAATATCCACAAGTGTTCATGAGCGCCATAGAAACCCCGCTCAAACTGTTAATGATTATCATTTGGGAAGCATTTTGCGCAAATATGTATAAAAATGAAGTCACAGTGGCTAATGCAAAGCCTAAACCAAGAGCAGGTTTTCTACCAACACGATCCGCCAGTGGTCCTGCCAACAAACTGAAAACTATGGTAGTAATAGCTGCTGAATTGCGAATCATAGAAACTTCCAGGTCTGTGGCACCGATTGGTGAGGGAAGATAAAGATAAAGGACGAAGATTTGAAGAATTGAGTACACCCCTATGCTGACAATGAAGATGGAAGCAAGAAACCAATAGAATGCTTTGAAGTTAAAGTTACTCCAAGACGAAGCGTTCTCTTCAATACCTCCTCTACTGGCTGGTCTTTCATTAAGCGCTTGTTCAGGGTGACGGGTACCAATCCAAATTAAAATAGCGCTTACTATCATTATGCCTGCTGCAAAGAAAAATAATGTGCCATTCTTGAACCCTGCGGCTTCACCTCCTAAGCCGTACAGCACACCTGACACGGATATGCCAACGATCTGTCCGACGCCACCAATGCTTGAAATCGCACCTACGAATCTTCCTCTTTCCTCAATTGTGGTGAGATCTGACATAAGTGCGCTCCATCCGAGATTGCTCATTGACCAGAAAAATTCTAGCAACGAGAGTCCAATGATAATGCAGTACGCAGCGGCGGCGGCTCCATAGATACCAAGCAGATGAACGTGAAGGAAGTATATGAGTATGTAACCGGCTGCTGCTATGGTCTCTCCTATAACGATTAAACTTGTTCGCGCCTGATATTTATCAGAGATTTTTCCCCACACGAGGGCTTGTGACACACTGTTGGCGATCATGGTGAGGCTTGCAAGAAGTGTTGTTGCCGTAACTGAGAGCCCTAAAACAGCCCTCAGATAAATAGATAGAAAAGTATAGAATAAGCCACGCCGAGCCATAGCCATAAACTGGAAACTCGAAAGCCCCGCAAACGTTTTAGTATCCAAGTTAATCAGCAACAGAAGAAATCTTAATGTTCCTATTGAAATCTCTTCTTATAGAACCCCTCTTCAAATTAATGTAATTATCGCATAAATCAGACCTAGGGCGACTGTTAAAATCGTGTCATATATAAACATCTCTTTTAGCCTCCTCGGATAGAGATTCAAGTCAACCACTTTGCTTGAGAAAGGATATAGTGGTCGGCAGGGTCTCGTAAGAAAGTCAACGACAAAATGGCTTAGCCCACAGCCGACTACCAACAAGAACAGATGAGAATAGACGACTTTTACAATTAGAGAGCCAAACAAGACTAAGATAAGGCCTACAAGTTCATTCAGTGGCGAACGCGATTCTACCCCGAACCTCCCAGTCTTAAACGCCTTTTTCAAATATCGAACATGATCAAAATCAGGAAAAACTGAAAACAAAACGCCGATCAAAACGTCTGGTATGAAATTAATTCCCAAAAGCTTGGCTAACAACAGGCCTAACAAACCATGAAAGATTATGTTCATTGTTCATTCTACGCCGAAACGTCTATTTCATGCTTTTATACTCTTTGGTTGTGGCTTTGGAGTATTTCTACTAGGCGAGGAGTATGTCTAGAACATCTAGTGTGCGTAGTGGTTGATCGGGCTTTACCTCATAGCTGGAGTTGGCAACCAGAAGGGGAACCTTCATTTCTGCTAAGTGGAGACCGCCATGAGTCCCTCTATGCGGCGGCATTTCTGGCATAAGGTCCCAACCCATCCGAGAGTTGATGATCAAGTCTCCCGAACGCTCACTTTCAAAGATCTGTGAAACTTGAACTGGTATGTCAGGAAATTCGGCTTCACAGGTGGCAGAGAGCCACTTCCTGTCGTCTAACCACTCTCTGTATGCTATCTTTCCGTCTTCAACAAGAGAGACGTAACCCAGAGGATCTGCCCCTTTAATAACATCGTAAGAGTACTCATTTCGCCCTCTTTTCTTTATGATTCCATGTCCGTCGTAAGAGTACACATGGAAGGTGGTCTTGTTTTCAGCGGCGAAAACATGTTGCACTGGTAACAGACGACTCAGCATATCTATAATGTTTACACGTCCCTTTCGAATCTTGTAGTTTTCAAGATCTTCTAAGCTTGGTTTTCGCCGCCAGTCATGCTTTATGTACTGAAGCGGAAAAACTGTCTCTTCGGCTCCCTCTGCCGCTAAGTAAACATGGGCCATTCCGTTACCGCTCACTGCAACTGTGGCATCAAATTCTCCGAGACCTTGAAGGAACGTAACTGGAAAGAGGCGAACATCTAAACCGATTGTGGTTAGGAATTGTCCGAGATCGAAGTGAAGGCTGGTAGGGCGAAGTCCATGGTCTGAGCTGACCACGATTGAGGTTTCGTCGTAGAGGTTCAGGTCGATAAGTGTCTTAGCTATGTGTCCAATTTGGTTGTCTACGTTCTGGATGGCGTCCCGTACGTTTTTGGAGAGGGGACCGTGTTCGTGGCTGACTTCGTCAACACCTGGCATGTATACAGCTGAGAAGACCGGCGGTTCAGACGGGAGTTTCATCCACTTTATAAAAGCCGAGCACCTGTAAACGATTTCGAAGGTGCGTGCTGCAAGTGCGTCTGTGTGTTCCCAAGTGAAAACCTTAAGGGGACCAAAGACCTTGGCCATAACATTAGCTAGTGGAGGATACACGAATTTTGCCCCACGTGTAATGGGCTCGAAGATTGCTGCTGTGGTGAAGTCTTTTAGCCTTTCAAAGATTGTCTTGACCTTGCCACTCATATCGTTGTTCATGGCAAAGGCTTCTGGACCCACGTAGTCACGTTCGAATTGAAGCCACGCTAAGGGTCCGTATTCTTGATAGTTATTTTTTCTTCTGTCAAACCATCGAATGCCAGGAATGTTTAGTGGCCCAGGGAATGCGCCGGTTAGAAAGGGGGCGTGAGCCGGCCCAGTTGTTGAAGGAAAAACGGTCACAGCGTTTTTTACAACAAATCCTCGGTCTACGATGTGCTTCTTGATGTTTGGCAATAATCCTTGATTCAACATCTCATAGAGAACGTCGGATCTACAGCCGTCAACAAGGATAAAAACGGAACGCAATTAATTCAACCGTTTACTAAATAATTAATGATGCAATCTTTAACTTTTCTGTCTCAAACAGGTTAGTGTTTTTTACCTGTATAAAGATTTCATTTCGTCTAATAGCAAAAACAGAACATCATCACAACCCTTATATTTTGACGACCATCTCAAAGTTCTGACATCTCATGATTGGAAAATCTTGTTACGAGAGAATACGTTCCCATTTGGGTATGGCGAAAACCATTATTGACGCCGGGGTGAAACTGAATGAGTGAAGTTAGATGCTTAAACTGTCTGAAAAGATTTCGAGTAGAGCCAAAATCTGAAGTCGCTACCTGTCCCCACTGTGGAATAAAATATCGAATTTCTTGGCTAAGCCCAGACCAACCAAAAATTCGAGGACAAGCATAATACAATAAAAGGCGAAGAAGATGGTTTGGAACAGAAAAATAGCTTACGTAAATCTTTCAACAGAAAAAGTTGTGGAAAAACCTATTCCCAAAAAAATGCGGTCCCTATATTTGGGTGGCCGCGGCATCAACATGTACCTCTTATACAACCACATAAACCCCAGAATCGACCCTTTAGGTCCCGAAAATGTCCTTTTTATAGGCACAGGATTAATCGGAGGAATTCCCTGTCTTGGTTCAGGAAGATGTGACATCGCTGCAAAATCACCCTTAACGGGGGCTGTCGGCGACTCTAACATAGGTGGATTCTTTGCGCCAGAACTGAGATTTGCAGGCTTTGACCATCTAGCAATTGTGGGAAGCGCCAAGAAGCCTGTCTACCTCTGGATAAATGACGGCGAGATCAAGATTCAAGACGCATACAGTATCTGGGGAAAAGACACCTTTGAAACTCAAACTGCCATAAGAAACGACCTTGAAGACGAAGAAGTCAAGTGCCTAGTTATAGGGACTGCGGGTGAGAACCTCGTAAGATTTGCAAACGTAAGAACAGGGATGAAGAATTCGGCTGGAAGAACCGGTATGGGATGCGTGATGGGCTCCAAGAAACTCAAAGCCATCGCTGTTAGAGGGACCATGAATCTAGAATTTGCATATCCAGATGAACTTCTCGACTATTGCAAAGAAATGAACGACATGATTATGGGGACTAGATGGGCGAAGGCTCAATCAAGATGGGGAACC
>CAZCYX010000083.1:0-8278 GCA_964503065.1 uncultured Candidatus Bathyarchaeia archaeon
TTTAACTAAGCTTGCTACTTCATCGTTTTCTGTTCTTACTACGTCAAGAAAAGTCTTTAGCTCTTCCATAACTTTTCCGGGATCACCATAACACAGGTCTTGGAGACGACTTAAAACCATTTCCCTTATCTTGGGCCTATCAAGATCCTTTGGATCTACATCTAACGCCAATAGAACACCCACTTCCACATCTGCGTTTCTCAATTCAGTCAATAAGTACTCCTCAGTGAGCAATGGGAATGGATGGATGTGAACATCCACAATTCTTTGGGACATCTAAACAAACACTTCTCTGTGGTTTACTAATTGGGTACGTATTTTAAATATGTTCGTTTTAGGATAAACCATGTAATTAAGGTCTTTTAGCTGACTGATGCTTGAATCCGTATTCGGATAAAACAGCTAAGGCTCTTACACAACGCCCGATAGATGGATAAACCGGAACCCCAATTTGCTCCAATTCTTTAGTCCACAAATCTACCATATCCTTAGAGCCCATTACATGAAACGCAATGGGCTTATCTGGATTTTTTTCTCTAACCTCCAAAACCGCCTTCTGAATATCAAACGCAAACAGCGGTGATGTTGGCAGAACTCCTACAACACTGTCAACATTTTCATCTTCCAGAACCGCCCCTAAAGCGATTTTTAGACAATCTTCTGGCCCAGCAGCTTCAAATAGCATCTCTGTGTCAAAAGGATTCCTGATGTTCATCCATGAGGGCAGGTAGGATCCCAAATATTTCACCGTATTGGCGGAAAACTTAGCCACCTCCAAACTATGGTTCTCACACTCGTCTGCAGCCATTACACATCCTGCTCCCGTCATGCTCAAGATTGCAACCCTTTTTCCTTTCGGTAAGGGTTGTAGGGCGAAGGCTTTTAAGAAATCCATCAGCTCTTCAAAATCCTTCACACGAATCATCCCGGTTTGTTTACATACGGCTTCAAATATTTCGTCTTTCACTGCTAAAGAACCTGTGTGGGATAACGAGGCTTTTGTTCCAGCGTCTGTTCTCCCGGACTTGAGAATGAGAACAGGCTTTCTGCTTGTCGCTTGTTGAGCTGCCGTCAGAAACCTTGAGCCGTCTTTGACTCCCTCCATGTATATGGCAATAACTTCCGTGTCTTCATCATATGCTAAGTATTCCAACGCGTCAGAGTCATCCACGTCAGACTTGTTGCCAAGTCCTATGACTTTGCTCAAGCCAAAGGGCTCAGCTGATAGTATCCACCAGAAAGCGGCTGCAGCAAAAAGACCAGTTTGTGCAACGAAGGCTACATTACCTTCTTTCAATTGTGGAAGTGGTACAAAAGATGTTGTGAACTTGTTAGTAGTGTTAAGCACACCTGTAGTGTTTGGTCCGAGGATTCTAATCCCAGCTCTCCTTGCAATTTCCACAATTTCACGTTCTCGCTTGACTCCTTCACCGCCAATCTCACGAAAGCCTGAAGATAATATCACAACACCCTTAACCCCTTTTTCAGCACAGTCTTGCATGATCTGATGGATATTAGTGGCTGGAATGATTATTGCAACTACGTCAACCTTTTCTGGTATAAGGTCAACACGGGGATAAGCCTTTAACCCTAACACTTCATCGGCCTTTAAGTTTACTGGGTAGACCTTGCCTTCAAAACCCAGATCTAGGAGATTCAACATTAAGAAATGACCAAATTTGACGGGGTTGTTCGTAGCACCGACAACAGCCACACTCTTCGGCTCAAGAAAAAAGCTTATGTCACTAGCTGTGGACATCATCATCCCTATTGCGTAATCAACTTGATGGTGATTAAATATTGCGTTTGTTTTTTATTCTGAGAAGTCTTCAAGCATGTGCGTGATGAAAAACCTTTCCAAGCGCAAATCAACTAGGGCATGCGTTCGCGCACAGTGAACCTCAACTGTAATAGGACTACATCTAGAAACGCTTCTGTACCTTTAGAAGTCTTCCCTTTTTGCTCATTTCGAAGTCCATAAAATTGTGGCGGGCCCGCGGGGATTTGAACCCCGGATCTCCGGCTCTCTTCCAGCGTCCGCAGGCCAGCGTCCTAATCCGGGCTAGACTACGGGCCCACACAACTAGATTACGGGTGTTGGAGCATATAGGGAAAATCGTTTCTACTCTAATAAAGCTTAAGAACAAAGGCTAACTGAAGGACCCATTAGAAAATACATCATTTCAATTACAAGTATTTGACAAAGAACGTAGACATTGATAATCACTTAATCTCTCATATTAGAAACATATACAAGACCTACCCTAGAGCATTATGCGTGTGTTTACTCCCCACTCAAGGGTTTAAACTCTACGGCCTCTACGGCCTCCTTTTCTCCGTGTTCCATCATGAGGAATAGGTGTCACCTCTTCAATGCGACCTATACGGAATCCTGATCTAGCTAAGGCTCTTATGGCAGCTTGTGCTCCTGGACCCGGTGTCCTTGCATTTGACCCTCCTGGAGCCCTGACCTTGATGTGTATGGCAGTTATTCCTTTGTCTTTAGCGATGGTGGCGGCGTGTGCTGCAGCTCGCATGGCGGCGTAGGGTGATGATTGTAGTCGATCTGCCTTAACGGACATGCCTCCAGAACTTCTTACAATTGTTTCAGCACCAGAAATATCGGTGACATGGATAATCGTATTGTTATATGAACTGTAAATGTGGACGACACCCCACTTTTCTGCTTTTTTACTCAAACCTCCTCCTCCTTAGGTGTCTCAGTTGTTGTTGGTGGCTCCATTTCAGCTGTGAGGCTAATAGATTCTCTTAAAGGATGACTCGGGGTTGATAAGGGGCTTGTGGGAGCATAAGTTATTCTTGGTTCTTCATCTCTTAAGACCAAATAGCTCGGAGATGAGACTCGTTTTTCTTCAATTGCAATATGCCTATGAGTAATTAGTTGGCGGGCTTGGTAAATAGACTTGGCTAGACCTTTTCTAAAGACCAGTGTCTGAAGCCTACGTTCCAGAATATCTTCTAAGCTCAGGTCCAAAACCTCATCTAAAACCGCTTCCTTTGACAAAATTCCGAGACGTTGAAGCCTGTGAAGAAGTTGTTTTTCCAATTTTATCCTCTGACTCGTAGGCATCCCTAAAAGAGATCGAGCAATGCCTCTAAACTTTGAAAGCATGGTCTTGTGGCGCCATAATTCCCTTTTGTTTCTAAGTCCATATTGCCCGAGTAATTTCAGTTCCATTTGGAGAGTGTCAGTTCGCCAAGGGAACCTTGGAGTTTCATATTTTTTTCTTTGCTTTTTGGGGTCACCCATTAAACTCTTCGCCCCTCTCTAAGTGTCTTTTTCTTGACCCCCACGGCCTTTCCTTTTCTACCTGTTGTTTTTGTCCTTTGACCCCTCACCTTCAGCCCATGAGCGTGACGGAAGCCTCTCCATGATTTGATTCTTTTCATTCCATCTATGTCAGTCTTTCCTTGAAGAACAAGTTCTGAACCAATTTGATGAAGGTTTCTGCCAGTTTCCATGTCTTTTGAGCGGTTAAGAAGCCAGCTAGGCAAGCCATGTTTAGAAGGGTTCTCTAAAATATCTTTAATTTTTGCTAATTCAACCTCAGAAAGGGAGCCTAGGCGGTTCTCTTGATTTATGCCAGCTTTTTTTATAACAGCATCTGCTAATCCGATACCTACTCCCTTAATATTAAGGAGTGCGAATCCTACTTTTTGGGTGCCGTCTAGATCAGTATCACCAATTCGAACGATATGTCGGAACTCCTTTGACATCTCGAGTCGTCCATGTTATGGGTAACTACGAAAGGGACCTAGAATTTATATAAACTTTCCTAATCATTTATGTCATTCTCTTTAGTTTCTTTAGGTATGTGAGGTCTTTATAAATTGCTTTAAACCCTACTTTTTTGTAGAGTTCGATTGCTTTTGTGGGGTTTGAATCGTCAACTCCTAGTGCAGCTTCAGTCATTCCTTTTGATTTCAAAGATTTCATGCCATACAGAATTAGAGTTGTGCCGATACCTTTTCTTCGGAGGTCTTTTAAGACTCCTATGGTTGTTATCCAGCCACGTTTTATTCCTTGGTATTTAATGAATTTGCTGTCTATTCCAACTCCAACATGACCTATGATATTATAATTAAGATAGCCGAAAAAGTATTCAGCAATGTCACACCATGGTCTGTCTTCAACCCAGTGCTTAGTTTCTTCAACTGTTTCTGGTCTGAAGTCAAAGTGCTCTTTGAAGGTTTCGTTTATTATCCAGTTAAGTAGTTTGATGTCGTCCATGCTGCTTTTCATTGACCTTATCTTTATTTTCTTATATTCCCCTATGTTGGATGGGATAGAGTGTAAATTTCGCGTCATAGTGCTAAACACTCTAATCAATTCAAAGCCCATGGATTCGAATAATCTTTTACATACGGGTCTATCCTCTCTTGTCCAGGTTTCCGCTGTTTCCATTCCCCTTTCCTTTAGGCTTTGAAGAGCTCTGTTAACTAATTCTCTTCCTACACCTTTTCTTCTAAATCGTGGAATAACACCGAGTTTATCGATGAAACATTTCTTATCTTTCCGCATCTTATCAACAAAGGCGTTCACTCTTCCAACCGAGTTTCCATTTAACTCTGCGATGAACATTCCTTCAGTGCTAAATATGGGATTTTTCTCCCAGATTTTCATGTCCTCCATTGTAGTGGGCCTAAAGTCGTCATACTCTTTGAAGGCTTCATTTCCTATCGTAAGCCAAATTTCTTCATCTTTTCCTTTAACGAAATTTCTGATGTTTAGGCGAGTGGTCATCAGTCATCGGTCCATATAGTGTAAACGCAGTGGGTGTCTAAAATCTGATTTAAAGCTTTCTTTTGAGGCATAAATTATTCCAAGAAAATAAGTAAGAAGAGAATTGCCAACCCGAAGATAAGGGCTATCAACTGCAGTGTGGATTTGGAAGGGTTAGTTTCCTTATGAAGCTCTGGGACTAAGTCGGAACCTGCAATATAGATGAACTCTCCTGCAGCAAATGGTAGCAAGTATATCGTGTAGTCTTTTATGTAAGGACTTAAACCGAGGAACACGAGGGCTCCCATTATAGCTGTAAGAGCAGACAAGAAATTGAAAAGCAAAGCCTTAGAACGACTGAAACCTCCGTAAATCAGCACTCCAAAGTCTCCAATTTCTTGAGGAATCTCATGAAAAATGACTGCAAGGGTTGTTCCAATTCCGACTGGTAAGCTTGCATACATATATGCATACAAGTAACTCCCAGCAATCAACAAGCCATCTATAAAATTGTGAACCGCATCACCAAGAAGGTTCATGTAGGCGAAGGGGTGGGGATGCTCCTCTGACGTTGGTATGTGGCAGTGTCTCCAGTGAATGAATTTCTCTATAATGAAGGATGATAGGAGTCCCAACAGAACGCATAAAGACATATTCAATTCAAACCCGACCTCTTCTACTGCTTCAGGAATTAAATGAATGAAAGCATCGCCAAATAGTCCGCCAACAGAAAAACTCACCAGATATGAAAGCAAACTCCTAAGCCTTTTATGACTAAGTAAAAAGGTTAGAATACCAACTATAGAAATTAAACTCACGATGATAACGCTAACAAGACTATACAACCAAACGTGTAACATTGTCTACTCATAAGGGGAGAACTAAGATAAAAGGATTTGATAATTTTTGTGTTCTTCTATCTGATGCGACTTCCAACTTCAATGTCTTTTTCAGGCTTTAGTAAAACCACACTGCCTTTTTCATCTTCAGCAGCCAACACCATGCATTGGGACTCTATGCCCATAAACCTCTTCCTCTGCAAATTTAAGATAAAGGCGAATTTCTTGCCAGTTAACTCCTCTGGTTTATAGTATTGCAATAATCCTGCTACAGACTGTCTTTTTTCGAAGCCAAAGTCAACTATCATTTTAATTAGATTTCTAGAGCCAGCTATTTGCTCGGCTTTCACAACTTCGCCAACTCTGAGGTTGAGTTTCTGAAATTCTTGGAAAGATATTTCTGCCAACATAACTCACCAGTTAAACCGTAATTGAACCAATCTAAATTTAAACTTTAAACTTGTACTTTATGTCTACGCTACATCTTGATAACGAATCCGTATTACCTGTTCTGAACTCTTAAAAGTTGTTAGGGAAACTCAGAAATAGATGGTAGATGACTACGGTAGAGACACGGAAAACCATAATTTTGTTAATCGGTTTAGTATTGGTATCAGTCGTATTTGGAACCTCTTTGACAATTTATCTGATACAAATGGTAACCCCAGACTATCCACCTCAACTAGATGTTCAATTGAATAAACTGTTACAGATTTGGAATCAAAATTCTACGCATGAACTTCCTTATCAAGATTATATTACCCCTTCGGATCTGGCAGTTGAGCAATTGTCGGATAAGGTGAATGGAAAAGTTGAAGCCTACAATGTTGCGGTGGGTTGGGTGTGGGTGTCAGATGTCACCTTGAACGAGATGGCTGAGAAGTGGCTGATGCCTCATACTTTTCTTGTTGACACTCCGTATTATCCGACTAATCCAGCTAAACCCAGAGAAGCAAGTGACTGCGAAGAGCAAGCAAACACGTTGGTTTCTCTTTTGAGGGCGGAAGGAGTTGAAGCAGAAAATGTACGAGTTGTTCTGGGACTAGTTAATGTTAGAGGAACCGAAGGAGGCCATGCTTGGGTAGAAGTGTACGAAGATAATCGATGGTTAGCTCTAGAAGCCACTAGTGGACCCTTTTATGACGACGACTCTCTTAGATTAATTGAGAGAAGAGGTTTTCCCTATGGTTACTACAAGACACGCACCCATCCCAGCGTAGAAATATGGTTCTATTACAACGACATCTATTATGTAGACTTTATCCACAACAAACAGAACGCACCAAGCTACTGGTCAATGATAAAAGCCACCAACGGCTTTTCCATAAACATTAATGAAATAACATTTCAATTAATCATCCCTTTCTTTTTTTTCATATGGTTAATCCTCTATTCATCTCGTCAAGTAGTTATGCGAATTATAAAAAGAGAATTAAAAGTGATGCACGGTAATTTTGGCGCCGTGGGTTAAATCTAAACGTACGTTTAAATTTAATGCGAGAACCCATTCATTAGAACGCGCGCATGGGTCCAGCAAAGGACATTGGAATCCGCGGTGTTGTGCAGGAACCTTTTTGCATCTTTATTTCATGTATAAGAAAAAAGGAACACTTCAGAAGCGAGTACTTTAATCACTAAATTGAGGAGATATGGAGAAAGTTTGGGAAGAGTCAAGGAAAATTGAAAGAGAAACGGTATATATCCGTTCTGAAGCCCTGAGAGATTCAACTTTATTGCATAAAGTTAGGATGTGCATACATGTGTGGGCTTTTGCTTTAAACCATATACACAATTTATATTGGCTTTACGTTAATATTGGGTCACAGTGAAAGCGTATGCTTGTTACAAATAAAGAGTTATTATTGACTGCGAGGCGAGAAGCATATGCCGTTGGAGCCTACAACATCAGTAATCTGGAAAGCTTATTAGCTGTTGCTGAGGCTGCGGTGGAGGAGAAGTCGCCTGTTATAGTTGCTGTTACGCCAAGTTCTATCCAGTATGCTGGTTTATCTTATATCTCAGAAATGGTCAAAACGGCAGCGGAATCAACACCGATGCCAATGTCCCTGCACCTTGACCACGGCAAAGACTTGGAAACAGTTTCTAGATGCTTGGAGGCCGGCTTTACCTCCGTTATGATTGACGGATCTCATTTGAAGTTTGAAGAAAATGTTGCATTAACAAAGCGTGTGGTTGATTTGGTACATTCGAGGGGAGTTTCAGTTGAAGCAGAGCTTGGAAAACTTGCGGGTATAGAGGAGTCAACCGTTGGGGAGAGAGAAGCCGTTTTGACTGACCCTGACGTAGCCAAAGAGTTTGTTAAAAGCACGAGCGTTGATGCCCTCGCTGTTGCGATAGGCACCTCTCACGGAGCCTACAAATTCAAAGGAGAACCGAAACTTGATTTTGAAAGGTTAAAACTTATACGTGAAAGGGTTGATGTTCCGCTTGTGTTGCATGGTGCCTCAAGCGTTCCATCATGGATCGTTGAAAAAGCCATTAAATACGGGGCTGAACTGAGCGGAGCAAAAGGTATACCAGAAGAGCATGTCAGAAGAGCCATTTCTCTAGGAATAGCGAAAATAAATATTGACACGGACTTGCGGCTTGCTTTCACAGCAACGATACGCGAATTCTTAGCGAAATCACCTATAGAGTTTGATCCAAGAAAGATTCTAGACCCGGCGAAAGAAGC
>CAZCYX010000084.1:0-8173 GCA_964503065.1 uncultured Candidatus Bathyarchaeia archaeon
GCCACTATGTTCATGTGTGACAAAGGACTCTTCGGCTGCAATGTTGCCAGACTCCCATACAACGCCACAGCCTCCCAACCCGCCTCACCAAGAAGACCACAAAACTCACTATAACTGTAAACATGAAGACGAAACTCCACCCTATCTATGAACCTCAAATCCTCCCCACGCTTATCGTAAAAAGCCCAAGAAGTAGTTATCTCCGACTTAATCGGATCATACTTCCTGCTCTCCAACACCACCATGTCCTCCAACTCCATAAAGGAAGTCGGAGCAAACCTCAACGAAATATATTCGCTGTGACCGGTCTCAGCAATGAAAAGTATCGCTCCCTCCCTTGAAAGCCCCCTCGCCTGCCTAAACACCCTAAGATCATCCTCAGGTGAATAATATCCGACAGAAGTCCAAGCACTAACAACCACATCAAAAGGCTCAAACTTACTCCCAACAATAGTCTTAAGATTTCTAACGTCTCCCTCCAGAAAAGTCGTCAAGTCAGAAACCTTGTGCTCCTCAGCCTTCCTCTTAGCATCCTCTATGAAAGCCTTTGAAATATCAACTCCCACAGTCCTAAACCCTTTCTTAGCCATGTAAATTGATACTCGCCCGTTTCCACAACACAAATCAAGCAGATTACCTGAGGCAACCCCAGAGTCTTTAAGCACCTTCACCATTCCGTCAACTAACTCTTCAGTACGACCCCACCTATAATCCAAAAGTTTCAAGAACAGATCCGAATGTTCAATAAACAGGTTCTTAATCCAATCACTCATAATTCCATATAAAAGCCTAATTTCTAATATGCTTTTTCTGTTTGGATTCTCCTCTTTCTGGAAGAGAAAAAAGAACCCCTAAAGCAAACGCGTAATGTTTAGAAACATGGGAAACAAAACGTGCGAGCATTGTTTATCTTAACTTCATAAACCAAATAAGAATAGCATCTCAACCAAGACCTAGATGCTTCATGAAAAAAATCACTATACGTTACATAGCTGGTTACGCATTAGCCTTCGCACTCTGTTTTGTCGGATTAACTGTGCTGGTTGCAGTATTATGGACGGCATGGCCCAACGTCTCCGCTTCGCATGATATACTTTCAGCTTTAGAAGCATATCTCTGGACAGAAGAGTTTGACTTCGGCTTCGGCGTCACGTTAAAACTGATGCACTTAACCATAATGGGCGCTGCTGCTCTAGTTTTAGGAATTATCGTTCTAGCCTTCAGCCGACAAGTCCTCTATGCAGGAGAACATGTCTTATTGCAATGTCCTTTTTGCAAAAACCAATGGAAGGCAAACCGAGCAAGGGGATGGGCTAAATGCCCTCACTGCAACCAATTAGTCCAACCGACAGTAGTGAAAAACTAGAAAATGGACAGATTACGAGTGCGCGCATGTCGCCACCCATCCAACAACAAGTGCAATTCTGGTAATTGTTTGAGGGTTCTTTAACTGATACAATAATCATAAAAAAGAAGGGATTGTATGTTGTGTAGATTTACTCAACGGTTGTTGTTTCCAACTCAACTTCTACAGGTATTGGTTCCTTGAATATCGCGACCACTGGGCAATTTGCTTCTGTTCTTCGCCAAATCGCTTCAATTAACTGTTTTCTTGCTTTGGCTGAGACATTGACTTTAAGCTTTACGCCATTCAATAGCGGTGAGTCTGCAGGCTTTTCCGCTTCCGCTACAACTTCGAGTTTTGTGACCTCAATCTTGCTCTGTTTGGCAACATCGGCAAATATCGTAGCGGCACAATCAGATAGCCCCATTACTGCTAGTTCCAGAGCTGTTGGTCCAGTGTCTTGGCCACCCTTAACCGGCGTCAAGTCGCAAACAACGCTGTGGGTTCTGGAGTTGTCCACTATCGTACGAACATTCTCTATAAGCTTAGTTTTCGCTATAATTTTCGGCATCTCAATCACAACAAATCTCTCTTTAGTTATCGTTGAAGTCTGTACACCAATATTTACATCTTACGCTTTTGTGACGAAGTAAGTAATTACCATAAATACAATATACACATAATGTTTATTATTCTTCTAATCTATATACACTTTAGGTGTATAGAAAATGAGCCAAAAAATGATTCTGGAGAGGAAAATACCAATAAGAATGGACTTTGAAGCCGCTGAGGTTGAAAAATTCGAAGTTGTAAAACAATATATGGGTCTGAAGCAGAACACCGAAGTTATCAGAGCCTTAATATCTCAAAAGTATAATGAAATCAAGGTTCTAGAAGAAAAACAGCGTCTACAAAGAATCAGAGAAGCTGAAGCCATGGAATGGTTAGAAAAAGGCAAATACAAGTCTCCTATGTAAACTCTCTCCTCTAGAGACTCCCTATAAACCCCTTTTTTCTATTCCATGAGCGAAATGCAAGTGACCTACAAATCACCGTAGTCTGCAACTTTTATATCAAGCCGTCAACAACAACTAAAAACAGGTAGACTCAAAATGATGTTATCGTCTCTCATTCAACAAATGCAAATTTGGTGGCTCCCATTCGTAATCTTAATCCCATTAGCATTTTTCGCAATAGGAATCCTCATCCTCTTCTGGGTTTACCAAGACGCCGAATCCCGAGGAATGAACGGCATCCTCTGGGCAATAATCGTCTTCTTCCTCAACATAATCGGACTAATCCTATACCTCATCGTCAGAGAAAGCCCACCAGGCGCAGCCTTCGGCAAACGCATAACCAGAGTATGCCCAAAATGCGGCCAAGTCCTCGATGAAACAGCAAAGTTCTGCCCCAGATGCGGAAAAGAACTAGGATAGAACGCAGTTTTGAAAAATCAAAATTTTTTCTGAGTTTCAAACGAGAGAGAAGAAGAGAATATGTCCTATTTAAGCACACATTGTTCCTAAAAAAAGAGGAAATGATGTAGTTTCAATAGCAGGCGCTTTTATTGTGCAAGGTCCTTAATCTTTGCTTTAGGAGCGTTCTCTTTAACCGAAGTTATACCTTTCTTACAACCATCTTTCGATTCGTAGGCTTCGCCTGTGGCGATTATTTCACCATTGGGAGCTCTCAGCCTAAATCTAAATTTTCCTGCGGCACCCTTGAAGATTTCAAATACTGGTTCTGGCATACTTCTTTCTCCTTTTAGTATGTTAATGTATATGTTATGCATGTTGTTTATAAAAGGTTCGCAAAGCACTTCGTTTCGCTGTCTAGAAACACACTAGAATAAAAAAAATGCCTTCCACTCCCCCCTCTACATAATAGTCACACACACGCACACAAAAAGATAGGCGCCATCTAGACAATTCTTCTTAGGTACACCTATCTCTGCTGTGCCGATTCGAATTCACAGAAGAACCAAAAAAACTACTTTGTTTTCTTCTTCTTTTTCGTCGTTGTCTTCTTGCTACCACAACCAGAGCACGACAATCAAAACATCCTCCTTCAAATACATTCAGTCACACATAATATAAAAACTTTCAGACCCCCCTCTATAGACTAGACCCCACACACGCACACACAGACAACAGCGCCTACACTTCTCTTGTTTTAGGCTCCTCAACCAACAAAAACACAATCAAACTCACAACAATCCCCAAAACTACTGTAAAGACAAACGGATATGCTGGATCAAAACCGTAAAGCAAACCAGCTAAAACTGACGCAGGAACCGTTGCCATAACATTCAAGGTTCCAATAGTCCCCATAATCCTACCCCTCTTCTCCCGCGGAACCATATCCGCCATCAACGCACTATAAGCTGGATAAATCAAACAATTCCCAACAGCAAACATCACGAAAACAAGGAGCAAATGAATAAAACTTCTACTAAATATGAAGAAAACACTGGCAGGCGTAAAAAGAAAATATGCCAAAATCACAGCCTTCTTCCTCTCAATTCTGTCTATAAGTTTCCCCAGTGGAAAACCAAAAACAATAGCGACAGCAGTAGAAACTGTGTTTACAAGACCCCAATCTAAATTGCCTAACCCAACAACATTAGTCACATAAAGCGCCGTGAACCAACGAAACATAGGTTCTTCAAAAGCACTAACCAAAAACGCCACTGTCAAAAACTTAAGGCTTCTCGACATAGACCTCCAAGCCTCTACTATCGCTCCCAAAGACTCCTTAAAAGCCCCCTTAATCTCACCTAACTTAATCTTCCTGGGCACATGAAGCGTTTCCTTCAAGAAAAAAAGCCTAACAAACGCCGCAGCCATCATGCAGAAAAAAACTATCGTATAAACTATACGCATACCCGGAATAAAGCCTTGAGTCTCCAACAGAAAACCCGCCACTACAGGCGCAAATATCGTCGGAATATTAGGCACAACATTAGTCGCAGCAAACCCCATACCACGCTTCTCTGGCGGAACAGAATCAGCAAGAATAGCCTCCAAAGCAGGCTGATAGATCAAACCCGAATTGGAAATAATCATCCCAACAAGCACAAACCTCCAATCAGGCGCAAAAATATAGAAAAGATACGAAAGCGCAATCGAAAATGTCATAGTCACAATTATCTGCTTTCTTCCATACTTGTCAGCAATATAAGCTCCAGGTATCCTAACCAAACTTAACATGATGGCTCCAACAGACGCCATCAAACCAATAACAACAGGTGGAGCTCCCAGCTTTTCAATATACGGAGACTCAAAAGGACCAACCAGGGAAAAAATGAAATAAACAAAGAGCCAACTAACGATCAAAGTAAGCAAGTTGCCACGCATGAACGAGAACTCACTTCTAATCCGCGACAGAATACTCTTTGACATTTTAAACTCCTACCCAAACTCCATTCCATATATTTAAGCCTTCACAAAATCAAAAACAAACTTATCAAATTATATCATAGTTAATAATGAAACCAAAAAACTCCTAGACCTAGCTATACCCGTCTCTCTGTCTCTCCCTCTCTATAGGAGTAGTCTCACACACGCACACACAAAACTCTAATCATTAAACCCTTTCTCAATCGCCAAAAGCCTCGCCAAATCCCTCTCCAGAAAATCCACCCACCCACGCTCAAAATGAAAACTTGCATTATCACTAACCAACCTAACATCACAAACATAACGGCCATCAACATAACCCTTACAGTCAGCTTCTTTCACTGGAACAAGACCACACTTTGCCCTGCACAGATTCTCTATACAACCATTTATCACAAAGTAAAGCCGCTCCAACTTGAAATGGGGCGTAATCCTCTCTGAAATCGCCTCAATGCCCTCACGTCTCATCTCTCTCTTTGCCGCTTCAGTAAAACGTCTTCCAATGAGGATGCCCTTGTCAAAATTTCGCTTCTCCAAAATCTCACTTAATTCTCTAACAACATCTACACCGACATATCCAGATCTTGACTCAGTCTCTTTTATAACACGTATCAAAATTTTATCATCAGAGCCTGAAGGAGAAACCATAAAATCAACCCTTTTCTCTTTCCTTCGAATTCTTTTGCCCTCATAGTCTCTGACTGCTGAAATTACTTCAGCCTTCTTTACGAGCTCTTCAGTACTTACTCTATTACTCATCTCAACGACACTACTCCGAAAACCAATCAGACCATAACACCCTATATATTCTCACGGCGCCTTATATACTCCGCCAAAATCCAAAAATTGCAATATCAAAAATAACTAATCAAAAGGAGACTTAAAGGCAATCACTGCCACAATCAAACTCCCAAAGGAATTCTACCTCTTAACAATAACATCTATAGCACTCTTTCTCGCCACCGAAACAGTACAACCTATCCTTTCCTTGTACATCACAGAGAAAGGTGCCACAACCTTCGAACTTGGCATAATCATCAGCCTTCTATCCTTTACAGCTATAGCAGCAAAAATCCCTTTAGGCATATTAGCCGAGAAGATGGGAAGATGGCCTATCATACCAGTGGTCACTATCGGCCAAACAATCAGCCTACTCCTTTACTCCATTGCTCCAAACCCTACATGGTTCTACCCGATACGAGTCTTTCACGCGCTCGTCCTCGCAGCTTTTGCCCCTACAGCTCTTGCAATAACACAGGAACTCGCACCACCAAACAAGAGAGGAACCACCATAGGAACATTCCTCACCAGTATAGGAGTAGCCGCCACCTTCGGCCCTTTTCTATGCACCTTCCTTGTAAGCTATGTGAATTATGCTCAACTCTTCCAAATAGCTTCAATCATTCCCCTCATAGGTTTGGCACCCCTTCTGTTGATCCGTCGTGACAGAAGTCCTCACGTGGTCAGTCAGGAAAACAAAGGCATAAATCTTCTAGAATCGTTTAAAGCCATTGGCTCTTCACGAAGCATGTTAGTTTTAACTTGTCTGCGGCTAACCTTCTCCTTTGTGAATGCCTTCTTCATAACGCTCTTTGCTATACATGCCGAAGAGAACCTTCTCCTGACATCATCCCTCATCGCCCTTTTCTTCGGAATCAAAGGAACCACCAATATGCTATCCCGTATTCCCTCTGGAAAGCTAGCTGATAAGATCGGACACAAGATTCCTGTTATCATAGCCTTCACCTCTCTAACAATAGCATTCCTAACTATCTCAGAAACAAGCAATATCTATCTCTTAATCTTCGCTATGATCATATATGGCACCGCCCATGGCATGAGAGCTGTAGCAGAATGGTCCATGCTCGGAGATTATGCACCATCAAAGGCAGGCAACATCGCCACAGCTTACCTATCCACAATGTTCAATGTTGGAGCAGCTCTCGGAGCAGTAGTCGCAGGAGTCCTCTCTATAGTCTTCAATATCCAAACAATCTTCAAACTAGCAGCCATCATCGTCCTTTCAGGAGCCATCGCCATAAACCTAACAAAAGTTAAATCCGCAGACATAAAGAGCTAACGAACTATCTCCTGTTTCTTCCATCTTAAATTCTTACTGTGACACTTCTTACACGCGCGTGCACAACTCGAAATGATGGTTATGTAGTGGTTAAGCTGGGATACAATCCCGACAAAAAGCCGTATATTAACGTGACGGCTAGGGGTAAGAAATAGATTCTATGTAGAATAGTTTCTGGAAATGTCTGATGCGTTATGAGAATGTGTATGGTTGACCCTAGAATCATGTGTAGACAGCATCTGCTAGAGGAACATGCAGAAATCCACCTGTTTATCAAAACTATTAGTCGTGGAAACTCTGTTAAAGGATACTTAGAAAAAGGATTTTTAGAAATTCATAACCTGTATGATCGTCACGAAGAACTTGTGAAAGAGATGAAGCAGAGAGGCTACAAACACAACTCTAATCTAGACAAGAAATGGAGACAAACAGAGAAGTCAGGCTATATAGACAAAGAAAAAAGTCTCGAACAACTAATTAACCGTTGCCCAAGATGCAAAGAAAGGCACGAACGCATATACAAGAGATAAATTATCTTCAGCGTTTAAGAACCATACTCAAGACTAGAGCAATCACTATGATTATCACACCAATTCCGCAAGTTAACACAATACTTTGATTCTCCATCTGCTTAACAATGATACCGCCAAGAGCCCAAATAATCACAAGACTATAACCAACATCCCTTCTAGTATAAACGACCCCCACCGTGATTACTAAGGCTACAATAATCACAAGAACCGTCCAAGTAACCTCACTAATCCCAAAACCATCCCAACTAACCGCAGTCAATGCAGCAGCAACATCAGCTATCGTCGCAACAGTAATCCAACCCAAATACACACTGAAAGGCAAATGAACAGCCAACCTCTCCTTCAAAGAAACATCAACTTGACCAACCTGAAGACGCAAATAAACCGCAATCAGACTCGCCAACAGCACCAACATCGGTACAATAGACAAAACAATCTGTTCATAGTGCCAAAGAAAAATCCAAACAATATTCGCAATGCAACTCAACACAAAAAGATAGCTAATTTTAGACAAGAATCCCATTTCCAATTTCCCAGGCAATATCTGATACAAGACGAAAATCAACAACAACAGATAAATGACACCCCAAATTGAGAAAACATACCCAGCTGGAGTAAACAAATTCGAATACAAATCAGAAACCTCAGCCGTAGTCCTCCCATTCAAAGGCAAAATATTGCTTAACGCATTGACTATAACAGTCATCAAAAACGCAACAAAGTTTGCACCTTTCAGAATCCAACTTTTGGAACTAACCATAGCCGAAACCCACCAGCATATTCCCTTATACGATTATGGAGATTTTAAGCCTATTTC
>CAZCYX010000085.1:0-8149 GCA_964503065.1 uncultured Candidatus Bathyarchaeia archaeon
TAAGCCAACTGCGAAGGAGGCCATATCCTTAGCTAGGAATCTAAACATTCCTTTGTATCCCTTTTTCACGTACGCGTGGTCTAACATTTCATGCGAAGAATTTCGATCATTAAGGCATTGGCTTTTTGATTCCAAGATTCAAATCGAAAATGATGCCGTTAGTGAAATAACTGGGAAAATGAGTGAAGCTGTCAAAGAGATACTTGAAAGAATCTACACACCACATAGAGTTGATGAAGAGAAGAATCTTAGGTTGGAAAATGATGACGCTTATGCACTAGCTTTTTGCCTCGGATTTAACGAACCCAAGAAGAGAATAACTCTCTCAAGATCTGTTTTTGAAAACATTAAACAAGTTAGTGGGGTTGTTGTTAGAGAGAAAGCGCCTACTTTTCTTGGTGCCAGAATGGGGCGCCCGGAGAAAGCGAAGAGAAGAGAGATGAGGCCTCTTGTTCATGTTCTCTTTCCAGTTGGATTGGCTGGCGGTTCTCACCGGAATGTAATTGATGCTGCAAAGAAGACTATGATTGAAGTTGAAATGGTGAAGCGGCGGTGTTCTAAATGTGGGATGGTGACATCCAGAATAATGTGCCCTAGATGTGGTGTGGATACAATAGTAGAGAAGTCTTGTCCTCGATGCGGAAGAGTTGTGAAAGAAGATTTTTGTCCAGTCTGCAAAGTTTCTTCTAGAAGTTATGAGAAGCAAGCAGTTAATGTTAAAGACTTGGTAGATGAAGCCTGTAAAAAATTGGGGTATTCTCTGCCTGGGCTTGTTAAAGGTGTGAAGGGGCTAATGAATGAAACAAAAATTACTGAGGTTCTTGAAAAAGGGATTTTACGGGCGAAATATGACTTGTCTGTTTTTAAGGATGGAACAATAAGGTTTGACGTCACAAATGCTCCTTTAACACACTTCAAGCCAAAAGAAATAGGTGTGACCTTAGAAAGGCTTCAGCAATTAGGTTACAATTATGATTACACTGGAAAGCCACTAACTGATGTACATCAGATTTGCGAACTTAAGATACAAGATGTTGTGATTCCTCTGGAATGTGCGGAATATTTTGTGCATGTGGCCACCTTCTTGGATGTGCTTCTTGAGAAGGTCTATGAGGTTACATCATACTATAATTTAAACCGAGTCGATGACTTGGTTGGCCACTTGACCATAGGTTTAGCACCCCATACCTCAGTGGGTATTCTTGGAAGAATTGTAGGGTTCACTAACCTGAATGTTTGTTATGCTCATCCTCTTTGGCATTCCGCAAAACGTAGAGACTGTGATGGAGATGAAGATGCACTGATGTTAGCCTTGGATCCTCTGTTAAACTTTTCGAAGTCTTATTTGCCAGCCCAGATTGGGGGGATGATGGATGCTCCACTTTTCATTATCTCTTTGATAAATCCTGGAGAGGTGCAGAGGCAAGCTCATGAAGTTGATGTATCTAGCATCTATCCTCTAGTGTTTTACGAAAAAACCCTGCAAAAGGTGGCTCCCCAAGAAGTGAACGGAATTATGGACTTGATTGGTGATAGGCTAAATACTGAGGCACAGTTTCAAGGCTTTAGGTATACAACTCCAGTTTCAGACATTAACATGGGAAATATTAAGAGTACATATACGAAGTTGAAGCGTATGATAGATAAGCTAAAGAGTCAGCTTCTCTTAGCGGAGAAGATTGAAGCTGTTGATGCAAAGACCGTTGCTCGGAAGGTTTTAACCACCCATTTTATTCGAGACATTGCAGGCAATCTGCGTGCTTTCACGACTCAAAGCTTCCGATGTAAGAAATGTAACAAACGTTTTAGAAGACTACCTCTTCAAGGTAAGTGTCCAGAGTGCGGAGGCACACTAATGTTAACTGTCCACCGTGGTGGCATTGAAAAATACTTAGAACCCGCGTATCAACTTGTGAAAAAATATGGTCTTTCAACCTACTATACCCAGCGCCTGTCACTAATCGAAGACGAAATAAATACCCTGTTTGAAGGGAAGAAACCCAAACAGATTAGCCTCTCAGATTTTATAGCCTAACAAAACAATAGAACCTTTTTTCTATGCTAACGATAAATTTGTTTAGGGAAGCACTTTGAAGGAATCTTACCACCCTAAAGCTTTTCTGTCCTTAACTAGGAATGTTCGTTTAGGCTTAGTTGCAAGGACAAAAATAGTTTCGCTTCTTGAGAAAGAGGGATTTACTGCAGGAACTCTTGCAGAAAAAATTGGAATGAACTACTCAGCGGTTCTTCATCATCTTCACCTTCTAGAGACAGAGAACATCATTGGACGAAAGGGACCTAGACCCTTCTTGTGGAAGTTGACAGGTGCTGGACAACAGAGATTAACAAACCAAAAAGAATACTAGAGCATGCGCAATAATTCTCTCAATGTAATTCTTGAGATTATCAAAAGCCCTATCATTATTATGAGTCCACTGAGAAGAGAAAACCAACCAGTGGGCTCAGCTGACAACGAATTTGCAAAGTCTGCGAAAACTCCCATTCCTAACCAAAAAATTATTCCAGAGCCAGTTTCAGCCTTCCGACTCTCGAGGTCTCTGAGAGCGAATCTGAGAATCAGAACTATGATTTGAGATGCACCAAAGATGTAACAAAAATTCATGATAGCCTCATAAATTATCGGGTGAGGGGTTCTTGGAGCAGGCAATTTAATATTTGCATATGCTTCCAGATGGAAGTCCTTAAGGAATGTTCTAATTCCTCCTGTGAGATCTGGGATTGCAGTGAAAACTATGCCTATGGCGATGAAGAAGAATCCTAAGGAAACGAGGCTAAGCCAGTCTGTACCTTTTGAACGCCGTTCTCGAGTCATAGTGTGTCTCTTCCTCTTGAAATATGAGATAATTCCTTTCTTCTTTTAATGTTTGCCATCAGCATCCTTAAAAGATAACCTCTAATAACCATTCGTTGGAGAAAAATACTGCATGAAAGTTCTGTTTATTGAACCGCCAAAAGACATATGGTTCGTCATGGGAGAATATCTGCCACCACCGTACGGGATTATCCAGCTTGCAGCTTACCTTGAAAGAGAAGTTAAAGATGTTGAAATTGAAGTGTTGGACTGTAATGCTCAACAATTGTATTGGAAAGAGATGGAAGAGCGAATACAATCCTTCAATCCAGACATTGTGGCTTCAAGTGCATTAGCCACTTGCAACACCTACGTAGTTGCTAGAACGTTAGAGACTGCAAAAAGAGTAAATCCAGATATCCTCACAGTCGCTGGGGGTCAACATTTTACAGCAACAGCCCAAGAAAGTCTCGAAATATATCCTGAAATTGATGTTATTGTGCGAGGCGAGGGAGAACAGACTTTTGCAGAACTTGTTAAGAATGCCAAGAAGAAATCATCCTTTCCAAAAATAAAGGGCATCTCCTTCAGATATGAGGGAAAAATTCTTCATAATTCCCCTAGACCATTAATTGAAAATTTGGATAAGCTTCCCTTTCCAGGATACCATTTCGTCAAGGATATTGTTCATAAATATCATTTCGCCGCGATGGCTGGTCGCAAAGCTCCCTACGCGTTAATTGAGGGATCGAGAGGTTGTTCACATCGCTGTACTTTTTGTACGCAGTGGCGGCACTGGCATGGAACGTGGAGACAGAAGTCACCTGAACGAATTGCTGACGAGATGGAGTTTTGTTACCAAAATTATGGAAGCAGATTCATTTGGCTGACGGATGATAATTTCGGCTTAGGCAAACGGGCAAGCAGCCTTACTCATGAACTTCTTAAACGTGAAATAGGAGATGATTTGATATGGTTTTTGCAATGGAGATGTGATGATGTTGTCAAGAATAGAGAACTTTTGCCTACAATGCGGAAGGCTGGCCTTAACTGGGTAATGATTGGAGTGGAAAGTCCTAAAGATTCAACTCTTGAGAGTTTCAAGAAGGGCATAACCCAAGAAGATGCAGAGAAGGCTGTGACGCTGTTAAAGGAGAATGACATTTTTGCGCATACGATGTTTATTATAGGTGAACGGAGAGACACAGCTGAATCAATTGCACATTTGAGAGAGTTTGCAAACGAGTTGGACCCAGATTTTGCTATATTTACTGCCCTTACGCCATTTCCTGGGACCGAAATTTTTGAGGAAGCTAAACGAAATGGATGGATTGAAGATTTCAACTGGTCACACTATGATATGGCTCATGCCATAATGCCCACGGAAACGTTATCAAGGGAGGAGGTGCAAGAAGAACTCTACAAATGTTATAGAAGCTTTTATGGTTCTTGGAGGCGGAGGTTCCAAGGATTGTTTTCTAGAAATGAATTGAAGAGAAGAATTAACTGGTACATGGCTGGCAGAGGCATCGTAAGGCAGTTCAGAGATTTGTTTTAAGTCGCGGTTCCCATGTCCCAAAGCATACTTCAGAATCGTCCTCTTATGTTTTTGCTGTGCATGTCATTTTTCGGTGTCCTACTATCGGTGTTACTCGCCTTTTTCCCACCTGTATTACATGAGGATTTTGTTTTGAGAAAACCCATTGTTGGTTCTGTTTTTGGGTTAATCTGTGTGTTGGGGATTTTTGCGGCTTTTTTCCCAAAGCAATGCACAAATGTGTTGAATTTTGGAAATGGAAGGGGGCGTGTCCTTCATGGAGATTCCAAGCTGGGTGGGCATCATCCGGGTTGTGAAAACTTTTCTCCGCATGTATTTCAAATAGATGACCGACGGTTTTGTGTCGCTTGTACTGGACTAACTGTGGGAGGACTGTTGGCTCTTGTTGGAACCTTTCTCTATTTTTTCGTCGATTGGCGTGTTGAACAGAACATTGTTTTGGTGGTTTTGAGTGGGCTTTTGGGGGTTAGCTTGGGCTTATTCCAGTTCAGAGCGAAGCAACATCTTCTTCGCTTTTCTTTGAATGTCTTTTTTGTGTTGGGGTCTTTTTGGGTTTTAGTTGGGATTGATGAACTTACGCGAAGCGTGTTTGCTGATCTTTTTTTGGTTGCGTTGATTGTTTTTTGGCTCTTTACTCGGATATCAATTTCACAGTGGGATCATGAAAGAATCTGCTACACTTGCGATGTGGATGTGTGTGAATTCAGAAGATTTTTGAAAAATGAGGAAAAGGTTGCGTTAGTATCTACGGCGGAGTCCGAAGTAAGCACCAATGATGATTAGAATTCCGAGGATTATGACCGCGAAGGGCCAGGGAGACATCCCTGAAGGAATTACTTCAATGCCTGGTTGTTGCAGCAATGTTATGATTCCCCAGAGTAGGATTATTGCGCCGATGGCTAAGCCTACAACTGTGCCGCCGCGTGGGATTCCGAAGCATTCTTCTTCTGGGTGTCTGCGTTCGTATCTTCGAGATGGTGGTGCTGTTGCTAGGCTTGCTCCACATTTAATGCATACTACGGCGTCTTCTTCGTTTTTGGCACCACATTTAGTGCAGTAAACCAAGAATTTTATTCTCCTACATTGTGGTGATGTCTATTTTTCTTCTGGTCTTCTTAAGAGTTTTGTGGTAAGATAAAAGATGGTGAAGGGTTCTATTCCCACCAGTCTACGTGTCTACGCCTTATTTTTGGTCTCTCTTTAGTTGGAGTGCCACATTTAGGGCAAAACTTGTCTTCTTCTTTGAGTTCGGCTCCACACTTCCAGCAATAGGGCATTTTCACACCTCTGAGGAATTGTATTGATGACTGAGTATATAAAAAGAGTTTATGATTGGCTGTTGCCTGCATAGGTTAAAGAGTTATAACGCGTTGGGGGTTTTACGGTTGCTTTGAGAATACGCATTCGCATATTTCTTTATGACATTTTGGGCATTTGCCATCATACTTTGTCAATGTTGCTTCCTCTAGGTTTATCTCTAATACGTTTGCTAGGGAGGCTAACCAAGCTAGAACGTCTGCGAATTCATCCTTTAAGGCTTTAATGTTGTCTTCTTTCATGGCAGCCCCCAACTCGTTAACTTCGTCTACAAGCCACTCGTAGGTTCCTTCTGCTCCACGCTTTGAATCTCTGTGAAAATAGATTCGTCGCATCATTTCCTGAAATTCGTCGATATGCATACCTGTTTCCTCTTTTATCGTTTTTTGTGAGTTGTTTAATATTTCTGGTGCGATATATGAAATTGATGATGAAACACACAGCAACAAGATGAGTGGTTTATGAAGAAAATCTATGCTTTGGGGTATGGAAACTGGAAGAGACTGGAAGATTTTGTCAAATATTTGGAGACCTTTGAGGTTGGTGTCCTTGTAGATGTTAGGCGGTTTCCAACGAGCAAGAATCCCGAGTTTAAGAGGGAAAACCTTGAGGTTGAGCTGCCTAAGTTGGGAATAAGATATGTGTGTATGAGCGAGACTTTGGGGGGCTTCCGTAAAGGCGGCTACAAAAGATACACAGAGACAGAGGAGTACAAGGCTGGCATAAAACAACTGTTAGAAATCGCTAAAGAAATCAACATCGCCGTTATGTGTGTTGAACTAAAATCAAAATACTGCCACAGAAGATACATCATACAAACCCTCTCTGAAATGGGCACCAGTGTTATTCTCTTAGAGTGAAAACCAGCAGACCCCTAGCAACGTCTGGTTCAAAATTCAGACCACTGAGATCAAAGTCTTATCAACCAACCAAAAAAAAGATTAATGTTGCCTTAGATGATTACGTACTTTATTGGATGATGTGAAATGGAGCCGACACTTGATCAGAGATCAGCATCTATAGTCGGTGCGTGGAAACTCGTTTCGCTTGGGATCCAAAAGGAAGATGGCGAAGTAATGTATCCTTTCGGAAAAAATGCGCAGGGGTCACTCATTTACACCAAGTCGGGGCGTTTTTCAGCGCAAGTGATGCGTCCAGACCGTCCCCAATTCGCATCTGGGGATCAGATGAGGGGAACAGCTAAAGAAATCAAAGCAAGTTATGAGGGTTTCGTATCGTATTACGGTTCTTACGAATTTGACAGGAAAAAAGGCTTTGTCATTCATCATGTGGAAGGTTCTTTGTTTCCGAACTGGGAAGGACGGCAACAAACGGTTCTATAAATTATCAGGCAATCGTTTGAAGTTGAGCACCCCTCCAACGTTGTGGGGTGGTGGAGAGGTTGTCGGTGTGTTGCTCTGGGAACGGATAGAGTGAACTGTTCAGAGTTGCGCGCGCATGTTTTCTTACTGTTGGTTGGGTTGGATTAAAATTTTATGTGTGTGCATTAAAATTTAATCCAACCAACCAAATAAAATATGCTATGGATATCAACTGTGGATGCGCGCGCGCATGTAGACACCTTCTTTTTCATTTTCAAGGTCAAAACTGATCAAGACAATGTGAAAACCAGCAAGCTAGTTGCCTCGATGACAGTAAGCACAGCCTTGGTGGGACTCATTAGCTATTATGCAACTGTTTTCCCATTAGTTTGCTACCAAAGAACCTCATGTTAGAACTCAGTATACTCGTTATTGGGACTCTTAACGGTTCAGTGGCTGGCTACTTTACTTCTATAATCTGGAATAAGCATCTAAAAAAAGCTACACTCTGAACATCTATCTTTCCTCCAGCAAATCCAGATGATATTATAAAAGAACTAATAGAATTTTGGAAGAGACATCAGAGTTTGATTAGTTTCTTTGATGTCTGCATTAGATACATTTTCAGCCTTTCAGGTAGTTCCTCAAATCTTTGCAATGTACGATTATTGTATAGAAGATTGTTTCACACGTCTTATAAATGTGGTTGCTTATACATAAATGGCAAGGAGTTTTCTAATGAGAGAAATCTTGATGGAAATCTCCCTTATAATAAGTTAGAGGAGGGATAGGAGTGAATAAGAAAGCTGTGTTGATGGCATCGATTTTCATGGTCTTAGTATTGGGTTTTACTGTAAATTCAGCACAGGCAACTACGCAAAAGGCGATGCTCTGGGGCAAAGTAACAGGGGCTGAGACTTACTATGGTCCTCCGCGTGTTATGCCGATTCCGCCACCACCACTACCAACTGCCTATGGTGCAATCCTGGTCTATGCGGTGGATGAACCCGACAAGGCTAGGGTGAACGCATTCTTCTATATGCCTGACACTAAGGAATGGGTCTTCGTTAAGCTGGTTTCCGTGGAATCTGTTCAAATAGATACAGATATGATCCGTATTGAGGGGCTCTGGGACGTATA
>CAZCYX010000086.1:0-7857 GCA_964503065.1 uncultured Candidatus Bathyarchaeia archaeon
ATCGTAGAAACCGGAATACACAAACTCATGAAACTAGGCCTCGACCCAAAAACCATAATACATGCATGGGGACACGCTCCAATCACATCCCTACATCCAAAATTCGCCCAAGCAATGGGAAGAACCAACGATGCCATACTCTACGCAGGAATGACATATTACACAGTTCAACACGACGACGATAAAAAACTAAAAGAAATCGTGAAAAACGCACCCTCTCTTACTTCCAAGAGCTACGGACAACCATTTTATAACATATTCAAGAACGCAAGCTATGACTTTTACAAAATCGACCCCAATCTATTTGCCCCAGCTGTACTAACAGTAAACAACGCAAAAACCGGTAGTACCTTCAGAGCAGGACAAATCAATGTAGAAGTCTTCAAGCAGTCAATAGGACTCAGCAACTAAGCATTCACCAAGTGGAAAATAACATGCAGAAAAACAAAGAAGTTCTAAATGAGTTGTACGACGCAATCGTCTTCGGCAACATTCAGAAAGCTCGTGAAACCGCAGAAAAGATAGTTCAGAAAGGTCTTTCTGCAAACGCCGCCTTGGAAAAAATGAGGAAAGCCATGAGAACTGTCGATGAAAAGTATGAGAAGAAAGAGTATTTCATTGTGGATGTAGCCTCTTCTGCTTCCGCCATGCGAGAGGCTTTCAAAATTCTTGAGCACCATCTAAAAGTTGAATCCGCCGAAATCGCTGCAAAAGTTGTACTTGGATCGCTTAAAGGCAACATTCAAGGTTTAGGAAAAGACATTGTTGCAGCAACTCTCCGTGCCGCAGGTCTCCAAGTTATAGATGTTGGAATAGATGTCCATCCAGAAGTATTCGTAGACACCGCCATAAAAGAAAAAGCACAAATAATAGGCATTTCCATCTCAGTGGAAGAAACCATTCCATTTCTCAAAGACCTGGTTGAACTCTTGCAACAAAAAAAACTAACCAGCACAATTAAAACGGTGATTGGCGGCCAAGCGGTTTCCGAACAAACATGCCGAGAATATGGAATTGATGCATATGCCAAAGATGCTTGGGACTGTGTGAAAAAAGTTAAACAATTGTTGGCAAATGTATAACTCAGTGCACCAAATAAAAGAATCACATACTTCTTAAACGAATCTCATATGTGACTAAGATTAGGCTTTTCCCCCATGGAGCTTCTAAAGTTGCCTCTTTTATCTTCTTGAAGCCATTTTTCTCGTAAAATCGTCTGGCATGAGTCTCTTCTTTTCCAGTATCTACGATAACTGTTTTGATCCCTTCTCGTTCCTGATCTATGAGAACTTGACGTAGCAGTTGGGTGCCAATACCCTTTCTTGTATATTGTGGAAACACTATGATACGGTCTAACACTACTCTATTGGAATCTCGCTGTATGGTCTGAGCGAAGCCCACAATTTCGTTGTTTCCGAGGACTAGATAAAAGGTTGCTTTTCCTAAAGTGGCGGCTTTCAACAATGTTTCTTCAGCAAAAGCTTTTTGGACATATGCTTTTGGAATGCCGAATTTGATAACATTTTCTGTATAGACTTGGCTGTTTTCGTCTTCTAGAAGCGTTAGGAGTTTTCTGCTAAGGGCACGAATATCTTTCTGAGTTGCTTTCTTAACGGTAATCATAGTTTTAAAGCTGCCTCCGAACCAACAAATTTTGTGTACGAGTTTCAATCTGTCAGAAGTTAAATTTGCACCCGAAGAGTTGAGGACCTGGCTTCCAAGCATAGTCAGAGAAGTCTAAGAACAGTTCGATGTGTCCAAGGTTCTTGAAGCCTTGTTGATACAAGAAATTTATTGCTTGGATGTTTCGTGCCACGGGCTTTACGTTGAGGAACCTTACCTTCATGTTACGGGCTTCAGAAACAACCGCTTTTATTAGTTTCTTCCCTATTCCTTTGTGGCGGTAGGCTTTGCTCACTATAAGTGGCTCTATTTCAGCTTCTTCATCTTTAACAATTAGGCCAACGAGCCCAACAACCTGTGAATCCTGCAGAGCAACCCACAGTCGGTCAGGTCCAACCTCAGCTAAATGCTTGTCAAAGTAATCTTCTGGATGCGGTCCACCGATAGTTGGGTCTTGATAGATTTCACGATGCCATTCTGTTAGTTCTCTCCACAACACACGGCACCTTTCTCTGTCGCCGGGTTTGTATTTCCGAAACATAAACGACAGTGCCATTCTTCCACCTAACAATGAATCAGTAAAATATGTTTAAAAGAATAAGGTTTACTCAGTTCTTAACCCCGAGACTTAGAAAATCTTGTAGATTGGATGAGTTGAGACAAGGGGCTTTATTCCTAGTCGCCTCATAGCATGATATGCTATTATTGCATCCACTATTGCGCTGGCTGGAATCAGATTTTTTGCTTGCTTTATCGGTCCGTAGATTAGAAAATCGGCTCCGTTAAATTGTGCAATGGTGTGTGCAGATGCGTTAGAGGCTGCAAAACCTTCTTTAATCGAGCTGTCTTGAGATATTTTCCAGTCGTAGGTAGCGTTCGCAGGAGAACAACCCGTGGGATAGCCTAATTCATTCTTGACAAGTTTGATGGCTTCAGAAGCATAGGCAATACTTGGCACATCAAAAACAATCGTGTCCACTAGAATTTTTTTAATTTTTGCGTTCTTCACAATTTTCAACAAACCAACTTGCCCATCAAAACCCTTTAGAACAGAGATTCTCCCCTCTGGTGAATAGTCCATCTCATTCTGTGCCAAAAGAATAGCTGCAGACACGCCTGAATCACGAATCACATTTATCTCATTTTTGGGCATTTTAGGAAAAATTGCGTTAAAAATAATTCTTTCCTGTAACCCCAACTCTTTAGCAAATTCCAGACCAGCAATACGAGTTTCCGAATTTGCTCCATCGATGAGTATGGCATTATTACTGTGCTCTGTGACGAATCCCATGTATTTTTTCATGGCTTCTGGATACATTGCCATAATATCAACAAAATGGGGAACCCCTGTTTTTTCAGAGAGTTCTTCTGCTCTTGTAATCCACTTCAGCACCTTGCTTTGGTCGAATTCACCTTCTTTGTGGTCTGTCACTTCAGGCATTCCCTTATAGAAAATGTTTCCTATTAATACTGTGGGTAATTCTCCGGGGTGCCCGCCTAGTTTGACTTTTCCGATTTCAAAGATTTTCTGTTTAGCCTCAAATTTAAACAACGTGTTCCCTCGATTATTAGTGTCCATTCACAGTTATAAAAGCAAAAGAGTTTGTGAAATGCCAAAGCACATTTTAAGTCTGCAACGCTTTGACCACCGTAATGTTCGGCGTTCGTCTGGTTATTAACGCATTTTTAGGTAGTCACTCTTAAATGTGTCTTATGCTAGCAGTGTGGCTGGAGAGAATCAAATGAAGACGGAAAATCTGGGAAACGTAAGTCACAAAGTCAACAGGTCTTCAATTTATTCCCTTCATGAGCTTGCTATCTCCTCTATCTTAGGAGCACTTTCAATTTTTCTTGTATTCGCTCCAGACGTTAGACTTCCATGGGGAATGGCGGCTTTAGACTTCATTGCAATACCGTGGATAATCGCTTTTCTGCTTTTTGGATTAAAAAGTGGTTTACTGACTTCGATTATAGGATTTCTCGGAATATTCTTTTTCTCAGAAGAAGCCTTCCCAGTCGTCGGTGCAACCATGAAGTTTTCGGCTACGATTCCTTTAATACTAGTTCCAGCTCTCGTCCTGAAGTTCACTCGATCCAAAAACTCTAGCGAATCGTTTGCGGCAAAGAAGGTCTACGTTTTTTCAATGGCCATGGCCATTGTTGTTAGGTGTTTGGTAACTATGTTCTTAAACTACTATTGGGCAATTCCCTTCATGTATAACTTGAAACCTAGCGATGTCCCGGGAGCATTTAACTTCTTCTTCTGGGGTGACCCATTTAGTTCAAACCCGTTCACATACTACATATTGGGAGTTAGCCTTTGGAATACATGGCAAGGCGTGGTAGATGCTCTTGTTTCCTGGTTCGTAGTGTATCCAACAAATCTCTACAAACAATATGGACGGCACTAATACAAACCAGCAATTCTCTATTTAACGGATGACAACTTATTTCTACTTAAAAAAAGACGATGCTTGCTATTCCTAAAGACTTTTGTAAACAGTAAATATGAATAAAAGCTTATCGTGTTTATTTTAGGTCAATCGCAGCAATAACCGAGGCTAGCGGTGTTGTTTCTGGCAAACGCCTACTAGAAGCATGCATGTAAATACGTGAACTTTGTTTAAAAAGATTTTAATGATTCCAACGACATCTAAAGTAAGAGTGAAGTGGAGGCATGTCCGAGTCATTCAAAATACGTCTCGAAGAACTAGAAGATTGGTTGAAGCAAGAAACCTTCTCCATCACCCAGCCCATCAAAGATGACGCAGTAAAACTGGTTAACAATGTCAAAAGTAGACTAGATGGAATTAAAGAAATAAGTGAAAAAATGTTGGAAAATAGCGAAAAGGAGATGTCAAAGAGTAACCCCAAAACTTACCGTCGAGCAAAAGTAGTCTATAAACTTACCCAAAAAACCTTAGATATACTTGATAACACCAATGTTCCAGACGAAATTTCCTACGAAAACCTTCAAGTACTTCATGAAAACCTGGAAAAGACGATTTCAGCAATCGGACAGGAAAGAGGAAAATGGTTTCCCCATATAGGGCCTTACTTCATATTTGACCGCAGAAGATTTGACTTAGCATTAAGAAGAACCGTAGATTCACTCGGAGAACTAGGCAACTTTTCTTCCAATGAGTATATTAAAGTAAAAGATGTAGAGGAAGCGCTTTCTATAATTGGTAAGATTGTTGGCATGTTGGATGAGTTAGACGAATTGGAAAAGCGCAAAGAACGGATAGAATTAAGAAGAAAAAATCTAGAGAAAAAGATAGATGAAAAACAAAAGGAAATAGCCATATTTCAGGACCAAAGGGAAGTAAGTGAACTTTCCCAAGTGAACGAAAAAATCGAAGAACTGAAAGAACAAGTGAAACGTGATCTACGTCATCTTCAAAAGCCATTTCTAAAACTTCAAAGCCTCATATTAAGTTCCAAATACTCCGTAACCACAGATGAGGCAAATAAGCTTAATGAATATTTAAAGAATCCTTTCATGGCATTTGCAACTGAAGAAGAAAAATATCCCATGCTTAAGAGAATTCTCCAAAGAATGGAAGACGCAATAAATCAGAGAAAATTGAAACTGAAAAGCAGTCGTCTACGGAAGGCTCAAGAACAAATAAAAAACATCGTTCAAAGGGATGCATTAGATTCTCTTCAACAAAACTGTAAAGCAGCATACTTACGAAGACAACAACTCTTAACCTCTAAAACCATATCTACATTTAAAAAAGAAACAGAGCAAATTCAAATAGACTTAAAAGAGTTGCAGAAAAGAAAAAATCTTGTGGATTCCAGGTGGTCGCTTCTAGATGCAGAACATAGAAAAACTCGTGAAAAAATCGAAAACCTGAAACAAGAGTTGAAGGAAAGTGTTCTGCAACTCACAGGTAAAACGATTGATATAATCGTAAAATGAATTTGATAAAAACTCGAAAGTCAATTAACGTCTTTTCCTTTTCTTCACTGAAAGGCGACTTAGCAGATCAAGAGCCTTTTCTTCTCTTTCGACAGGTCTTGTTTTTATCACATGTGCTTTCTCCGCTTCTTCAAAGAGCTCTTCACCTTTCTTTGTGCGAAGGACAGTAAAACTCCAATTAGTGAGCCCCAGTCCACCAACGGAAATATCTGCAAGTTCTGCAGAGAAGTCACTGCATAAAACGCAGCTTGTACGTGTGTATTGTTTTGCCTCAGACAATGGAATGCTCTTAGTTTCGCCGTTTTTCATGGCAATCAAAACTTTGCCTTTAATGTTAATTTTCTTTATATCCCGCGGGTTAACACCCATAACTCCTCGGACGTGCTTTTCCATCAACCCTTGATAAGTAAAACTTTCAGTGCACATTAAACCAATTACAACACCGAGTTTCTTCGTGTATTTCTTCAGTGGAACCATTTGGATTCTGCGAATCGCTAGTACTTGACATGGGGTGCCAACAAAGGCTATACTTTCCCTGTTTTGCTTGACTCCATCTTGTAATGCGCGCAGATTTGGTGAATAAAAATATCTTGTTCCAGCACATTCTAAAACCTCTTCTGAAGTTATAGCCAACCTTGGAACTGGGTGTAACATCCTTTCTCTACTAATCCCTGAAATTGCTGCTCCATCGATTGTCCCATTCTCCAAAGCAAAGCTAAGGAGCGCACTTACTACCCCACCGTCCTGACAAACCTGAAGAACATTTTTGTCAGTGGCTTGAGCGATCACAAGACGTCGGTAAATGCCAAATTCTTCTTCTGGTTTGGTTCTCCTTCCAAATGTGAACTCTTCAAGTGCGGGCCAAGACAAATTATACTGGGGACAAATTTGGGGACATATGCCACATACTTCGCATTCTTTTATTATCTTCGGTTTTCCCTCTACGTACTCTAAGCAATTAAAAGGGCACACCACAACACAAGCAGCACAACCAACACACTTCTCGGGAAGAACTACTCCCTTTTCCAAAGACTCTTCAAAACTTATTTTGGGGGTTTTCATTTTGATTCTTTCCTTACAAAGGATTTTTCAAATGTTTCTTGGAGGTATTTTAATACTTTAGTGCGTTTAGGGTGATTTCTCCAACTTAAATTTAAGCCATTTCACTCCATCCTTTTATAAGTTTGCTTCTTAATCTTTATGCATTACCTCATTCAATGATAAGTGACAAAAATGGGAGTTGTCATAAGAGACACTTCTGAACTAATTAGTAAGGCTGGAATGGTGGATGCCAACGAATTTCTAGAACTGACTGAAACTGTTATTCAACAATTATCTGACGAACCTAAGCATGTCAAAAATTTGCGAATCGTTGGTAGACTTGTTAACATGCCACCGAAAGGTGAAGTTATCGTCATTGGAGACATTCATGGAGACCTTGACAGCCTTATACATATTTTGAAAGAGAGCCGTTTTTTGGACAAGGCTCGAAAAGGCGAAAACGCCTTTGCATTCTTTCTTGGCGATTATGGTGATCGGGGTATCTATTCTCCAGAAGTTTATTACATTGTTTTGTGGCTGAAAGAGCAGTTTCCCGAAAATGTTGTGCTTATGAGGGGAAATCATGAAGGGCCTGATGATCTGCTTGCTTATCCACATGACCTGCCAAGTCATCTAGGTAGAAAGTTTGGTGAAAATGGTTCGGAGGTTTACAGGAAAATACGCAAACTCTTCAGCTACTTATACAATGTGGTAGTAGTAGAAGGAAAGCTGGTTATACTTCATGGCGGTGCACCAAGCCAAGCATTCACCATAGAGGACCTAGCTTATGCTCACACGAAACATCCACGTGAGACTCATCTTGAGGAAATTCTTTGGAGTGACCCCATAGAAGGCGTAAGAGGAACTTATCCTTCGCCCAGAGGAGCTGGAAAACTTTTCGGCGAAAATATTACAGACAACCTACTAAAAATGCTGAATGCCAAAGTACTGATTCGAGGACACGAACCAAGTAAAAAAGGGTTCAAAATAAACCACAATGGTAAAATCTTAACGTTATTTTCGAAGAAAGGCCCGCCATATCATAACAATTACGGGGCATATCTACACTTAGATCTCTCTCAAAGGACAGAAAATGCAACACATCTTCTAAAATACGTCCATAAATTCTAATTCACTGTTTTTTAGTTATCTTGCCACAGTGCATCCAAGCTCTTGGAAAAACAGAAATCGTCGACCTCCCCCCCTCTAGAGAGGTAGTCTCACACACGCACACAAACAAACCAAACCTTCATTAAGGGTCTTAC
>CAZCYX010000087.1:0-7837 GCA_964503065.1 uncultured Candidatus Bathyarchaeia archaeon
CTGCTTATGGCATTCCCGGCGTGGTTGTAGACGGAAATGATGCCCTCGCTGTGTATGAAGCAGCACACGAAGCAGTTGTGAGAGCAAGACAAGGAAAAGGCCCGACATTAATAGAATGTAAAACCTACAGGCATAAGGGGCACTCCAGGTTCGATCCTGCTACCTATCGCCCAAAAGAAGAAGTTGAAGAATGGTTAAAGAAGGACCCCATTTTACGATTTAAGAAAAGGCTTCTAGAAAAGGGCGTCTTAACCGAAGAGGAAGCCATCCAGATTGAAGAAGAAGTAACTAAAGCAGTAGAGGATGCTGTGAAATTCGCCAAGGAAAGCCCCTATCCTGCACCTGAAGAGGCATTAGAAGACATATACGCTCAAAAGGAGGCCTAGAAATGAGAGAAATCACTTATCGCGATGCCCTTCGTGAAGCCTTGCGAGAAGAGATGCTTCGGGACAAGACTTTGCTTTTACTTGGTGAAGATATTGGGCGCTACTGGCACGGCGCCTTCAAAGTCACGAAAGGACTTGCAGAAGAGTTTGGAGATGAACGGGTACGAGATACACCTATCTCTGAATCCGCAATTATAGGTGTTGCAATCGGTGCTGCTATTACGGATATGAGACCAGTGGCAGAAATCATGTTTGGAGACCTTTCAGCTTTAGCGATGGACCAGATAGCAAATCAGGCAGCGAAATTGCGGTACATGTTTGGTGGCCAAGCAAAAGTTCCTCTAGTGATTCGGATGCCCTTTGGTGCTGGAGTTAACATAGCTGCGCATCATTCTCAAAGCCTAGAAGCTTGGTTTATGCATGTGCCAGGACTGAAGATTGCGATGCCTTCCACACCGTATGACGCTAAAGGGTTGCTGAAGACTGCCATTAGAGATGACAACCCAGTGATGTTCTTTGAGCATAAACTCCTCTATCCAATAGAAGGTCCTGTTCCAGAAGAAGAATATACCATCCCCTTCGGAGTGGCAGACGTAAAAAGGAAAGGAGAAGACGTTACAATAGTTGCCACTTTATACATGGTTCACAAGGCGCTTGCAGCCGCTGAGGAACTGGATAGACAGGGAATTAAGGCAGAGGTCATTGACCCACGAACCTTGGTTCCCTTAGACAAGCAAGCAATCTTAAATTCGGTTAAGAAGACTGGGCGAATTGTCCTTGTCACTGAAGACTGTAAAACCGCTGGTGTAAGCGCTGAAATTGCAGCAGTAGTCGCAGAGGACGCCTTAGATTATCTAGATGCTCCGATAAAAAGGGTTGCGGAACCAGACACGCCCATACCCTTCAGTCCTCCTTTAGAACAGTTTGTCATACCTAACGAAAAAAGTATAATCAAAGCCGTGAAAGAGATTGTCTACTAATTTAGCTTGACTTTAACAGAGTGGAGTAAAGTTGGTAACAAAGGTTTTGATGCCAAGGCTCAGCCTAACAATGAAAAAGGGAACAGTGATTGAATGGTTCAAGAAAGAGGGCGACGCCGTGGAGAAGGATGAGCCCCTTGTGGAAGTGCTCACCGAAAAAGTGACCTATGACATAGAAGCCCCCTCTCCTGGAATCCTTCGTAAAGTCTTGGTTGAAGAAGGCGTTGACGTTCCAGTTGCTGGAGTCCTCGCGGTTATAACTGCCCCCGACGAAGAACTTCCAGAAGTCGAAGTTAGTGCCGAGCCGTCTTTGGAAAGAGTTGAAGAGCGAATCATAGCTTCTCCGGCTGCTAAGAGATTGGCTAAAGAGTATGGTGTTGATTTAGCTCAAGTTAAGGGCACTGGTCCAGAAGGGAGAATCATCGAAGAAGACATCAGAAGATATGTTGAAGAGAAGAAAGTAAAGCCAAAAATTCGGGAGGTAATTCCTTTAACTGGGATACGCAAAACGGCAGCTGAGAGAGTTTCCCTTAGCGCTCGGACGGCTCCTCATACCACACTGAACATGGAAGTGGACATGTCAAAGGCTGCAAAACTTCGTGAAGAAGTTCAAGTGTCTTATACCGATATGGTAGTGAAGGCTGTTGCAAATGCCCTTGTAGAACACCCCATCATCAACTCCACATTAGAGGATGCACAAATCAAAGTCTTTCACGACATCAACATAGGTGTTGCCGTAGCTACAGAAAAGGGATTGATTGTTCCAGTAATACACAACACTGATAGGCAGTCGCTTGAGGAAGTCGCCTCAATACTGAAGGAACTGGCAGAGAAGGCGAGGCAAGGCAAACTTACAAAGGATGAGCTTACTGGCGGAACTTTTACCATCACCAACCTCGGCATGTATGGAGTTGACACGTTCACACCTATCATAAATCCACCCGAAACTGCAATATTGGGTGTCGGAAGATTAACTGAGAAGCCAGTTGTAGAAAACAAGAAGATCGTAATCAAACTTTTAATGAACCTAAGCTTATCCTTTGACCATCGAGTTATAGACGGTGCCCCAGCAGCTCAGTTTCTCCAAAAAATAAAGGAAAATTTGGAGAACCCTAAAGTTTTGTTAGCTTAACTTCCTTGATTATCTCGAGTTCAGATTCTAAATTCATAACCTATTTTTCTAAGAAACGATTATCATTTAGGCAAGTGAAAGACCGCTGGTGCTTTTAAAATGAGTGCAGCTTCTATCAAATTGCGAAATAGGATTCTTAAGCCGAAAGAACTACTTGAAGAAACTTATGAACATGGCGTCGTGGTTAAAATTAGTGATTGCGACGTGTGTAAACATGCCATCTGTCTGTCAAATGGAATTTACTGTGGCAAATTAAAAGACCATGTGGACAGCGTTGTATCTTGTCCCCATTTTGATTCAGAACCCTTAGAATACAGACTCTATAGACGAAGTTAACCGAAAATGAAGTGAATGGTGTGAAGTGCCCTAACCAGGACTGCAATAACAAAATCGACTCTGCAAAACAGAAGAAGATAGAAGGTAATTTTTACTGTTGCACTAACTGTGGAACCATAATTTATCGACAGAATAAGCATAACAAAAAGTGATGTCAGCGCGTATATTATAGTCTATGTGCGTATTTTCAGGGCTATTTTACGCAACTGTTTAAATGTCTCTTTAAACCTTAACTTTTGAGTCAAGCAGTTACTATCCTTGTTTGGAGGACATAAGTTGAAGCGCTTTCCAGAGAAAGAGTATCATGTCCCCTTCTTTGATGAAGTTGGATACGTAAGAAAATTGTGTCCAACTTGTGGCGTTTATTTTTGGACTCAAGATCCAGATCAAAAGTCTTGTGGGGAGGCGACTCCAGAAGGTTGCACGACACAGACTTTTATAGGAAACCCACCAACACGCAGAAGTTATAGTTTTAGGGAAATGCGCGAAGCCTTCCTATCTTTCTTCGAGAAATATGATCATAAAAGAATTGAGCCTTATCCAGTTGTTTCACGATGGAGAGACGACCTTTATTTTACTAGTGCTAGCATTGTTGACTTTCAACCCTATGTTACAAATGGGCTAGTTCCTCCACCTGCAAATCCTCTAGTCATAAGCCAGCCTTGTATCAGATTTGTAGATGTTGACAATGTGGGACCAACTTTCGGTCGGCACCTAACGATTTTTGAAATGGGGGGGCATCACGCCTTTAACTATCCAGACAGGGAGGTGTATTGGAAGGATCAAACCGTCCGATATCATCATGAATTTGTTACAAAGGAGTTGGGAGTCAAATCTGAAGAGATCATTTACAAGGAAGACGTGTGGTCTGGAGGAGGGAACGCTGGACCCGACTTAGAAACCATTGTTCAAGGTTTGGAACTCGCCACACTGGTGTTCATGAAGTTTAAAGTAGTTAACGACGAGTTCGTCGAATTACCCATAAGAACGGTTGACACAGGATACGGAATCCATCGCTACGCTTGGCTATCGCAAGGTGCTTTGAGCGCCTTTCACGTGGTTTATGGCGCTATTTTGGATGAAGTTATTAAAATGGCAGGCATAAGTGAAGTGGAAAAAGTGTTGGCAAAGGTTTCAGAGGTTTCTGGTTGGATGACTCTCAAAAAAACTGTTAGTCCATTAACAGCTCGAGAAAGGGTTGCTGAATACGTTGGAATGGATGTAGATGCACTCAATAAGATGTTAATTCCTGTTGAGAATGCCTTTGCTGTTGCAGATCACACAAAATGCTTGGCGTTTATGCTTGCTGAAGGTGTTGTTCCCTCAAACGTACGTGAAGGATACCTGACTAGACTTATGATTCGTCGAACCCACAGACTACTGAACGCCCTGGGCATCGAAGATAAACTGTTTCACATTATCAACACCCAAATCTCTCACTGGTCTAAAGATTTTCCCCACTTGAAGGAAATGCGAGATGAAATAATAGAAATTCTCGCCGTAGAACAAGATAAGTTCAAGCAGACCCTTGAAAGAGGTCAATCTTTAATCAAGCGGATAACTCGGGAATTAAAAACCAAAAAGGTTTCTAGAATTCCAGTTGAGACCTTAACAGAACTCTACGACTCTCATGGGCTTCCACCAGAGTTCGTTCAAGAAACCGCTAGAAAAGAGGGATTACGGGTGGAGTTACCTGAGAACTTCTATATGATGGTTGCTGAGAGACATGTTCAGGCACCCCAAGTTCAGGAAGGAGAAAAAATAAAGGGACTAGAGGCTTTAGTTTCTGAACTTCCTGAAACACGTATGCTCTACTATGAGGATTCGTATCTTTCTGAGTTTGAAGCACAAGTTCTCAAAATCTTAGAGGGGCAGTACATTGTATTGGATAAGACAGCCTTTTATCCAGAGGGAGGAGGTCAACCCGCAGACCACGGGAGACTGGAGTTTGATAGAAGGCGATTAGATGTTGTGGATGTTCAGAAAATTGGGAATGTTATTGTTCACGTTGTGAAGGATGCTTCGACTCTTAAAAATGGAAGCATAGTGAAAGGGAGTATTGATTGGGAAAGGCGAAGTAGCCTAATGAGGCATCATACTGCAACACATGTTGTTAACGGTGCAGCTCGGAGAGTGCTTGGGCAACATGTTTGGCAAGCGGGGTCACAGAAGGATGTTGACAAAACAAGGCTTGATATTTCGCATTTCAGGCGGATAAGTTTGGAAGAGATGCATGAGATTGAGAGATTAGCAAACGAAGCGGTGATAAGAAATATTCCTGTTCAAACGATGTGGATGCCTCGCATGGAGGCGGAGAGACAGTATGGGTTTAGGCTTTATCAAGGCGGTGTCGTGCCTGGCAAAGAGATTAGGGTTGTGAAGACCGGTGACTGGGAAGTAGAAGCCTGTGGCGGCACACACTTGAAAAATACAGGAGAAATCGGTCTTATAAAAATCCTTCACACCGAACGCATACAAGACGGAGTAGAACGCATAGTCTTCAGCGCTGGACTAGAAGCGTTGAAGATAATCCAAAGTAGAGATAAACTGCTGACTAAAGTTTCAGAAAAACTGAACACCTCACTGGAAAAGCTTGAACCAACGGCAGAGCGCCTTATGACAGAGTTGAAGGCTATTCGCCCAGAAAAGGAACGCCTTAACAGACAACTTGCCAAATTTACAGCCAAAGAGTATTTAGAAACCGCCAAAAAGGTTCATGAGATAAAACTGATAACTCAGCCGGTTCCACAAGCCACCGACTTAAATAGCCTAATTTACACAGGTAGTCAGATAACAAGTTCCGACTCAAATACAATTACCGTGCTCGGCACGATTATTGACAATAATGCCAGAGTCGTGGTGTTCATAGGACCTGGTGCAATCGATGTCGGTGCAAACGCTCAAGAAATCGCAAAGACTACAGGTTCTGTACTTGGTGGGAGCGGGAGTGGAAGACAAGACTTCGCTCAAGCAGGTGGTCCTTTAACTAAAAATTTAGAGAAAGCGTTGCAGAAGGCTGAAGAAACCATAAGAAAACAGTTAGAAGCTAGGAAATGAAGTATTAGAACACAAAGAATTAAAGCAAGTTAATCTTTCTATGTTGCTTGGTGCAAGAAAATGAGGGATCGTTTCCTCTATACCAACTAGCAAAACTTTTAACTCCCAAGACACCTCAGAGGCTTCCATGAAGATTCTCAAAGAAATCGAAGAAAAATGGCAGAAAGCATGGGAAAAAGCAAAGATCTTCGAGGCTGACCCAGATCCAAATCGAAAAAAATGTTTTGTGACCTTTCCCTACCCATACATGAACGGCCCATTACACGTAGGACATGGCTTCACCGCTACACGAGTCGATGCTTATGCCCGATTTAAACGAATGCAAGGCTACAACGTCTTGTTCCCTTGGGCTTGGCACTGGACAGGTCAACCCCTAGCTGGAGCAAGCGAGCGAGTAAAATGCGGAGACAAAGACTTCATCCAAGCTTTAAAAGAGATTGATGGTGTTTCAGAGAAAGACTTAGAAAAATTCGTAGACCCGGTTTACATGGCTTCTTACTATACTAAAGAAAGTCATGAAGTTGCAAAACGTGTAGGATTTTCCATAGACTGGAGAAGAGAATTTCACACTACCAGCCCCGCCTTCAACAAGTTCATTGAGTGGCAGTATGAGCTTTTACGAGAAAAAAAGTATGTGGTCAAAGGGACTCACCCAGTCGTATGGTGTCCTCATTGTGAAAGCCCCACAGGAGACGCTGACAGACAAGAAGGAGAAGGGGTCACGCCAGAAAAGTACATCCTCATTAAATTCCAGATAAATGATGCCTACTTGCCAGCAGCCACCTTCAGACCCGAAACAATCTACGGCGTAACCAACATATGGATGCATCCAGACGCCACCTACGTGAAAGCCAACATAAACAATGAAAATTGGATCATCAGCGAAATCGCCGCCAACAAACTCAAAGAACAAAAAAGACAGGTCGAAATAATTGAGCGATTTAAGGGTAAAAAAATCATTGGAACATTTTTTGTAAACCTTGTGGATAATAGAAAGTTGCTTATTCTACCGGGCTGGTTCGTAGACCCTGCTCACGCGACTGGAGTTGTCTACAGCGTTCCAGCACATGCACCCTACGACTGGCTGGCTTTAAGAGACCTACAAAAGAAACCTGAGATACTAAGGGAATTTGGAATTGCCCCAGCCATAGTCAAGGAGATACAACCTATATCCATGATCGAAGTGGAAGGATTCGGAGAATACCCAGCCATCGAAATTGCAGAGCAACTCGGAGCCAAAGATCAATACGATCCAAAGGCTGAAGAAGCAACAAAAATTCTCTACAAGAAGGAGTTTCACGGAGGAGTCCTAAAGGATATTTGTGGAAACTACGCCAAAAAAGTTGTTTACGAGATCAAAGACAGCCTAATTCACGATTTCAAGCAGAAAGGTATAGCTGACTCCATGTATGATTTGCCACAATCTGTTATCTGTCGTTGCCTAACCCCTTGTATAGTTAAGGTGTTAGAAGACCAGTGGTTCCTGAAATATTCAGACGAAGCGTGGAAAGAGAAAACTAAGAAAGTGTTAATGAAAGCAACTGTTTACCCTAACTCTGCGGTTCAATGGTTCATCAATGTTATTGACTGGTTGAAGGAGTGGGCTTGCGCCAGAAAAACTGGTTTAGGAACACCATTGCCTTGGAGTCCAGGCTGGATAGTTGAAACCCTAAGCGACTCAACCATCTACATGGCCTTTTACACAATAAATAAACACATCAAAAAGTATGGTATAAAACCTGAACAACTAACTAACAAAGTCTTTGACTACGTGTTTTTCAGCAAAGGCAACGTCAACAAAATAGCTGAAACATCAAATATTAACCACGAAATCTTAGATTCTATGCGAGAGGAGTTTCTATACTGGTACCCAGTCGACCTGCGAAACTCCGCAAAAGAACTAGTCCCAAACCACCTAACCTTCTTCCTCTTTCATCACGTGACAC
>CAZCYX010000088.1:0-7822 GCA_964503065.1 uncultured Candidatus Bathyarchaeia archaeon
TTTGCCCTCAAATTTGTCCGTCAAAGGCTATTGAACTAACCGGCAAAGGCTCAGAAGCCGAGATTACATATTATTTGGATCGTTGTCTTTTCTGCGGAGAGTGTGTTGACATTTGCCCGACAAAAACCATCAAAACAACCTCTGAATTTGAACTTGCCTTCACCAACAGAAAAGAAGCAATAATTCAATACAAACGACAAAAGGCTTCAAATCTTGAGTAAGGTTTATGAAAGCCTGATATGGGCACATGCCAACTTTTCGTGTTTATCTTACGGATAAATCTTAAGACGCAGATACATAGAATTAGAGGGGGAGGCTAAATATGAGTCTACTAGATTACATTAACGCTATTGGCGAATGGGTCCTATCAAATGTTGATAAAGTTTTGTTTTCGGTTGTCGCTGTCATTGTTGGATATCTTCTCTACAAGGCTTTTGCCAAACAAGTCACAAGGCTGAAGAATCAGAAGAGGCTAGAAGAACATCTTGCCTACACTTTGAATAGGGTCATCAAATGGGTAGTGGTTCTCGTGGTTTTGTCAGCTATCTTGGCGGCGTTTGGAGTTACTTTGGGTGTGATATCTGGGCTTTTAACTCTTCTCGGTGGCACCATCATAGGTTTTGCAGCCATAAACACCATTGGAAATGCCATTGCTGGTTTGATAGTGATGACCAGCAGGCCCTTCAGAGTTGGAGACAGAATTTTCTTTAATGGTCAATTTGCTGATGTCGTAGCCATCGAGTTAATCTATACCAAGATGCTAACTCTTGACAACATTTTAGTTTCCATCCCAAATCAGGAGTTACTCAAGGCACAAATTGACAATTTTGGAAAGAAGAGAGTGGCCAGAAGACATGTGACGGTGACCCCAGGATTTGAATACGACATCCAAGATGTGGAGAAAGCCTTGTTAGAGGCTGCTGACAAGGTTCCTAGAGTCTTAAAAGAACCTAAGCCATATGTCTGGATAACAAAATTTCAAAATTATGCTGTTGAATACACCCTCTACGCATTTATAAATGACATAAAAGGACTACCAGAAATAGATGCTGAACTGCACAGAGCCGTCCTGGAAACTTGCAAAGAACACAAAATCGATATTAGCACACCCTTACTGCTCCGTCAAATCCAAAACTAAATCAGCAAAGCCAAAAGGCCTTATGTTGTTGGCGAAATTTTAATTATCTAATAAGACTCTCTTCGAAATAGCGAAGAGTTCAGGAGGAAGAAACGTTGCTTCCATATGCGCTATGGCTTTGTTGGATCATCCCAATTATAGGAGCTATAGTCACGCCATTTATTGGTGCGATTCGTCGAAAATTCAGCAGTTATTTGGCCATGTTGACGATTGGGTTAAGCGCCTTCTTTTCCTTCTCGATGATCCCAGACATTCTCGCTGGGCAGATTGGCCCTCTGGCAATTCCATGGCATTATCCCGAATTGGGAGTTTTGATTGATCCGTTAAGCGTGCTTATGACATGTGTGGTTTCCTGCATAGGTTTTCTAGTTACTGTTTTTTCTGTAGCCTACATGCGGGAAGAGCCGAGTTTGGCTAGGTTCTGGGTTCTGATACAACTTTTCATAGGGGGATACTTGGTGATAGTGCTGGCGGACAACCTCCTCTTCATGTTCATTGGGTGGGAAACAGTTGGAATATGCTGTACCGGCTTGGCGGCGTTTTGGCACAAAGACCCTGAAAAAGCGCATATGGGCTTGAAAACCTTCATGGTCCTCCGTGTTGCAGATGTTCTTTTATTGGCGTCGATCTTGTTGATATATACCTATTCTGATCCTCAGACCCTTAACATCACTGAACTTGCAGAAAATAACAACCTGATGGGGGAATTGGCAAGGTCTGGTATGCTTTTTATCACAGCCTTCATGTTCTTTGGTGGGGCTATAGGAAAGGCGGCTCAGTTCCCTTTGCAAGAATGGCTACCGGATGCGCTGGCTGCTTCACCTTCCTCTTTCAACGCCCTAACTGAATGTTTGGCTGGCCCATTTATTATGGCTAGAATCCTCCCAATTTTTCGTCAGGCCGCACAACCTCCAATAGAATATAGTGGCATGATTAACTTCTTTCTAGTCATGTCACTTGTAGGTGCACTCACTGCAGTGATTAGCGCTCTTATTGCAGTGACCCAAGATAATATATTCAAAGTTCTTTCATATGGTATCTCAAGCATGATCGGGTATATGATGGCAGCTTTTGGCTTAGCCGGATTAATGGCTGATGTAAGCTGGGGATACTTAGCTGGTACCTTTCTTCTTACAGTGGACGCCTTCATTTCAGCACTGCTATTTCTCTCTGCGGCGTACATTTCCTACGCAGTTGGATCAGACAACATGCACTATATGGGTGGGTTCAAGAGCAGAATCGCACATGGAAGCATGGAAGTTGGAGCTCTTGCTCTAGCAGGCATACCGCCGCTGAGTGGGTTTTGGTGTACGAACTGGATTCAAACAGTCGCTTTGGATTTTGCCGCAGAGGCAGGAAACTTCACGTACATGATGTTGGGCTACTTGATTTTTGCTCTGTTAATACTCGGAGCTGGAATCACAGCCTTTTACGGTCTTAGAATGATGGGGCTTGTCTTCAGAAAGGAGAATTACAAATCCGATAGGAAGGTTATCAAGAAGCCTCCATCACTGATGCGTATTTCCCTTGCTGCAACTCTTGTAATAACCGCGTTCATAGATTTCTTGGCACTTCTCCTCATCTGGCCCTTTAACAAGTTTCTTCTACCGATGCTATTCCTGGAGCGACTGACTTTCAACGACCTCTTCCAAGTTCTTGGATATATTATTCCTTCGATTAGTACGGTATTGACATGCGTGGCGGTGGCACTTGGAGGTTATCCAGCCTACAAAATCTACATAACATGCAAAGCAGATGCGGGGAGGTTAATGGAAAAATACCGTTTTCTGAAGACAGCCCATAAATTTTTGCGAAATCGCTTCTACATTGACACATTCTATTATAAAGTCGCCTCTTCTACACGGTTTTTCTCACAGAAAATATATGACACTCTAGAGTATGGCCTCAATGTACTCAACGGTTTCATGGCAAATTGCTTTCTGTCTCTCGCAAGAATCACTCATAAATACGTGGAAACAGAAGGAATAACAAAGCCACAAATTATGGGGTTTACAAAAATTTTTGACACAGCATACAGAGGAATGGCCTTGCTTTCACAATGGGCTTATCCACGTTTAGAACTCGGAGGTTTAGAAGCTTTCAACAGGTTAATCGCCAAAACAGTTACTAGTCTTTCCGAAAAGTTTAGAAAGATACAGAGTGGAGTTTTATCCTACAATATACTAGCAGTTCTTGTTGGCATTGTTTTTCTAGTGATTCTTTTACTCTTATTTGGAGGAGGCTTCAGGGGTTTGCTCTAATGATCGAACATGCGGCTTTATTGGCAACGGTCACTCCAGGAATTGTAGGGATTATTCTCTATGGTTTCAGTAGACAGATAAGAAGAGGCGCAGGGTGGATAGCAACAATCGCGGCCACCTCATCCGTTATTATGCTTATCAGCATGGGTAGAGACGTAATGGAAAAGCAAGGACCCTTAACTTTCTCATATGCTTGGATACGTTCTATTGACGTAGACTTTGGGTTTTTGGTCGACACGGTTAGTTTCCCAATAGCGTTGATCGCCGCAGCTGTTAGCACTTTATGCTGCTTTTACTCTATCAAGTATATGGAGAAGGAAAGAGACCAACCTGCCTATTACGCCAATCTACTGCTCTTCATGACAGGAATGATTGGAGTAATACTGTCTTCAAATCTTATACAGTTTTACCTTTTCTGGGAACTAATGTTGATACCGTCTTACCTCCTGATAGCAAACTGGGGAACCTCCAAGAACAGATTAAACATAGCCTTCAAATATTTCATATTCACCCACGTTGGTGCCCTTTCTATGCTTCTTGGCATACTCGCCATCTTTTCTTACACTGGAACCTTCAACCTCCTAAAGTTGGCTGACCCGGATTTGATGATAGCCAAACTTATTCCTCCAGGCATGGTTGGTGCAATATTTGTCATGTTGCTGATTGGGTTTCTTGTGAAGATGGCGGCGTTTCCATTTCATACATGGCTACCTGACGCACACTCGGAGGCTCCTACTCCAATAAGTGCTATGTTGTCTGGAATCATGATCAAGTGCGGAGCCTATGGAATGGCTAGGATTCTTTTAACTACTTTTGGCCAAATTGTGTTGCAAGCGTCAGACTATCTTGCGATTCTTGGAATTATCACTATTGCTTATGGTGGTCTGATGGCTTTAGCGCAAACTGATATTAAACGGTTGTTGGCTTACTCAAGCATCAGCCAGATGGGCTACATCATCTTTGGACTCGGCGTTGCCTCTGAGTTAGGAATCATGGGTGGCCTTCTACACATAATCAACCACGCTGTCTGCAAAAGCCTCCTCTTCATGTGCGCTGGTATAATTATACACCAAACAGGGACACGAGACATCAAAAGATTGGGCGGTCTAATTGGAAAAATGCCGACTATGGGTGTTGCATGTTTGATCGGCGTCTTTAGCTTAGTAGGAACCCCTCCACTGAATGCTTTCTGGAGTGAGTGGATGATTTTTGGTGGAGGACTTGCTGCCGGAAAAGGCTTAATCACCATTTTTGGTGTCCTCAGCACCGTGATTACAGCTGGCTACTATCTTTGGTTTGCTTGGAGGGTTTTCTTTGGTCCGCTTCCAAAGAGGTTCAACCGTGTAAAGGAAGCCCCTCTCTCCTTACGCGCTTCTGTGATTATCTTGGCAACAATTTCTGTTTTGCTTGGAGTGTTACCTGGTCTAATCTTAGAGTATGTTACGCCAGCTGCAGAATATCTTTCAGGTTTAATTGGCGGTGGTTGAATAGTTGGAAGAATTGCTTCAAACAATTTTAATTGTGGTCACAATTTCCTTGGCAATATTTACTGTTGAGGTTAAGGACCTTTTACACGCAGTTATTTGTTTATGTGGAATGTGCATTTGCATCGGGATTCTCTTCGGCATCCTAAGCGCTCCATATGTTATGGTTTTCCAACTGCTAATATATGCGGGCACTGCTGTGGTTCTCTTCATTTCAGTGGTCATGCTAACAACGAGGAAAGAAGAATGAGAGTTGATCTGTTAAGAATCCTTGGACCCCTTGTCGCAATATTTACATTATTTCTATTTCTCTTAATGACTCAACAAGATTTCATACCCTTTGAATACGCCAAGTTTTCTATAAATGAAACCATAGTTCCAGTCAACGGAGAAGTTGGAAAGGCAGTCAGTTACACCCTGTGGGGTCAGCGTCAATTAGATCTGATTATTTTAGCTTTCTTGTTGTTCGTATCTGCAGCTTGCTGCGCAACACTTTTGAGAAGGGAAAGAGGTGATCAAAGTTGATACCGCTAGCCTATTACCTCGCATGTTCTTTAGCCCTTTACATTATAGGGCTTTACTGTCTTGTGGTTAAGCGGAATATGATCAGGCTCCTTATCGCACTGGAAATCATGTTGAATGCTGTAAATCTGAACTTTATAGCCTTCTCCAGTTATGGTGCCCCAGGTTTCACTCATCCATTAGGTCACGCTTTCACGATTATTTCTATTGGAATAGGGGGGTGTATAATTGCATTGGGACTAGCTATCATTCTTCATGCCTACAGACATTATGGGACTCTAGATGTCAGGGAACTTAGGAGGCTCAAAGAGTAATTGTTTACACCCTTGCTTGATACACTTCTCTTCTTTACAGTTACCACTCCATTGATCAATCTATTGACCCATAGGATTGGAGCCAAAAAGCTCGTTAGTGGATATGTTTCATTTGGACTTGGCTTTGCTCTTCTACTTCTTCCAGTCTATTATATGGATGGCTTCACTCAAGGAAAAGTAACAACAATGCTATTGGATTTCTCTGTTCCCCCAATAGGCACCTGTTTAGAGATTGACGCATTAGGGCTCTTTATGGCTTTGACCTTTCTCACCATAGGACTCATAGTCTCTATCTATTCTTTTCAACACATGGAGCCGAACAAAGGTCTTATTGGATATAACACACTCCTAATGGGCATGATCACAGGTATGGTTGGAGTGGTCCTTGCAGGAGACCTCTTTACCCTCTTCATCTTTTTGGAAATCATGTGTGTAAGCTCATACGTCTTGGTGGCTTTCAGAAAAGAGGAATGGGAACCAGTGGAGGCTGGATATAAGTATCTGATCATGAGCGCGGCGGGAACAGTGACTCTGCTTTTCGCCATGTCTTTCCTTTATGGTATGACTGGAACACTTAACATTGCATACTTGTCTGCAAGCTTTGCTCAATCAGAAGGCACTGTTTGGATGTATCTAATTCTTACTATGATCATTGCTGGATTTGGACTACAAGCGGGAATGGCTCCGCTACACATGTGGTTGCCAGATGCCCATTCTGTGGCACCAAGTCCCATAAGTGCTGTGCTTTCGGGTGCTATGGTTAAGACAGCTGTATACGGGCTTATTCGAGTCCTTATGTTTGTGTTTCCAGTGATGCTTGGAGCTTGGGGAATTACGCTTGCAATCTTTGCCGTTATTACCATGTTTACTGGAAATCTTATGGCGTTGTTGCAGGACGATGTCAAACGGCTTCTTGCCTTTAGCACCATTGCTAATATGGGTTACATCTTGTTAGGGTTGTCTATTGGATCTGTACAGGGATTAACGGGAAGTCTTTTTCACATCTTAAACCATGCCATCGTGAAGTCATTGTTATTTCTTAGTGCCGGGTCCTTCGTCTACAGAACAAAGACACGGAGTCTTGAAGAATTGGCTGGAATCGGACGTTCAATGCCAATTTCAAGTGGACTTTTTGCCATAGGACTCATAGCGTTAGCTGGTATCCCTCCCCTGAATTTTTTCTGGAGTGAGTTGACGATTGTGGCAGCCTGTGTGGAAGCTGACATGCTTCTTTTTTCCATATTGATGATTCTCAATTTAGCACTTTCAGCTGCCTACTGCCTCCGCATGATCCAAACAATCTTTTTTAGGAACCCTACTTCAATCTCTGAAAAAGCTACAGAGGCTCCTAAAATTATGCTTGTAGCCACAATAATTCTTGCAATTCTTTCTATCGTTATTGGGTTTTACCCAAGCCCTTTTCAAGACATGACGGGAAATGCTGCTGAGGCAGCGCTCAATCGACAAGCCTATATCGATGCTGTATTTCGCGAGTAATCATGGATATGTATTCCTCATCATGTCAGCATTAGCCGAGATTCTATTTACATTTTTATCAAAAGAGTTGCACAGATCAAATTTGGTTGGTATCTCTGTTTATAGAGACAAAGCAAACATGACAATCAGAGGAGCAAATACCGAAGCAACTAGCGACATGACCGTGATCATAGTGTTAAGAGAAGGCCCAGCCGTATCCTTAAATGGATCGCCAACGGTGTCGCCCACAACCGCTGCTTTATGAGGTTCTGAACCCTTGCCTCCCAAGGCTCCTGCTTCAATGTATTTTTTGGCGTTATCCCATAATCCACCTGCGTTAGCCATCAGAAGAGCGAATATTAAGCCAGAGAATATGCTTCCACCTAGATATCCTCCAAGTGCTTCTATGCCGCCGATGAAACCAACGAGCAAGGTAACGACGATGGATAGTACGCTTGGGAGCATTAGTTCTTTCAAGGCTCCTTTTGTGGCTATGTCTACGCATGTTGCATAGTCTGGTTTCACTCCTTCTTTTCCTTCTTTTAAGCCTGGAATTTCTCTGAATTGTCTTCTTATTTCTTCAATCATTCTGAAGGCGTTTTTGCCGACGCCGAGCATTACTAGTGC
>CAZCYX010000089.1:0-7767 GCA_964503065.1 uncultured Candidatus Bathyarchaeia archaeon
ATGAAGGGTAAATAGATTGAGTGTTCAGAAAATTATTTGTCCGATTTGTCAGACTCAAGTAGAACTAGAGAAAGTAGATGTTCGGGCAGATTTAGTGAGTTGGCTTATTGACCTTAGAGAAAATGGTATCTTGGAATCATGGCTTTTCTACTCAAAGACTATCCATGAACAAGCTTTGAAGGGAACTACAGCTCAAGTGATAGCAGAGAATGTTAGAATGTTTGAAGACCGCATCCTAAACATGACAAGAGATGAATTAAGCAAATTCTCATCTACCCTCAGCAAGATTTCTGATGGTATTTCTGAAAGATTGTATAAGCCAGCGGCAATAGGAAAAATTACAGAATTAGAAACTTTAGACGAGCTAGAAGGAGTCTGTGGAGAAGACATTATAGAAAGATTAGGAGCAGCAGGTCAACCTGACATTGTTGCAAAACCTAAACACCGGGATGCTGAGATAGGGCAGACAGTAATCATTGAAGTTAAAAATACAGCGAGATGGAGTAGCAGTTATCTTGCACAGCTTGAAAAATTCATGAAAGAATATAATACTCCATTTGGCATCTTAGCGACAAAACAATTGCCAGCCGAAGCCGAAGTCAAAGGGTTTTCTGTATCCTGTGGGGAACATGGAATAATCTTAGTCACTCGCTTAGAATACGGCGCACTAACGTATCAAATCCTTCGCAAAATCCTTGTAGCCTTGTATCTTGAAGGGAAAGAAGTGGTAGATTTTCGAGCCTTATTCAAAGATGAAGAATTAGTTGGTCTACTCACTGAAGCGAAGGATTATTCTAAATATGTGCGTAGTATCCGCAAACACGTACAAAATATTGGAAAAGACCTCGAGGAAATGCAGAATCATCTTGACAAACAATTAGATGCGTTAATACATAAGGTGGCTACTTTCCAAGCTGAATATTAGAATATTCCGAAGATTCCTAAGTCATATTTGATCTTCTCAAACTTCTTATCTTTTACTAATTCCTGAAGCTTCGACACTTTTGCCTTAGCATCCCTAACCGACTTAACATTCTCAAGAATCTTCTCCATCGCTTCCAAGCAGTCGCCCCAGCCACGAGCATACTCCACATCAACCAATTAATTCTCTCTCCTTCACAAAAACCAACTCTAGATTCTGAATCAGATTTAAAGCAGCCGATGAAACAACATCTTAGAAAGTGCAGAGAGAGACTTGATTGAAACTATTTGCGAAGTACATCCCTGAATAATTCTTTCATGTTGGGATAACCTCTAAAAATGGCTCCTGTACCATTTCTACAGTGGCATACAAGGCCAAAGCAACAGCCCAAAAAACATCATCATGAGTACCCTGAGGATGATTAAACGCTATAGATCCATCTTTTCTCAATTCAAAACGTTCAACATTAAATTCAGTTGAGAAATCACTTCGATAAGGGCGCTCCCAAGTGAAATGAGGATACCAAAACTGATTATTAACCATACGTTGCTTAAGCAGAGTAGCCATCTCTTGCTTCCGAGGTAAAGTAAAACGAACGCCTTCAACATTATCGATCTCACTATTCTTCATATCTTCAACAACATAATCCTGATTAGTGCTATCAACTCGGATTTTACAGAAGCCACCCCAACGGTCTTGAAGTACCTTCAAATATCCAATAACACTAGCATAACTTGTACCCAACTCGAAAATTTTGACATGACGCAGGTAAAATTTTCCTCTAACCTCTTCAATCACTACGAGGACGCTATAATCTTGTAAACGTCCCAAGTCTAAACCTGCATATAGATTGTGACCTTTATGGATACTTTCAAAGTGCCATAATTCAATCTCTTCGCCAAGTGTCTTCTCAGTCGCGATACACTTTGTTATGAGCGATTGATTTAACCAGGCGGTCTCATCTTCTGCCCATTCAGCCTCCATCTCACGCTTCCAACGCCAAGGATCCTCTGCAAACTGCTTACGGATTTTCTCAAGAGTGCCTTTGTCTAAGGGTCCATTGGGCTCCATGCTATCTCGCCAAGTTATGTGGCTACGAGCAAAATCGCTGAACTCTTTACTGTGAAAAATCTTGTAAAAAACAGAATCCGTGTTCCAAGGCGTACTACTAATTAAGACCTTCCCTTTTGTTGTGGAGATGGTGAAAAGTATAGCCGTATACATGTCAACATCGTTAGGTGTGAAATTGGCTTCATCCCAATAGATAACGTGAAGTGTAGGACCTCTAATCGTATCTGGATTGTTTGGAAAAGCCTCAATGATTGCTCCTCCATACTTTTCAGAGAAATAAAGCACTGTCCGCTGCGGTTTCGGACAAACCTCTTTTGGAAGGTTACGAAGGAAAAACCGTATCCTGCGAATAACAAGTTTTGACTGGCGCCAACCAGGAGCAACAATACCGATGTAAGCACCTGGATGAGTTAGGGCGTAATTCAACAGCAAGGCAGCAGCAATCCATGACTTGCCGCTTTGACGATTCCAACGCATGGCTACAAACTGATTCTTAACAAACTTCTCTGCAAGATCACGCTGATATGCGGTGGGTTTGAATCCCACCACTTGTTCAAAAAACGTGGCAGGATCTTCACTGAGCCTTTCCCGTTTCTTCTCTGCTTTCATCCAAACTTGATCAAGCTTTGACTCTGCAGAGCCAAATTCGTCCTTTCGCTGATCAGGACGCCATATTCTGCGCCTTTTGGAGTTCATCAATCTTCTTCTTCATCTCTAAAAGCCGATTCTCAAACTCCACCCATTTTTCAAACTTCTCTAAAATAGAATCGTACGTCTGGCAAGCATCAATCAGAGCCTTCAACCGCGTGACCTCAACCTTGTCGAGACCAGGTTCACGAAGAGCCTCCAAAGTCCCAACAAGAATCTTCAACGCCTCTTCATGTGTCAAAAGATCCTTACTTTTTATTGCAGTTGTGGTTGTGCGTGAAAATTTCTGCACCACCACAACTCCCAATCTTTTCAATTTCATCTCGATGGCCCTAGGTGTCCTGTCAAACTCCTTCGCCAAAACTTCCGGGTCTGTTATGCCCTTTTTCCACAATTCCAGGAGTTTCGCCTCTTCCTTACGACTCCAATAATACTTACCCATGTACGTCGCAACCCTATGCTTTTGCCCCTAGAAAGATGCCTAGAATAGTTCCTGACAAGCCTGTGATTGCAGAGAAGATCTCACTGTTGAATTGACGGAACACAACCATGTAGGTTATTTCTAGGGCAGTTAATGATAATAACATGATAATTGCGAAGGACATACCATAGACAAGCTTTTCTGAAGGAAGAATTTGAACCCGCCTAGTCTTTTTGCGAAGAGAACCCTTACTATCCTCTTCGTAAGTTGAAACAGTTTTTGTTAGGGCTCTACGAAGCCAATTTCTCAGCATGTTTAACCCTCTTTTTTGCGTTAACCCAGCCATCCTTCTTCCTTAATCTTGGAACCGTTAAGGCTGCAAACTTGCGAAGGATACGCTTCATCTTAGGCTTTAAAGCATCTTTCCGAATCAGAGTAATTGACTCAATCATGCCCACAGGAATAACATTGTAATGGTAACTTTGGAAGTCAACAATCTCCTTCGCAATAACTACATGCTTAGTTTTACGTCCTTTGACCGCTAAGAAGTAACCTACGCTTTGCACTGGAGTGTCAAACTTGCCATGCTGTAACTGACCTGACGCTTCAGAAGCATCAAGCCACTCAATTTCAATTAGGTCGCCGAATTGCGAGTTTTCGATTTGTTTCAAGACTTCATTTATTTTCATCCAGGTGTCGTTGCCTCCTCTAGTTTGGTTTTTAGTTTATTCAAGAGATCCTCCGCTTTGTTCATCAAGCCAGAGGGAATCTCCTGACTGAAAACACCAACATCGGGCACGTTACAATAAATGACGTTTCCCTTAATCCTCAGATTTGCGCCACCAAGCTCATGTTCTCCTAAGCGGATCTCCACAAACTCTTCACCTGCCAAGATTTTCTCTCCCAACGCACACAGTTTTGACAACCAGATCAGTTTGTTATAATCCACAGTTTCACCTCCTAAGGAATCGTTGCCATTTTCATCACGTCAAAGCAAGCCTTGAAATGTCAAAATCAGACCCTGAACTCCAATCGCTAACATACATCCAGAAATCTTTCTCTACCATTAGCAAGCTCGGCGCAACGTAGCCCATATAAGCTCCCGCTATCGTAGGTGTCACTGGATTAAGAGGATATTTTGTGTAGGTGAAACCGTCGCTACTATATGCCATTCCAATATGCATCCAATTGGTCACATTTAAGCCTCCATAGAAGAGATACCATACGCCCAAGTTCCAAAACAGCCCGACAGTTACTAGTCTTGCCGCATCCCATTGTCCTGCAGCTCCAGCTGAAAGAACAACTCCATGATTGTAAATAGTGCTAAAATCATCTTTCACTACGCTTAATCTCATGTTGTGGCTTGTGTCTTCGTAATAGATGAAATAGGCGTTTCCCATGCGGAACATAACAGGGTTACTGTCAAAATTAGTGAGTGATAGAGTGCCTTGAAATGTCCACGTATCGAAAGCACTTCCAAAATAATAGCCACATGATTTAGCAGAACCCGCATAGAGTGTACAGACTGCCTTAAACTTTTTTGATGCCGTAGTTTCGTATACATCATATAATGCTTTAAAATCTGCAACGCCAGTATACGCCCCTGGCGGTGTCAACATAGGATTAGTCAAGCCCGTTTTGATGAAAGTATGACCATCAACACTCTTCTGTATCCAAATTCTGCTACTCTGCCAATTAGTAGCATCGTCTCCTGTATAATAGATGATGTAAGGATAGCTACTAAGCGCTTCAATTACTTGATCCAGTCTCAAAACACATGGATTGTTCAGATAACTCTCATAGCCCGACCCATGTGCTATTACAATTCCTTTATCAACCCAATGGTTTGTGTAAGAGTATGGAATATGGATATTTCTCAGCCAGCCTTGCTCATCAGCCCAACCCCACTCACGATGCGCATCAATCTTTAGGCTTTCATCTCCACCGTCATCTTGTTCTGTGAGAGCGATGCCAACGCCTGCTGAAAGTTTCTCTTTAAGATATTCAGCCACACTATCATTACTTGTGACCTTTACTTTTTCATCTGCACCGCCACCACCAGCTTGCTCTTCATACTGCAGTTTATCGCCAGTGGTTCTGTAAACAAGGACTTTTCCATCGCCTATAGCGGCATCATCAACGGTTTTGCCCTTAATTTTTTGTGCATTATGATCAAGGTCAATAATTTCAGATTCCGTGTGAGTGTGCCCAACGGCTGAAAAATCAGGGTCATGAACTTCATTCCCATGCAATGCTGGCGTATGAATTTGAACTTGACTTTTTGTACTTCCTTCCAGAAGGTTTGAATCCGCAACTTTGCCGTCTTTAATTAGGCAACTGTCAACGGTTACGCCGGTATCAGGTGTTTTTTCGTCAAGTTGATCAAGTTTCTTTTCGCTGTGACTTTCTAACGTGTGAGCCTCACTATGGTGAATATCTGGGTTTGCTTCATGTGTTGCTAAAGCGATTTCACTTGCGAAATCGGGGTTATGGCCTTCATTGCCGTGTTCTGCTGGGGCGTGATTTTGAACCTCCGCTTTCGTTGAACCTCCAAGTTTTTCGCTATCATCAACAACGCCATTTTCATTCACGTCATAAGTAGCCTTAAGCATGTCACCTCCACCGGGTAACGCTACGTTTTTCCATTTACCCGATGCAGAATTATAAACGAGGATTTCTCCGTTACCTAAGTCGATTATTTCAACATCTGCTAGATGTTTTTGATTTAATTTATGCTTTTGCGGAAGTCCAAGAAGATGTGTTGCTTCAGCCACTACGCATCCGTCCTACTCATATTCCAAGTCTCAGATTCAGCAGCTTCAGCATTACTAAACTCAATCGTGAAAAGCAAAGTCTCACCATCATAGACCTTGACATATTTCAGATTCCCATTGGAGTCTTCCCAGAAACCCAACTTCGTAATCATATGTCCTAAAGGAGCCCGCAAAAACTCAGACAATAAAGCACTACGAATCTTCTGCAACTGAGCATGCTCAGTAGAACCAGACTCCATCCAAGGCTCAGCCAAAAACACTACCCTCCAGCCTTCGTACGCATCAACTTCTCAACAGTCACAGTCGTAGCACGCAAACCATACAGATAATCAGCGAGCAGCGGCTTCTCTTTCCCAAGCTCCAAAGTGATCTCTAAGGTTTGCTCGCGCGCGATAACCCGGTATTCCACAGAGATCATGCGAAAGTCGGAGTCAATATTCTCGTTTGGCAAAGTAACATGAATCTTGTCGCCTGGCAAAAGACGGTCTGTGCCATAATCGATAATGGCACTACGAAGAATTAAGAACTCTGCTGGTTGGCTTAAATGATCTAAAAGAGCCTTGGCCCGCAAATCACATTCATTATCACTATGAAGCTCTTCGTCAACCTCAACCAATTCCCTTAAGCCATAAGCTGTTTGGCTTGCGGAGTTCTCTTCAGTATTTTCCCATCGGCGACCTGTAAAAAAGCCCTTATCCACTAAGACAGTTCCATAATCTCCAGGATCTTGATTAACAATAATTTCGAATCGTACAATTTTTTCCCAATCAAAATCATCATTCCAGAAATTCCATGCTGACTCGTTCTTTTCTCCGATATTAACTTCTATCGTATTCCAGTCGTTAATTACTTCAAAATTGAAGAATATAACAACTTGATTTCCTGAATCATCAGTGAATCGTATTCGCCCGTTTTTTTTATCTTCAAAACTAGAATCTGGATATATTGTAAAAGCGAATTTTGAATATAAATTTCCGTTAAGTTCTTTCCCAGTATCGAAATCAAATTTGAAAACAATGTAAATCCCTGGACTAGTCATTGTTCCTTTAATGCATTTGGAACCTTCATATACAGTTGTTGTTTCAATATCAAGATTCATGTTACCAACACCTGGTAACCAATCTCCATCAGCATGCTCCAAAATATTATCTGTCTTGGTTATGTCCTCCGTTAATGAATCACTCCAAGGTTGCCCATCAACATCTAAAGGGTAGGGCTTTTCAGAAGCTCCATAAACCATAATCTTGTTTCGAATGCGGTGGATATCCTTGGAATAACTACTTTCTTCAATTAGTTCAGAAAGGCTGATTGGCGAAGTTTTGGTGTTCTTTGGGAAAAAGGCGAATTTGCCATCCCATTCAACACGCATGTCGTATCCGATCACACCGGCTTTGTCAGCGCTTTCAGCAATGTACTTGAGAATGTCGAAAACAGGTGTGTTCTCATATTCAAGAAGTGTATAAGTTGTGTCCGTTTTTTCAATCAGATCAATCCATACTTTTCCATTAGCTGCAACCGTGTAGGTGTGAGCAAGATTATTCACCATTGTAACCGTGTTCCCAGCTACAGAGGCAACTTCATTGTACTCTTGATTGCTATCATCGTTGATAGAGACTAACATACCCGCAGAGAAGATTGACCCATTCGCAACAACACAATCTTTCTGTCCCTGAGCAGCATCAGATGTTAGTAGGCTGTTTTCTCGGACATGACTTAAACCCACAAAATTATCCATTAAATCTATAACAATTGACTCACCTTTCCAGTTCTCATAAGTTTTCGTGACAACTCTGCGGAAGATTTTCTCTCCCCAACAACGCCCCCGAACCCGAATATAATTCTCAACAGATGTGGATTCAAGTTCAACGTCTTCTACTCGACCAGTAAGAGTAAGCGGACAGTTAGCTCCTCTACCAATGCTTATAGAGCAA
>CAZCYX010000090.1:0-7730 GCA_964503065.1 uncultured Candidatus Bathyarchaeia archaeon
GAAAAATGCGCCTATTTGGAAGCTCATTTAAGGCTCCTTAGAAGGAAAAGAGAAAATGAAAGTTGGAATCTTAAGCGGAGGAGGAGACGCCCCGGGAATCAACGCGGTTATTAGAGCAGTTGTTAGAAAAGGAACTCGGAACTATGGTTATGAAATCGTCGGAATTAGGGACGGATGGCGAGGATTAATTGAAAGTGAATTCATCCCACTTGGTTTAGAAGCAATTTCTGGAATGCTTCCTCGCGGAGGATCCATTCTAGGAACTTCGAGAACTAACCCCATTAAACATGAAGGCGGAGCGCAGAGAATTATGAAAAATGTTAAAGAAAATGGGCTTGACGCTGTGGTTGTTATTGGAGGAGAGGATACTTTAGGCGTGGCGTATAGGCTCTACAAGATGGGGCTCCCATGCGTTGCAGTGCCTAAAACAATCGACAACGATTTAGCTGGCACCGATTATACTTTCGGCTTTAACACAGCAGTTCATATAGCGACTGAAGCGCTCGATAGGCTTCATACTACCGCAGAGGCACACCACAGAGTAGTTATCCTTGAAGTAATGGGTAGATATACTGGATGGATTGCGTTAGAGGCCGGAATGGCAGGAGGAGCAGACGTTATCCTAATTCCGGAGTACCCCTTTGACATTGACGAAGTTTGTGGTTACATTAAGCAAAGGCAGAATCACGGTAAAACCTTCAGTCTTATCGTTATTGCTGAGGGAGCAAAGCCCAAGGGATGCGAAGAAATCGTTTATAGCGCTGGCGTAGACGAGTTTGGACACGTTAGGCTTGGCGGTGTAGGCTATTTTCTTGGGAAGGAAATTGAAAAAAGAATTGATATTGAAACTCGGGTTGTGGTTCTTGGGCACCTTCAACGGGGTGGTTCTCCAACAGCTTTTGATAGGGTTCTGGCGACAAGATACGGAATCGCCGCCATAGACCTTGTTCATAAAGGTCAGTTTGGATGTATGGTTGCTCTTAGGGGAAACGAAATTGTTTCTGTTCCATTAAAAGACGTGATAGGTAAGCGAAAGACCGTTGATTTAAGGCTTTATGAAATAGCAAAGGTGTTTTTCGGCTGAAAAATTTCACACAGTACAATTATGTGCATGCATTTTGTCTTTTGCTTTGAGAAATATTTATGTAGCCAGTATATTCGCCAGCTTTAGTAAGTTTAGATCCAAAGGTTTTTCAGTTTTGCATGATTTCTCAAGTTCGATGCTGGTTATTCCGCCTTTTTGTAATCCAACTATTTTGTTTTCCTGTTCCTTTGATAAAAGTTCAACTGCTTTGTTTGCGAATAGACTGGCTAAAAGTCTACTTCTCGCTGTAGGGTTGCCGCCTCTCTGGGCGTATCCCAAGATGCTGAGTCTAACTTCCGCCCCAGTGTTTTCTTCAATTTCTCTTGCAAGTCTGTGAGTGTCTCCGATTCCTTCAGCGGCCACAATTATGCCCGACTTCTTTCCTTTAGCGCTATTTTCCCTTTGCGTCTTGAAAATGTTCTCTTTCGAAAATTTGACCTCCGGAACCAGAATTATTTCGGCTCCAACCGTCAGCCCCACTGTTAATGCAAGGAAACCTCGTTTCCGGCCCATAACCTCAACTATGAAGACTCTTTCATGGGAGATCGCTGTATCTCGGATTTTGTCGATCTCGGTGACTGCTGTATTTACAGCTGTGTCGAAGCCTATCGTTTCATCTGTTCCAAAAACATCATTATCGATTGTCGCGGGAATTCCAACTATCAACGTGTTGGTTTCTTGGCTTAGTTCTAATGCTCCTTTGAAAGAGCCGTTACCACCGATCGCTATGAGTCCATCAATTTTGTTCAAGGCGAGAGTTTCTGCAGCTTTTTTAATTCCTTCTCTTTCTCTGAACTGTGGGCATCTTGATGTATGCAGAATGGTGCCGCCTAATTGTAATATTCCACCAACAGAGCGAGGGGTTAACGGCATAAACGTGTTTGTTATTAAACCCTTCCATCCTCTCCTGAAACCTAAAACTTGAAAATTCTTTGAGTAGGCGATGCGGACAACTGCTCGAATAGCAGCGTTCATTCCAGGCGCATCTCCACCGCTCGTCACTACACCTATGCCCCTCAACCATTACTCCTCCCAATCAACGAACCTGTCTCAGGACAAACTGTTCGACTACCAAAAAATAAATCTGACTCCATTATGTCCACTTCTACGAAACTGAAGTGATTCTAACGCGCACGGGTTCAAACCTAACTATGAAATCATAAAAACTGCTCCATTGGTGAAAAAGAGAATTAAAAGTGATGCACGGTAATTTTGGCGCCGGGGATGGGATTTGAACCCATGCGACCCTTTCGGGTCACAGGCTGACTGAGTGACTCCAGGCTTGAGCTAGTCTTGTTGACTGTCTGCTCCCTACCTGATTTCCCGCAGAGTGTGTTTCTTCTGCTCTAGGAGACCCCGGCTTATGTTGTGATTTACATGATAAAGGTGGTTGTTGTGTTTTTAGGTTTTTGTGGTGTGCCAGGTTTTTGGGTAGGTTCTTCTTGGCATTAGGACTCTTTCTGTTTTGGCGACTATTCCGTGGTTCATCTTTAGTATTTCTTCTGTTGTTTTTGTGGCTTTTGCCAGAGCTGTTGCTTCGTTTTTTTGGGTTTGGATGAGGACTGTGGTTTTTGGTTTTATGTTAGTTTGTAGGTTGAGGATGCCTGGGGCTGCGAGGTTTGCTCCGTGGCATATAGCGTCTACTGCTGAGTCGCGGATGGTGATTTTTGGGAGGAGTTGGAGAGCGTTTTCCATGGGCTGTATGAATTTTTGGAGCCATTTTGGATTTTTGGTTTCTTCATATTTTGTTTGGTAGTAGGATATGTCGTGGAGTGTGACCAGTTTCGTGTCTTCGGTTAATGGTCCTGATCTGGTTCGGCGGAGTTCTTGCATGTGGGCTCCGCAGCCTATGGCTTCGCCTATGTCGTGGCTGAGTTTTCGAATGTAGGTGCCGGCTTCGCAGGCGACTTGGAAGAGTATGTTGCGTTCGGCAATTTCAAGAAGGTTTATGTAGTAGATTTTGCGGGTGCGGAGTTGTCGTTTCACTGAGGCTCTTATTGGAGGGCGTTGGTATATGACTCCTTGAAACTCGTTTAGAACTGCCTTGATTTTGTTTTCGTTTACTTTTGCGTGGAGTCTTGTTACGCAGATGTATTCTTTGCCGGATAGGAGGAGGGCTTGTAGGGTTTTTGAGGCTTCTTGGAGGGCGATGGGGAGGATGCCAGTCACTTTTGGGTCGAGGGTTCCGCCGTGTCCTGCTCTTTCGATGTTTAGTAGGCGTTTTGTCCAGGCTGCGACTTCGTGGCTTGATGGTCCGGCTGGCTTGTCGAGGTTTATTATTCCAAAGCGGATGTAGTCTTGGATGGGCCTTTCGTCTGGTTTATATCCGTATTTTGGGTCTGTTTCTTCTTCAGCCTTTACTACGAATTTGCGTTTGATCTGCCATGGAGCATTGAGTTGTGGCATGTTTATCTATTAGGATGAAGCAACCTAGAGAGTTAAAAGGATTAACCCTAACTTTTTCGGGCAGTCTGATTTGGGTCTACTCCCTGTTTTGAAAAAAGAGAAAAATTTTGGTTTTTTCATCAATTGTCGAAAAAATATTGCCATAGCTGTCTGATTTTGAAATAGGCGTTATTCTACGTTCTGTTAGGTCTTAAAACTATGAAAAATTGATGAAAAAAGTTTGCAAGTTATCGGGTTTATCAATTTGTATGTACATTGGGTAAGAAAGGACAGGTCGTCCACTTACGTAAAAGTGTGACCGATCGCTTGAGCATGTCGTCTGACGAACTGTCCCTTCTGAAAGAGTTTCCATGTTATCTGCTGATATTTCTTGTGAAAAGACATTCTATGACTGTATTATAGAAATATAAATCTACTAGATGCTTCTAGAAGTTTTCTCCGCAGGCACACGCATTTCTCTCTCCTTCTCCGTAAATGTAAAAATCAGTCATACTATACTCCAAAGACTGCCTCATTGAACATGCAGGACATAAGTTGTAGGTGTACAACAAGTTTTATGTATGCCTTCTTAACAACTCATTATCTTAGTTTATGTTTTTCTGACTGTACTTTCTGTGAAGAGGAGGCTCGAAGAACCTTGAGTCACCATGCGCATGTGCGCAAGCTTAAACATATTTAGTGATGACTCAGTTCTCACGAGAGCGTGCTCACGTGCTACGAGCCCCCTCCTCCACAGATCTTTAGCCAAAAGGTATATGCATCCACCTTTTTTTGGACCTATAGTATCTACAACTGCATGGGCAAGTGTGTATTCTCAATGTATACATTAACTTGGTGCAGTTGGACGACTATGCTGCGTCACTTTTGGTTTTTATAGTTTTGACGAACCACTTAATGACAACGAATACAATGATGGTGAATATGGTTCCTGCTATAAACACGTATAATGGAATATAGGCATGGTCTATTGGAAGTTCGTGTGGCGGTCCACCATACAATGTGACAATATGTTGGACAACTAAACCTGCTGGAATGCTCAGAGCTAAAATTACTAGGAAAGGGAGAACCTTCTTCAGGAAGGCTATTGTTCCTTTTTCGGTTTTTTCAGGTGCAAAGATTAACGCGCGCTTTACTGGAGCATAGTATTTAATGTCACGTCGTTTTCGGCTGAACCTGACTGACTCTACCTTGATGAGCTCTGCTTCTAAAAGTGCATCTATACTATATTTAACAGTGGTCAGAGGAAGATTAAGATCTTCCGACAAACCAGTTGCCGACAAAGGCTTTTCGACAAGCTTCTGCAAAATTGTTACAGCCGTTTTATTTGACAAGGCTCTGGCTATCTTTTTGAGTCTGTCATCTGACAGAGGGATTATCATAACGTTCGCATCTTTGTTATCTTTAGAGTTCATATTTATTACACTAAAATAATTAGCAGGTTCTGTTTTATTCTTTGCCTAAACTACGGAAAAAATCGTAGCTTAAGTAACGTTTTTATCAACTCCATCGAATTCTTTATTGAAGGAAGCAGTAGTTGTATGAAAGACGCAGACTTCTTGTTAGTTGCAGTAACATTAGGTGTGATAATCATTTCCGTGGCATTAGTCGTGCCTCGTCTCCCCTGTCTTCCTTGTTTTCTCTGTCTCCCTGCAGATTCTGTTGCAGCATCTGAATGGACGGATGTCTGTCACGGCGCGGTGGTGTTTATTTCGTTAGCAACTGATGCGAAGTGGGTAACTAATCGTACAGACAAGATTACATTCCTCTTCGCTGTGAAGAATATTAGTGGCTGTCCCAATGCGACAATATATTACAATAATTCTTATGTCATCCTAAACACCGTAAAACTCGACCCCTCATACATCGATGTAAGCGAATCACCGTTCAAGAATCTTTCAGAAAGACAGGCATGGAGCGTCGACTGGTATTTCACACCCAAAGCTGACGATCACACCCTTGCATGCCTGGGCATATCCAAAGGAAAGCACGTAAAGTATTCTCTGTCTCTGGAAGTGAATTATACGGTCATCGATTCAAGTGGTGCTGAATGGCCAGGTCTGTTTCAAACTACTCCCCCAGAGCCTTGTCTTACCGTAACTATTGTTGGAGGAGAGGACGCTCCTTAAACAGTTGGAGTGAATTTCATGCTGGATGTAGAGTCCATTTTAGTTCCAGTTTTCAAAGTGGTTGACAGAGGCTGCAGAAGCGTGGGGAAACTTCCCATCCCGTTTTTGATTGCGATTCTCGGGACATCTGTTGTGGGTGGGCTCGTTTTAGGAGGCTCTTTCCTGAAAGAAAGATGGGAGCCTCGCATAGAATACCTAGATAATTATTTGCCCGTAGACCCAGACAAAACTGAGTTCGTACTTGGTGGCGGCGGTTATCTAAATGAGAAGTGCGAGTGCCGCCATATGATCTACACCTCTTGGAGCGCCAAAAGGTTCCGGGTTACAATTGAAAGTTTTTCAGAGGAACTGCAAGTCTTAGATGGGAACAAAACCGTTGAGGCTGTTCCTTACGTTCTTCAGGAGGGAAATCTGCCGGAAGAGCGATGCATATGGTTGGGGTTCACGGTTGTTATGCCAAACCAAACAGGAACTTATGAGGTTGATCTCAGCATAAGACTATACAGCTGGCTTTTCTTCTCCAGAGAGTATAAATGGAAATACAGGCTTACAGCCGACATATTCATTCCTAAATCACTCGCCGAAGAATAGTAAAACGTGACCATTGATAAGCAAATATACTATGCGCGCGGGCGGTTTATTTCGGTTCTACTCGTTTGTGGATGATAAGAGGAAAAAAATTTTTGTTTTTCATTATTAACTGTGGAGAGAGTGTTTTGTTTTAGATGTCTGATTTTGAATTGGGTGTTGTTTTGGGTTCTGTTCGATGACTCCGCTATGATAACATTTGAAAACCTTTTTTCATACCTGCGGGTTATCAGACTCCTATGCTATAGTTCAACTTTTACAATAGAGTTTTGAATTTTGGTCTTGTATGTCTTTAGAGGTTTATCCGTAACTGGACCCAGCGATTTTCCAGTGGTGACATCGAATTTTGCATAATGAAAGCCACAGGTTAATACGTTTCCTTCTAGACTTCCAAGGTAGAGCGGATAACCCATGTGGGGGCATCGATTCTCAAACGCATAGAACTTTCCTTCAACATTCACTGCAAGTATCTCATGGTCTTCAACTTTGAAGACTCGCATCTTGTTCTTTGGAATTTCGTGCGTTTCAGCTATCTTAACATATTTCCCCATCATTATACACCTTGCTTAACACATTTGTGTAATAATGTTCTCAAGTAAAGAGGCAATCTAAGAGCATCATGGCAACAAATCCAGCTATTAACCCAAATGTGGCCTCTCTAGCAAATCCTTTCCTATGGCTTTCAGGAATCATTTCGTCGCTTACAACGAAGAGCATGGCACCTGCTGCGAAAGCAAGTCCCCAAGGTAGAATCGGCTGGGAAATGGAGACCAGAGCGACACCCAGTAAACCTCCAAGAGGTTCAACTATACCAGTTAGAATCGCATACCATAGCGATTTACCTCGAGTGTACCCTTCCCTTAACAAGGGCAACGCGACAGCAAGGCCCTCAGGCATGTTTTGTAGCCCAATAGCCATAGCTATTACCAGACCCGCTGCCACATCTCCACTGCCGAAGCTAACTCCCACTGCCAATCCTTCAGGGAAGTTGTGGATGGTTATAGCAAGGACAAACAGCCATACACGTGGTAACTTTGAAGGGGGGCCTTCGGCACCTAAAAATAGATGAATATGAGGAGTAAAACGATCAACTAGATGTAATACAAGAGCACCTAAGATAAGCCCAAGAACTGCAACAAAGGGCCCACTTAGATCAATAGCTGGAACTATCAGACTAAAAGAAGTGGCAGCTAGCATCACACCAGCTGAAAATCCAAGCATAACATCTAGCAACCTGTCTGAGATTTGTCTCGTAAACAATACTGGTATAGCTCCTGCACCAGTTGCCAAGCCTGCGACTAAGCTAGCGATGGAACCAAGCCAAATTATTTCTTCACTCAACGATTTTCCTCATTTGATTGTTATACACATAAAAAAATGGGAAAGGAGGTTACTTTGGATTGTTGTTGACTTTACTCGATATGCCTGAATTTCTGAGTGTATGGGCCTTCACCTGGGGCTCTTCGTCTAAAGTGACCAGAAGGTCTTCCTTCCAAGAGTTCTTGGAACCAAGCTTCATGCTCCAC
>CAZCYX010000091.1:0-7595 GCA_964503065.1 uncultured Candidatus Bathyarchaeia archaeon
AATCAAGCTATAAACGTCGCAAAGATCTCTAAGGATGAAGGAGCGTTCACCGTTTTTGGCGGTCCTGAACCCTCCATAAACGGTAAGAAAATCCTATTGGAAAATCCATGCGTTGATGCAGTAGTTCAAGGCGAGGGAGAAATGACATTTCTTGATTTGATCGAAAGGGTAGAAGACGGTGAGGATCTTAATAGGGTTGAGGGTGTAATATACAGGGATGATAAAAAGGTCCTTGTAAACCCGTCTAGGTCCTTAATTAAAAATTTAGATGAGTTACCTTTTCCGGCATGGCATCTATTCCCGATAAAAAGATACAACCTTTTTAGCTATTTCCCGCTTCTTTCAATAGCCTCTAGCCGAGGATGTACTTTCAACTGTAGTTTCTGTGCAGTTCCGAAAATGTATCAACACACGTGGAGAGGCAGGTCCCCAGAGAACGTAGCTGATGAAATGGATCATTTAGTTGAAAAATACAGTCCATCAGTTGTCTTCATTTCAGATGATTGTTTTATGGCAAATTTGGGAAGAGTGGAAAAAATTTGTGATGTACTTCATAGGAGAAATCTAGATGTTTCTTGGGCTTGTTTATCTCGTACCGACATCCCCTTGTCTTTAATGTACAAAATGAAGAGAGCCCGTTGTATAGCTTTGCTCTTCAACTTGGAATCTCAAATGGTTAATAATAGCAAGATGATGAAGGCAGCTTTTGAAAATGCTAAAAAAGCAGGGATAATCGGCGTTGCAAACTTTGTTTTTGGTTTTCCAGGTGAAACATATAGCGTATGCAAAAGAAACTTGGATTTCATATTGAATCTTGATGCAGACCATGCCATGTTCTTTAGAAATGTGTCCAACAGCGATTTGGAATTAGAAACATTAAACGAGATAGAGAAGAGAGCTTACCGAGCTTTCTACTTGAGAAAGAGGTATTATCTAACACATCTAATAAAGAGCGCAAAACTATTTGGCTTGAATAGGGTAAATCTTCATTTTGTCATCAGATATCTGAAATGGTTCATTAAAACGATTTTCTTTGTGAATCGATTATAATTACGAAGACCAAGTAGAAATTAATCTCCTACTTCTACTACAAATGGCATTGCAACAGCACATCATACAGGTTGTATCGAGGGTTAGCCCCATGGGGGCTCGATTGACTCCTTCCTTCTACAGAAAAAGTCTACCCGTTTTTCTTCTTTCTCTTTTAGATTAATTCTTTTAAATTCATCCCCATATCCGAGAACGGATGCCCAAACTTGGTGTGTGCCTAATGGAAGATTCTGAAACTCAAAATAACCGTCCTTCGGATAAATAGGAACTTGTTTGTTTTTCGAAGGTAGAACCATAATCATCGTTCCTCCAGAAACTATAGGTTTGCCAGTACTTGAATCAAAGACATAGCCGTATATCTTTCCAAATCCTTCTTTTAGAATTAGACGAAAATCCAAGCTTGCAGTCTTGCTTTCGTCTAATTTGATTGCCTTTTTCTGGCTTTCAAAGCCTTCTTGTGTGACCGTAACAACATAAGTTGAAGGAGAAAGATTCTCAAATCTATATGACCCGTCAAATAAAGTACGTGTGTATCTCCCATCACAATTCAGTCTTGCTCCAGCTATTGGTTTTCCTTTCGAGTCATAAACAGATCCGACTATTTTAGAACTGCTCTTCGAACCCTTTCGGGCCATAGTAATCATCTCTAGTAATTGGAAGAAATACGGCTAACAAACGGCACACAATTAAACCTTTTGCTCTGATATCAATGTAAACAATGCATGTGCGTACCCACGTGCCGTCAAGTCGAAATAACCAACATAGGACTTGGGAACTCAATTTGAAATTTCGACATAACTGTAGATATAAATGGCATAATTGCAAGTGTTAATACTCTAGATTTTCATTTGAGGTTCCTATTCCGAGCGTGAGTCGACCAAATGTGGTTTAATTATCCTGAACTTAGCCAGAATAGTAGAAAGAATTATCTCTCCAACGGTTGCAATGGAAAGGCTGTAATCAGCGTCAGAAAACAGTTACTAATGTCTACGTGTGCCTTCTGTCAAGTGGTTATTAGCACTTCCAGATGCCTCACGAGTTTTTTCAATCCGTTTCGCAATTAATATGCTCACTTCTGTTAGTATGACAAGAGGTATAAACATCAAGCTTTCAGTCACAAGCCCGGGTTCTGGATCCAAAAGGGCAATTATGATAATGAGGCCCCCATATAAATACTTTCGATTTCTTGTTACATATTTAGTTTCCAGAATACCTGCCTTAACAAGCAAAACAATGTATGTAGGAAAAGTAAATATTAAGCCGCACAAAAAAAGAGCGAATCCAACTAATGAGAAAAATGCAGCAAAATCGTATGTTGGAGGAAGATCTAACAAACTCGAAAACAAAAAGAGCATTCGCATAGTCGCAGGCAAGACGTACAAGTATCCTAAGACAAAACCAAAAATGAACAGCCCAAAATACGATATCACGAACTGCAAAGCAGCCTTTTTTTCATGTTTGTACAACGCCGGATTGATGAATTTATAGAGTTCATAGGAGATCACAGGCAAGCTAATCACCACCCCTAGAATTACAGAGACAAAAACGTAAACCTCTAACGGAGCAAGAAAACTCAATGGCAAAAGTTCTGCTTCCACCGGAAGAAACCTTTCTTGTAGATTTCTAATTACAGAAGACGCAATTGTAGTATAGAACGGATTTGTGGAGGAAAAACCTGAAAAATCCATACTAGTAGGCATTAACATTACAATAATTGTGGAGACAATTACTGAGTATATTATTATGCGCAATCGATTAAGTAGTTCTTTCGTATGATCCAGAAAAGTCATTTCCACTTTCTCTCTTTAACTATCGAATCACTCACTATCCGACATCAAAAGGCGAAACATAAACAGGGAGGTAATTTCTTTAGGCTTCCTTTTCAACCAGTTTCTGGTTCATTTCTTTGAGTATCTGCGTCGTGTTTTTTCCTTCTGTTTGTATTCCCATCTTTTGTGCTGCTTCGATGACAGCCTCTTCTTCTTCCTTTTTTCTAGGTTCTTCAGAGGATGCTTTCTTGAACTCTCTTACGCTTTCGCCAAGGCCTTTAGCCAATCCCTTCAATCTAGAACCGCCAAAGATAAGCAAAAGTATAGCTAGAATGATAATCAGTTCAGGCCAGCCCAGACCAAACATTATGACACCTCCTCTTTCTTAGAGACAGTTTCCTTCTTATTTATTATTTTCGTTAAGATTTCTTCTCTTAATTGGTCGTCTGTTTTTCCCTCGGTATTCACGTCAAGTTTCTCTGCAACTTCCAAGAGAAGGTTCTTATCCTCCTTCTTGGTTGTCTGCGCTGAACTTGTTTCAATTACACCTGAGCTTGCTTTGTTGAATTCGTGCCATGCTTTTCCAAGTTCTCTTGCAATTTTTGGCAGTTTCGTAGGACCGAAAACTAGTAGAAGTATTGCAAGAATTAGAATCATTTCTTGCCAGCCGACCATACAAATCCCTGCAGAAAAGATTAGTGATTTTTTTTCATATTTAAACCTAATGACTTATTCTTCCCACTGGAAACATATCTATTGATGACTGAACAAATTCCAGTTCGCATACATACGTATCCGATATTAGTCAATTGCCCACGCATGACTACATGGCGTCGTACCTTATGATGGCGCCATGTGCCATTGTTTCGTGTTCAGTACAATACCAGATTTTATGCCGAAGGTACTAAGTTTTCTGGGTCAAGGTGCGAAAGCGTGGTTTTCGATTGATGGCATGCGCATCCAAAAGCATACATTCCGCCTTTCTCAAATCTTCAGGTGTATTAATATTGAAAAAACTCATCAGCTTTGGATCCATTTGTTTCAGAACTGAAGTTGATACGTAATGTGCTTTCTTCAAATTAGCGATCATAGAATGCATATTCATTTTTTCGTCTTCTAACGCCTTTTTTGTTGCGGTCAGAGCTGATTTTGTGCAGTAGGCAGCTTGAAGAGGCTCCAAATAGTTATTCGGCCACCGAGGAATAGCTGCATCCTTGCCAACACATAACTCCAGTAGAAGTGACGCAATTTCACTTGAAACAAACGGAGTGTCGCACGGAAGTAACAATGAATATTCGCTATGTGTACTTTCAAACCCAGTTAATGCCCCAACAAGAGGACTTTGCGTCGCATATTTGTCAATAACTATTTTCGCGTTTGACTTAAAATGCGTGTAAGCTTTTTCTTGGCGCTTTGAACTAACGACAACCAAGATCTCGTTAACTACGGTTGACACCTTCTCAAGAATATAGAGAATAAGAGGCTTATCACCCAACCTGACTAACCCCTTGTCCTGCCCAAACCGGTTAGAAAATCCGCCTGCAAGAACTATCGCAGATTTTTTCAAAACGGCGCCTCAACCTCGACAAGTGATTCTTTCTGGGTATGCATAGATGTTCATGCGTTTTCGTGATGAGAAAAAGAGAGAGGATTAAGACTCATTTAATCAGACTAGCCGCAACAACCTTTCTTGTGTATTTTTTCTTTGTGTTCTTTTAGTTCCTCTTTGGTCTTGAACGTTTTTCCACAGCATTCGTATTCTTCTGATTTCTTCTTTGACATACACATGATTATCACCTGTATGTTTGACGAGTATAGAGTTGGGCTTCTATAAAAGTTTGTCTTGGCAAAGTATGTATCTTTCCAAGTTAGATGAGTACTCTTAACCTGTCGTTATTTTATATTCTCTTCAATCTCTCTGGACTATAATCTGCATAGTGTCTAACCAGTATCGCATGTATATATGCAAGAACTGAAGCAAGGTGCCCAGTGTTATCTATATTCCAAGATTACTATCACCAAAGATTAAGCTATTAACCAGTACTGGACAATAGTTAACCTTCAATCTTTAAAATGTATTATTACGTCTTTCTTCGAATATCCAGCTCTGTCTCGAGAGTTTTGATCAGAAGGGGAGCACATTCGCAACTATTATTAGGTACATGTTTCCTTTGACTATTTCCCAAGAAAAAGTCGAACGCTTACAGACAGAGGGGCGAATTGATGGAAAAAACGCAATCTGAAGAGAGAACCCAAAAAGCGATAATCAAGTCGGCCGAAATGGATCCGCACTTTAAATATAAGATAAGCAAGATTCCTGGCGCTGAAAAGATTATGCTGTGCTTCCAATGTGGCACGTGCACCGCTGACTGCCCTATCTCAAGATTCAGCGACGCCTACAGACCGAGAAAACTTATGCGAATGACCCAGTTAGGACTCAAAGAACGAATTCTCTCAAGTGATGTAATCTGGCTTTGTGCAGCTTGCTTCACCTGTGTTGATCATTGCCCGCAAGACGTAGAAATTGCCAGTGTTCTTAGGGCTTTAAGGAACCTAGCTGTTCAAGAGGGGTTCATGCCCCTAGTTTTCAAAGAACTTGGCGCAAACGTTGGGAAAACAGGCTTAGCATACTTAATTCCAGAGATGCGACTGAGGAAAAGGGAAGAGCAAGGACTGCCTCCGTTGCCAAAGGCAAACTTAGAAAGCATCAACAAATTGTTCAACATCACAGGTTTCTCAAAGCTGCTTGAAAAGGAGAAGGAGTGAAATGCCAGACTTGAAGTATATGCTTTTTCTCGGATGCGTTATCCCTTATAGAATTGGCAGTTATGAAATTTCAGCCAGAAAAGTTGCTGATAAACTTGGAATAGAACTGGTTGAAATGCCAGAATACAACTGTTGCGGACTTCCCTTAGATCCTGTAAGCCATGATTTAATGCTTACGCTGGCGACACGTAACCTCTGCTTGGCGGAACAGAAAAACTTGCCAATCATGACTTTATGCACAGGATGCGCCGGTACATTACGGAAAGTAAACAAAACGCTTCAAGAGGACAAGAAGATGAGGGAAAAGGTTAATGGATACATGAAAGAAATCGGCTTAGAATTTAAAGGAACAACTAAGGTTCGTCATATACTACAAGTGCTTGTAGAGGACGTTGGTTTTGAAAGAATAAAAGAGACAATTAAAAGACCACTCGCAAATCTTAAGGTAGCCGAACACAATGGATGCCATGTTTTACGTCCTGTAAAATACATTGGTTTTGATGATCCAGAAAACCCTGTGATGCTTAAGAAATTAATTGAAACTACAGGGGCTACATGTCTCGACTACATGGATGAGACAGAATGCTGCGGTGCCCCTATAATTGGAGTAAATGATCAGATTCCTCTTCAGTTGGCTAGGGAAAAACTTGATCACATTAGAGCAGTTGGAGCACAGGCCATGATCACTGTATGCCCCTTCTGTCACATGATGTACGACATCAACCAGCCACGGATTGAACGAACCTTCAACGAAAACTTCGGCATCCCAGTGCTCCACTTCACTCAACTATTAGGATTAGCCATGGGCTTCAGCCCCGAAGAACTAGCCATAGACCAGCTTAGGGTAAGTGCATCCAAAATTTTGGGTCAACTATAATTCAACATCTTAAACGACTTCTAAAACCTTAAACTATTAACGTGATTTTTCGCCACTAAACAAGTAAAAGTGATGAGAAGAAATTGGCATCTAAAGAACATAGTGATGAAGAGAAGATGCGGAATTGGCTTTTGAACGCCAAAAGAGTAGTGGTGGCGGGTGTTGGAAATTCCCTTAGAAAGGATGATTTTGTTGGAGTTGAAATTGTAAGAAGCTTATGGAATAAAGTGTCTCAAAATGTTTACTTGATTCAATGTGAGACTGTTCCTGAGAGTTTTATACAGCCAATAATTGATTTCAAACCTTCTCACATACTAGTCATTGACGCAGGTTTGCTAGATTCGCCAGCGGGTTCCTTTAAATTGGTAGAACCAAAAGAGATAGTCGCAATACCTCCGGTTTCAACCCATGCTCTTCCTCTTCAAATATTCTGCGAGTACCTCACAAAGACAACAAATGCCAAGATCGCTCTACTTGTTATACAGCCTAAGGAAACGGATTTTGGAGAAGGCTTGACTGAGGAACTAAGGGAAACTGCAAAGTATCTGACTAAACTTCTCTCAAGGGCTCTTTCTTAGAACATATTAAGGTTGTAACCTAGCAAAAAAGTGATTTATACAAAATAGAAAACTGAAAAGAAGTCACTTTGCCTTCGCAAAAAGTTCTCTATATTTCTCTTCAACACGTTTCATGATTTCTTCAGCATCCTCTAAAACGTTGAAAGCACCTTTGCCTTCAGCCATGCTAACCAGATTTTTTGATGCTTCAATCCATTTTCTAGTTGCTGAAGACCAAGCCTTGCCAATTTCTGAATCTTCAGTAACAAATTCTATTGCCTCTTCGGGGCATATTTCTTTACACTTTGGAGTTCCCTCGCAGAGGTCACATATGACCACTGTATTGGCTTCTGGCTCGTATCTTATAGCACCGTATGGACATACTTCCAGACACCACTTGCATCCATCACATTTATCATCGTCCACAAGTATGGCTCCAGTCTCCTCAGATTGAAACAGTGCATCACGAGGACAAGCAGTTATACAAGGTGTATCTTCACATTGTCTGCAAGTAATTGCAAGATGTATGAAGGGACGACCATGAATGATCCGAATTCGAGATTTGAGAGGATTAAA
>CAZCYX010000092.1:0-7523 GCA_964503065.1 uncultured Candidatus Bathyarchaeia archaeon
TCGCCAACTGGGGCAGAGACGAAGGCAACTTCACCAAGGTTTTGTTCTGTTTTGTAGTCGTTTACCCAAAAGGATTGGCGACCAAGCAGTTTCAGTCCGATACTTCCTAGAATGCTTTTTTCACGTCTTCTTGTATTAACATCTATGTTTGGGTCCATGTAGGTCATCGCTCCAGACTCTGCGGTTATTGTTTCACCTGGCTCTAGCTTGACCACCAGCATTGAATAAGATGGCTTGTACTTGATTTCATATTTCATGGTATTCCCCAATTCTAATTCTTATTTTAGGGGGCTTTAATAAATGCATGCATAAACATAAACTGTTTTTGTTTGAGCCTTCTACAGTATCAGTTTATGTATGTTCACTTGCGTTCAGGAAGTTTAGAGTATTCTCCGTTCGATGATCTGTAAATTGCTAATCGTCCAACGGTCTCCCAGTTGTCTCCGTCTCTACGTCGGAGTTGTGCAACGATGATTTCGGCTTCTGGATCGGTCTTCCCTTGCCATACAGTGATGCCTAGAAAGTCTCGTTCGTTTAGGCGTGTATAAAAACGTCCTTTTGGCTTAGACGTTGAACTCAACTCTACCACTGTGATTATTTAAGGAGTTCACGTCTTTAAAGCATTTTTTGATGGGAAGCAGGGGCACTGCTTTTTGGTATATAAGGCGAAAAAGAAGGAAGATTAAAGTATGTTGTTCTTGAAAAAGGACCTTTTGCCACTCTTTTTTTGAACGAAATTTATATATACACCCTGAAGTGTCCTTAAGGATTTTTTTGAGGGAAAAACATGGAAGAAGACTGGGAAGAAGAAGAGTGGGAGGAAGAAGAAGAGGAAGAAGAGGAGTGGTAAAAACGGTGCCAAAGAAAAAGGGCAAGAAGAAAAGCAAGAAAGGAGAATAGACAGTTAACTGAAATCTTCCTCATTCCCATTTTTTTCACTCTCTTTTAAAGAAAATTTGTATGCGCACACTCTTTTTGAAACAAAATATACGCAATCGGAAAAACTCGTTCTATCGCATACATTCAAAAGGTTCTTTAGTGTTTGAACGTGACTTCATAATATTACAAAAAGCTGGGATACATGCTTGTTTCCTCAGAAGATTTTGCCCAGAGAATTTTACCAAAGAGACCCAGAGGTCGTTGCAAAGGAGTTACTGGGTAAGAGGTTGGTTAGAAGATTAGACGAGGATTTATTGGAGGGCATTATAGTGGAGACTGAAGCTTATTATGGGTTAAATGACCCAGCATCTCGCGCTTTTCACGGCGTCAAGAATTATAATAGGCTCATGTGGAGCGAGGCGGGAAGAGTCTTCATCTATAATGTCCACAAATATTGGATGTTTAATATTGTTGCTCACGAGGTGAAGCGGATAGGCGCAGTTTTGATAAGAGCCTTAGAGCCGACGAAGGGAATAGACATTATGAAGAGAAACAAGCCAGTTAAGAGAATGTTTGATTTGACGAATGGTCCAGGAAAACTTACAACAGCCTTAAAGATTGATAAGAGTTTAAACGGGATTCCAATTAATTCACCGGAAAGCGAAATCGTCATTACAGATAGGAAGATGGAATTCGAGATAGGAAGTTCCCACAGAATAGGCGTAAACAAGGACTTGGACAGGAGACTAAGATTCTTCATAAAAGGAAACAAATTCGTTTCAAGATAATCACGCGAGCAAAAATAACATGTATGCGTTATACCTTACAGTTAATGATGTGGGTTTTGAATAGCAGAGTTTAACTAAGAGGAGATGAATGTAACTTTTGAGAGAGTTGAGTGAAAATGATTGGTTGGATGTGGGGTGTTGTGGGGGCAATTGTTGGAACAGTATTAGGCATAGCAGGTGCAGTATTAGGCGTCTGGAATGGCAGACGAATTGCTAGAGGTGAGGAAAGCTTCTTGAAAATGAAGAGATGGAACATCTGTGACTCTTTCTACACACTTTTGATAATTACGGGCCTCTTATGTCTTATAGGAGGGCTTCTGTCCATCAGGTTTGAAATGATGAACGATGGATTCGCTTTATGTCTTCTTTCATCTGCATTCCTCTACATAGGATGTCTTAATGCCATCATCAGAGTGAGAACTCTACAGACTCAGACTCAAAGGAACCATCCTAAAACTGTCTGAGAGAGGAAACGCAATGGATCTTCCATACGAGTTATTTCTCTTTGGTGTTGCCTTTTTCGGTTTCATGACTGTAGTTAGCGTTGTGCAAGCTCGCCGAAAGAAAGAGAAGGCATACTACTTGGGCGCCTTAGTTGGGTTTGTAATGCTTCTTGCATTTGTTTCCGCTTCTCTTAACCAACTTATCCTCGCGCTCATTCTTATAGTTGCCACAGGTATACTAAGCATTGCTGGATTGCCAAAGATGCTGAACGTGCAGAAGCGGGAATTGGCTAAGCAACTACAAGAGGCGGATCTCTCTGCGCCGTTGCGGGTGAGAGACTTCTTCACAACAAAGTGGTGGTTAAAGCTCGCATCTGAATTGGGCTTATTTAAAACCATGTGTTTGTACTACCTCCTATGTGTGGTAATTATCGGAGGAATACTCTTCATCTTAAGCATGTTTTTTAGCTTCATGACCATAAGATACGTTGTGATCTACACGGTTATATTTCCGACAATCTCCGCTTTCATATTCTACTGGCAACTCAAGAAGGTCTTGGAGAAGAAATGAGGATGTCTATGGACCGTTCATGTAGGGGAAAGGGAACATTTAGGGAGATACTTGAAAAACAACTTTGGAGGGATGAGAAGTGGGGCTTAGACACTTTTGGCGGAAATACAAAGATTGGTTTGCTGTCTTTATTTGCATAAGTGTACTGGCCGGCTACACTGTTTGGTACCTTCACCTTAACCCACAACATATTCCTCTCTTTTTGACCACAACTATTATTGCACTGGGTTTTGTGGCAGTGATGGCTTTGCTACCCAAACACAGGCGACGACTTGTGAATGGGATACTTGAATATCATGTTAAAGGCAAAGAGTTGGGAGGATGGCTCTACCGTTATCAGAAAATAGCGCTTGTCCTCTTTTTCCTAATAGTCTTCGCATATCCTATTGTCTGGGAGCAGCAACTTGTCCCTTCACAATACATACCCTTCTTTGTTCTTACCTTTTTCGTTATAGCTGTAGCGTTAGGCGTTGTCCAAATTGCTGGATTGCTAAAGGTTGCAGGAAAATGGGGACTATTACTCATCGCAATACTGTCAGCGATAGCGGTACTGCGCATCTTGTTATGGCGATTGGCAGGCTAGACATTCCTCTAAGCTGCGGAATAGCAGCATCAACAACTTTTGTTAAGGCTTATGAATGATAACTCTTATGTAGTGCCTTAAGAATGTAGACTTTGCCCTAGAGCCAACGAGAGGAATTGAAGCTATGAATAGAAACAGCTGATCTTCTGGGTTGCTCCGAAATGAGATGGTCTTTTCATTCTTCTTCTACAAAATCGGCTGGACGTTCATAATACATGTTCATAGGAATACGTTGGACACCGATTTCCTTTTGAATCATGAGATCAACAATGCTTTCTCCATTGAGTAGGATTATTGGTACTGCGCCTTTTTTCAGGGATGCTTCTCTAGCCTGGGTTGTAAAATCTGAAGTTGCAAAGAAGACGCCTTGTTCAAACTCTCCTTGTATAGCCCCTCTAAACTTATCTACTTCAGTTCGTCCTACGTTTCCTTGCCATCGCTTACATTGGAATGCTACGCTCATCGTTGCGAGACCTAGTCGAAGTCTGCCATATCCATCGATGCCTCCATCGGAGGAAACATTGGTTACGTAGACCTCAACAAATCCGTAAGCCGGAAGCAATTTTCGTGCGAACAATTCAAATTGACGTGGAGAGAGTTCATTGAGTTTGTCAAGTAACTGGGAACGGAATGATGCTTCATAATCCTCATACAACTCGATCAAATTCACTGTAGGTGCTGAAGGTTCCTTTGTTTGTACACGCTTTCTACCTTTTTCGGTTATAGCCCATATTCCCCGGCTTGGACTATGCATTTCGTCCTTTTCAATAAGTCCTAGCCTAACCCACCGGATGCGACTAGTCCATTTGTTGCCTCCAGATGGCAGAGTTTCCATCAAATCTTCCTCTCTAATCTCAGGGAATTTCTTTGTCACAAGTGGATAAATTTCCTCTGGCTTCCCTTGCCCACCAATTTCCACAAGAACCTCAAGAAGGGGAATCTCAATATCTTTCTTCTTCGGAAGCATGATCTGGCCACTTTTCTCTTCTATATTTAGAGACTACATTGATATATTTTATCTCTTGTTGTGTAGGTAGGAAGTATTCTATTCATGTGTTTATTCCAGTTGTACCAATCAAGTTTAAGCAACAAAAGCAACGAATCGTAAGTGGAAGCAGATTATTTGAGGGGTACTTCTAGCGGCGCCTTAGCGAGTTTGGATAGGCTAATTATTTCGACTCCTATCACACCGCCCTCTTTATCCTTCTTTAGCAATATGTGGTCGTTGATCTCCTCGCACACGTGTTCTTTGGTGGGTTCATCGAGCCATATGTCTATTGAGTCGGTTTCCTTAAAGTAGTATATCCGCAGAGTCTTCACGCTTTCTTCCATACGGTTTCTTCCTCCTTTTATGGATGTGTGAGTTTGGCTTTATACTTCTTCTTGAAATCGTAAATGTTTGCTTGGTAGCTTTTGGTCCGCAATTTGGCAAGTTTTTCTGATAGTCCTGTAGTTTCAACATCGATGAATTTGTGTGCCACGTTGAAGCCTAATCCTGCGAGGAACCCACCAGCAGCTCCGATGGGTCCTGCTGCTACATTGCCTATCGCAGCCATTGAAAGAGGTATCCCAATCTTCAGGCCTTTCACTCGTCTTGGAATTGTCGGATCATTCCAGACATTGTCGAGAATTTCGGAAAGCGCCTCTGCACCTTTATTGATGATGTCAGGATGATTTGTTATTATTGCCTCATTCAAGGATTCCACCACTTTCCGCAGATCGTAAGCATCATATTCATCAATTAGTTTGTTGCATGCTCTCAGCCCTTGAGGAGCATAAGTCAATTTTTTCAGAAGGAACTTGCCGATTTCGCAGGGAAATCGTATTTCTTGAGGCTGGTAAACAAGTGGAAGAACCTTGGCACGTCTGATCCCTTCTAACGTGAAATTCTTCAGATCAGAACGCAATTCAACGATAGGGTATACAATAAAGTCTTGACAGATATGAAATAGCGCGAGGGCCTTTCTAGGGTCATCAAGCATGAGGTTTTCGATGTCTTCAACAACGGTGTAGTGCCCGAGCTTAAGAACTGTGTACGTATTTAAAGCTAATTCTATGGCAAGGGATAGAGAACGCGAAGAAATCTCGTGTGATCGTTCCCTTAAGAAATCTATGAATCTCACGTTTCCAAGAGTGAAGAAAACGTCTGTAACCTCCTGGATCTCTTTCTTGTTTCCAAAAATGGAGTGTGGGGCCACATAATGAACCGGCGGGTTCAACTCTTTGAAAAAGAGATCAAAATGGTCAAGACCCTCATACTTTGTTGGTGGGTCGCTAAGAACTATCTGAAGTCTTCCCGTCTCTTTTATGAAATCAATTATCTTGGGAATATCAGATATCTTAAAATACCATCTTTCAAACAAGGACTGCGGAAGTGACATAAGAGACAGAGCCACAGAACCGCAGAAAGGAACTTGGGTCCATAGACTTCTCACATTCGCGGCCTCAAGAGAAACCAAAGCCACTGGCCTTTGAAGGTTCACGAAACGCTCGTCAGGTGGGTACTTATCTTTTTCAAAATCGAATCTTCCTTCCCTTATCCTTTTCTCGAGATTTTCGTACTCACTGCGCTCTTTTTGTTCATAATCCTCGAGATATTCTCTATCCATGCTTCTTAACCAGCTTTAATTAGTACAAGAATCATAGATAACACGGTCATAAGTGGATTTTGTTTCCTCATTTGAGATAAGACAAGTTGAAAATGATAACTCTTATGTAGCTCCTTAGGTATGTAGGCTTCACAGTCTTTGATTGTGGAATGGCAGAATAATGTCTACTAAAAAGAGAAGTTCCCTTGAGAGATTCCGTTTGAAAAGGTCACTCAAGACTCTAGCCTCTAAAGAGGGAAGAGGAACTGAACTTGTCTCACTCTACGTGCCACCAGGACGCCAAATAAGCGAAGTCATGACCATGCTCAAAAACGAATACGGAACAGCATCAAACATAAAATCCGACACCACAAGAAAGAACGTCCAAGACGCCATCACAAAAACCCAACAACGCCTCAAACTCTTCAAAACAGTCCCAGAAACAGGACTAGTCATATTCTCTGGCGCCATTCCACAGAACGGAGGACCCGGAAGCGAAAGAATGGAAACCTATGTAATGGTTCCTCCAGAACCAATCCAAGTATACCTCTACCGCTGCGACGCCAAGTTTCACACAGAATACCTAGAAGAGTTCCTACGAGAGAAAGAAACCTACGGCATGATGGTGCTAGACTCATCCGAAACAACCTTCGCCACCCTTCAGGGAAGACGCCTAGAAATCATCCAAGAGATAACATCTGGCGTTCCAGGAAAATTCAAGGCTGGAGGACAATCAGCCCGAAGATTCGAAAGACAAAGAGAAGCCAAACTACAAGAATACTTCAAACGCATCGGAGAACACGCAAACGAAAACTTCCTCCAAATCGAAGACTTAAAGGGAATAATCATTGGAGGACCAGGACCCACAAAATACGACTTCCAGAAAGGAGACTACCTCCACTATACCCTGAAAGACAAAATCCTCGCAACTGTAGATACGTCTTATACTGGTGAACAAGGGATAGACGAAGTCATGCAAAAGACCCCGGAAATTCTGCAACGTGTACGGTATGTTGAAGAGAAAAGAATCATTCAAGAGTTCCTTTACGAGATTGGACATGACACAGGCTTGGCAACATACGGTGAAGATGAAGTGAGAAGAGCCCTTCAACAAGGTGCAGTAAAAACCTTGCTATTATCTGAAGGGTTAGATGTGATCCGAGTCACCGTAAACTGCTCATCATGTGACTACACTAAAGAAGAGACAATGAAAGAACAGAAGCTTCTTGAATTCCAACAAAGTCTCAGTGGAAAGCCTTGCCCAAAATGTACGGCACCCACCCTCTCTGTAACAGAAACAAAAGACCTCATCGACGATCTCGCTGAGATGGCTGAACAAGTAGGCTCAGACGTAGAGGTCATTTCCGTTGCAACTGAAGAAGGACAGATGCTGAAAAACTCTTTCGGCGGAATTGCAGCCATTCTTCGTTTCAAACTTTGAGGCTAATAGTTGGCTATGAAGCCAATGTTAGGATAGTCCTTCACTTCTCTTCCTTTCCCATTCCGTTTTTTGGGCACTATCTCAATCTCTTCTGTTTTACATGTTCCAGCAATATCTTCCATAGCTTGGTTTAGGATATGCTCGCCTTTCTTGCTTCCTGCGTAGATGATGAGTTTCTTGATTGGGGTGTTTAGGGGCATCTTTCTTTCGGCTTTGTCTCTCCTTATTTC
>CAZCYX010000093.1:0-7511 GCA_964503065.1 uncultured Candidatus Bathyarchaeia archaeon
CGGACCAGCAGTCATCGTCAGATGCAAAAAATGGGAAGACTTCAAAACCCTATCAGCCAACGCAGAAACAGTCTCCTTCTTATTCAAAGAAACAGAAAGGTCCTTTCAGATCGATGCCTTAAAAGAAGGCAAAGTTCTAACGTACAGCGGAGAATTCCCACAAGAAACAAGACTATTCAAAGTCTGGATCTCAAAAGAACTAAAGATCCCAGAAGAAAAGATCCTAGAAGGCGTCCTAGCCATAGGATAAAGACTTCAAATAATGATTCTGTGTTCACAATCCTTATGATACAAGCAGACTATTGACATATGATAAAGTTGAACCCAAAAGAGATACTTCTAAAAGATCTGTTAAAGAACATAGCATACATATACGCATACAAAGCAACACTCGCCAAGAAAATAAGCCATTTTCGTAAATATGGAAACGTCTCACTCCTCTTTGAAATAATGAATCTGAGAAAAAAAATCCTAAAGATAAAAGAGCAAATGCAAACTGTCAAAAAAATCGTGGAATCTTCACAGTAACATTCCCCTTCCCACCATATTTAATGGATGCCTTTTCCATAACAGGTTTCTTTCTGTCTTTAAAGGCATGCACCATCCCAATCCTTCTCAGGGCCTGCTCTATTAATGCGCACGCACAGAAATTGGATAATATGCACCATACTATCACAAAGAGACCCCCATAGCGTTGCTTCCTGAGAATCCATGACCTATACCTTCATACTCACACTGGTTGCTGCCGTAATAGTTTTAGCCATACATGCCAAAGTACCAAGAGAGAATTTGAATATTTCTTTTATGGAATATTAGTTTTTTCAGAGCACTCCTTTTAGGTTTCTTCTTGAGGAATGATATATCCTATTGATAATAACTGTCCACAAGAGGAAGAGATCATGTCAAAAAAGTCGACGAAGGATGAAGCCTTCGAAGCCCTCGACTTCATCATAAACGTTCTCAAAGAACACGAGAAAGACCTCGACCGCCTAGTCACAGAACTAGGCAAAATTACAGAGAGACTAGACGGAACCGAGGAGATGGCTGGAAAAATTGAGAAAGATGAAGAAGCACCCGTTTATTCTCACGGACCAGCAGTCATCGTCAGATGCAAAAAATGGGAAGACTTCAAAACTCTATCAGCAAATGCTGAAACGGTTTCCTTCTTATTCAAAGAAACAGAAAGGGCCTTTCAGATCGATGCCTTAAAAGAAGGCAAAGTTCTAACGTACAGCGGAGAGTTCCCACAAGATACGAAGTTACTTAAAATCTGGATTTCAAAAGAATTGAAGATTCAAGAAGAGAAGATTCTAGAGGGTGTTCTGGCGACCGTATAGAAACATTTTTTCTGTTTCGTTTAAATGATTGTTGATATAGTAGTTTAAGTTAAATTTTATCAATAGGTTTTTATAAGAGGATGTTATATAGTGAATATTGAGTCTCGCGATGCGCTATGAGAATTGGGGTGGAGGTTGAGAGTTCCTTCAAGGGATGAGTGGGTGTGAAGCGTGTGGCTATGTGTTTTTGAATCGTCTCCTCCTTTCTCTTTGATGACGTATGCCATGCGTGGAAAGCCAATAGACGATGAAGCCCCAATTTAGTGCTGTTTAATATTTCCTTTGTGAAATATTGTTTTTTTGGGAGCACTCCTTTTTAGGTTTGGTTCTTTAGGAATGTTATAGATGAATGTTATAGAATCGTTTGTTAGGGCGTTGGTTGATGTTTAGAGAGAATTTAGGGGATGGGGTGGGAGGGCGTAAGCGTCGGGATCGGATGTATATTATGGCTGAGGTTTTGGAGATTGCGAAGAATGGTTGTTTGAAGACTCAGATTATGTATAGGGCGAATTTGAGTTTTGCCCAGTTGAATGAGTATTTAAGTTTTCTTTTAGAGGTTGGGCTTTTGAAGCAGTCCAATGAGAATGGAAAGGATGTTTATAGGACGACTCAGAAAGGTGTTAGGTTTCTTCGGAATTATTATCAGATTAGGGATTTGTTGCGTGAAAAGAGTGGGAAGAATAGTTTGGAGAATTGTGGTGCGTTGTGTTTAGGGAATCATCGCAGTAAATAGTTGGTTGATTGTCTAGGAAGGTTTGGCTGGTTCTCTTGGATGGTGCCCTAGGAAGTTTTTGGGTTTTTGTGTGTGTCTGTCTGTCTAGGTCTAGTATAGAGGGGGAGAGACAGAGAGACGGATATAGGGTCGTCTAGAGGAGGGAGAAACAGAAACACGCACACTGGTCTAGCCTAGGTCTTGTATATGAGTCAATTAGGCTCCAAATATGTTTGGTGTCGAGAGAATCTGTGATGAAGGGGATTTGGTGGTGGCACGAGGAACTTAAAGAGGCTGGCTATGCAAATCTTTATCCGTCTTTTCCGTCATCTTTATGAATGCACTCAACCTTTAATATTCGGGGCTTTTTGCGTTATCTTGGAATTTGTTTGTACATCATCACTTTTTTCTTTTTCTTGTTTACGGCCTCGAATCCGCATTTCTCATAAAAATCAACGATGTCACCTTGAGTTAAGACGTGAATGAAACGACAACCAATCTCATTTGATGTCTCCTTTGCAAACCCTAGTACCCACAGGCAAATGTTTTTTCCTATTTCACGCTTTCGGTAATTATTATGTACACCTAACCTTCCAATTAGGAGTGAAGGAAAGTCTTTGAAGGGAACAGAGAAAGGCAATAGAATTCTACTTTTGTCAATTTCGATTTCACCCATAGCTAGAGTAACAAAACCAACTATTTCCTTTCCAAGAAGAAAAAGATACGTTACGCCCAATTTCTTTTTTGATATTGAAGAGCTTCTTTGTGTATGAATTCATCCAATCCCATTATATCATTTTCCGTGCATGAAAAACTGGAAAGATCATCAACCCCATCTAAGATTTTGATTCTCAGCTTGCGAAAATCAATATAGTCTTGAGATTGCATAAAGAGAAATTTGGTCAGAGTTTTCTTAAAAACTATTTCACTCTTTTTATGCTCTTAAAGACTTCTTCAGCCTTTTGGAAAAGAGCATAGTCTTCACTAGAAGATGGTTTTTGAATCGCTTTCAAGAACCGTTCTGCATCCTTTCCCTTCAATGCAGGAACGGGTTCTGGCCGCATTTTTTGGTTCTCCTACACTGTTATCTATTAGCTAGATGTGTGTGCGCATTAGATAAAACTTATGGCATGAGGGTGAGGATAGGTATCGTGTTACTATTACTCGTTCTGTTAGGGAGGTTGTTCCTTTGAGGGTGGGGCAGAAGGTGGCTGTTGTTCCGTTTGGTGACAAGATTATTGTTCAGCCTTTGCCTGAGAAGCCTGAGGAGGAGTTGGCTAAACTGATGAAAGAGATTGTTTTTGACAGAGAAGCCCGCAAGAAGGCTTCCAAACTCTTGATCTCCCAAGCCAAACAATAGATTAACTGCCTAGAGAAACCATGATTCTAGCCGTCTGATTTTGAAATAGATGTCACCAAAGGCTGTGTTTAGTTGCTCTGTATTGATGGCGGTTGAAAAACTATCTTCAAAAGTGCATTGCTCTAGGCGCTGTTCAGTTTCGTTGCGATGATAAGAATTCTATTCCCTTCTTCCTTAAAACACTTAGCCTTTAATAGCCTTTTGAAGGTAGCATTACTGATCCAGTTAGTTCTGAAGTTTATAAGAGAAAAAAGGGGATGTTAGGTTTGTTGTTTCGGTCAGACTGGAAATATTCCTCGTTTTCCACACACTGGAAGTATTATTCTGATCGTATCGCCTCCTTGGAATGGTGTTCCATCATTAAGCTTACCAGTCACTGTTAACGTTACGTCCATGTGTTTTTTCTCAATTAGTTCTGTCATGTTAATGCGACTTAGAATAAAATCTATGGCTTCTGTTCCATTAAACTTCACCATCAAGTCTGGAATTGCATCGTTATCATAGTCTCCAATAGCTGTTGGTGCATTTGGATCTACTGGAATAGTTCCATTCATTAAAATTGTAGAGGCATCTATATCGCTTATATTGTAGCCTTCTAGAAGCTCGATGAACGCTGTAACATATTTTAGTTTAGCTCGCAAATTAAGAGTATTTGGAATGATGTCAATAGTTACATTGATAGTCAGTGGAACAGGAATCCACGGCTCCATTAAAGGATAGTTATCTTTGTTCTCATCAATGACGTATGGTGTGTCCCATATGCCTGAACTATCTATCTCTGTAGCATTTGGGTATCTTTCCTCGTAGTCACTCCAGTAGTTTCCGCCAGAAGGATAGCCATCATCCCAAACGCTGATGGGGCTGTCGGTGCGAGCTTGAACCGTATTATTCACAAAGTTATTGTGATAGAACCTGTTGTAAAAAGAATCCAACTCACGGATGCCATACGCATCATAGTTGTTTAGGATGTTGTTACCAGCTACACTATTATTCGAGGAAGAGGAGAGCCAAATGCCTGCCCCCCTGTTTGCTGTAATGTTGTTTCCTTTCACACTGTTGTTGTTCGAAGAACGATAAAGATAGATGCCGGCCTCGTTGCTTGCTACTATGTTGTTACCAGCCACGGTGTTGTTTGAAGAAGAATCGATTATGATATCATACGCATTATTTGCAATGTTGTTACTAGCCACACTGTTGTCCGAAGAAGAATAGAGATAGTTACCACATAGGCTTTTTGCGATATTGTTATCAGACACAATGTTGTTTGAAGAAAGATAGAGACGAACCCCATCAGCATTATTTGCTGTAATGTTGTTGCCAATCACGCTATTGTTTGAAGAATGGTAGCCGAGAAAAACGCCATCAATTTCGTTTGCTGTGATGTTGTTTTCAGAAACAACATTGTCGGAAGAATAAGACAGATAGATGCCGTAAGCATTATTTGTTGTTACAGTGTTTCCGAGAATACTGTTTTGTGAAGAGCCCTCAAGGTAGATACCATAACCAAAACCTCTAATTTTTATGGTTCTGATTGTTACATTTCTTCGTTCCCAAAGTGTTATTCCTTCTCCGCTTCCCTTTCCTTGAAGAGTGTAGCCTGCCCCATCAACCACAATGTTATTCCCTTCCACAACAATGGATTCATTGATGTTGTCAGTAAAGGTGTAGGTGACGTTGTTAACAGTCGAAATAGGTGCTGTATCAGGTTCAACACTTCCATCAGACCTGATGTAAATGGTTCCACTTGCTTCAACTGGTTGAACGTTAGATGTCAACATTAACATGCCAGTTAACAGCAATGCCAACACTATTCCCGAAACAGTCTTTCCGTTCGTTTTTCTCCCTTCTCTATTTACAAATATACAATTCAAACATTTAAAACTTCAGAAACACTATTCTATTGAATGACTCTTTTCCAAAAACAGGAAACACTACATTGGAGTAAGGTCAGACAGTTTTAGTCAATTTAGCTATCCTATAGGCATCGTAGGTGGATATAACTCTAACAAAGAAATCCACTAGCTTATAGATAAAAGTTGACCAATACCCAAACAGTTGGTACGTATACAACGGGAAGCTGAAGGGAATCGTAAGGATGACAGCTGGAATTAAAAAAATTATTCCTCTCAATGTCCTTCCACAGTACACCTGACCCGACCCAGGAAAAAAGAACGAACCAGCCGCACACAGATACGGGTCTCTTTCTCTAACCGTCAAACTCTCACCAACAAACTGTATCCTCTATCACCTTAAATCACTTTCACTCAAGTATTCGTGTCACAAGTAGAAGCACTTGCGATGTCTGAAGTAAAAGAACAAGGGAGAAGAGACGAACTCGCTATGACTTATTTTAGTTTTGTTGTCGTTTTGCGTCCGTTCTCTTCAAGCTCCAAACTCATCTCCATCCCAAACATCTTATTCAGACGCTTAGGCACCCAAAACATAGCCTTCTCCATCTCTTGTTGTTTTGTGGCAAAAGGTATCTGAAGGCTTAGGGAACCACTGCGACCTTGAGGTCTTTTTTTGATGTTGTTAGTCTCTCCAAGGTGTCTCTTATGTCCTCCAGCTTCGTTTTTCGAGTTATTAGGGGTTTTACATTTATTGTTCCAGATGCTATGAGGCTAAGAGCCCTCTTGAAGTGGAGAGGTGTTGCATGAAAGGCACCAAAGACTGTCACTTGCCCATAGTGAAGCAATTCCGTGCTCGCTTTAATTTCTGTTCCAGGAGGGCATCCCCCAAATTCTAAAACTGTCCCCCCTTTTCCAACCATCTTCAATGCTTGTTCCCAAGTAGCTGGCAACCCTATCGCCTCAATAACCACATCTGCTCCATAACCATCAGTAAAATCCACAACTCCCTTCACAGAATCTTCACTTCTAACATTAATTGTCTTATCCGCACCAAGTTCCTTAGCAACCCGCAACCGTTCATCAACAAAATCACTTATCACAACCCTCCCCGCACCCATCCTCTTCGCCAACAGCAAATGAAGCAAACCAATAGGTCCAGCACCAATAATCGCAACAGTATCTCCGAATGTTATACGGGTCTTTTCAATCCCATGAAGAACACAAGCCAATGGTTCTGTTAAGGCTGCCTCTTCATACGTCAAGTGCGAAGGAATCTCCTGCATGTTGACTGTAACCATACGTGCCGGAACTTTAATATATTCAGCGTAGGCTCCCCAAAGCCACATCATATCCTCACACAAATTGAATAACCCTTTCTGACACATCACACATCGAAGACATGGTGCACTGTTTCCAGCCCTAACCCTCATACCCCTTTTGGGCCAAGAAATTCCATTTCCAACGTCTACTACATCTCCAGCCCACTCATGCCCAAAAATCGTAGGAAGTTCAATGACTCCGCTCACGTATCCTCTTTGGTAAATCTTGAGGTCAGTTCCACAAGTGGTTGCCGCCTTAACTTTCACTAAAACCTCTCCCACTCCGACGTCTGGCACATCAATGTTCTCGACTTTAAGATTCTTAACTCCATACAAAAGCGCCGCTTTCATCTTCTCACTCATTCACAACTACCACCTTTAGACACTCTTTGCTTTCAACTGCTGTTTTAAAGGCCTCCATAATACGATTCAATGGGAAAAAATGTGTTATAAGTTCCCTCACACGTATTCTTCCAGAACTCAGCACTTCCAGTGCCATTCTCGTTTCTACGTGTGATGTAGAATAAGACGGAACTACAGTGATTTCTGAAAAAAACAGCCTATGAGGACTCATCTTCACCTGTTCCTTCGGCTGCACTGGAGCAAACAAACAAATAGTCCCACCCCTTCGACAGATTTTAATTCCATCTGCAAAAGCCTTTACATTTGGAGCAGTGACAATGACGAGGTCTGCTCCTCTACCACCAGTAACCTTTCTCACCCTTTCCATCAAACTCTCCTCTTGAGGGTTCACCGTTAAATCTGCTCCAAAATCTTCAGCTGCCTCTAACCTATAATTGATCAAGTCACTGACAATAACTTGTCCAGCTCCAAATCGTCTGGAAAGCATCAGATGAATGATTCCAGAAGGACCTGCACCAATAATTGCCACAGCGTCTCCAGTTTCTATGTTGCATTTTCTCAACGCCCTTA
>CAZCYX010000094.1:0-7505 GCA_964503065.1 uncultured Candidatus Bathyarchaeia archaeon
TGGATAATGGGCGGAAGCAGACTCAAATAGAGACACACAAGAATCCGGTCGCTTCCCTTTTTTATGCGACGTTCAAAGATTCTAGATAAATGCGCACTCCATTAGTGAGGTAGTAACAGAAAAATGGAGTTATAAGTATTTAACAAAATCTATAGTTAGAGGAGAAAAAAATAGACTTGAGACGTGCTCTGGAGAAATTTGTCGCCACTAGGATGCCTGATTTGGCTTCAAGAGGGATATGTCTCAAGAAGCATGATGAAGCTATAGAGATGTTATTTGATGGGATTACGCGCTGGGTAATCAGATTGCAGAGTGAGTTTGGTCCAGAAGTTCTTGAGATCATTAGAGAGGCTCAATTTCAGCTAGGGCGTGAAGTAGCAGAACAGATAAAAGAAGAATATGGATTGGGTAATGGGATTGATGATGCTCTTGATTTGATGTGGATACTGATTGTTCCATTCGGTATCAAGATGAAAGCTGAGAAAATTGGAAGTGGGCGGATAAGGGAGGAGAAGGTTACCTGTCCAATTTTTGATGTATTTAGAAGACATGGCGTTGACTACTGTGATCTCCTCTGTGTTTCTTTGGGTAACGGTTGGCTTTACGCTATAAACCCAAACTTGAAATTTGAATTGGTTAGGAGAGGCGGTAAAAACCATTATTGTATTAAAGACATAGTGGACATCAGCAAACTATCCCTAAAGAAAGAAAAGAAGACAAACCCTTGACAACCACAAGCACTTTTTCTTTTGTGTGGAGGGGGATAAAAATCTCATTCCTTCTTTCAAACTGTTGGAATTAAATTTTAATCCAACCAACCAAACGGTTAGGTTGAAATCAGCCAAGGTACGGTTAATGGGTTATGCGCGCATGAATTAGGCAAAGGTAGCGGGTCTTGGATCTAAGATCTAAACCTTGCTGGTGGCTTGTCCCCTCATCTGAGTGGTTTCAAGAAAAAAGAAGAAAAGATGAGTTCTCGTCCGAGCAGGTTACTCCTTTTCTGGTTGGGTAGGAGGCATGTTAGAGTTGAAGCAATCATATGCAATCTTCCAAGAACCATCAGATTGCCTTTCATACAGGGTCAAGGCTTTACCATCTGGCATGGCATTAATCGTCTCGCCACCTGCCTTGGGCGTCATTTTTAACGTGTATCTACATCGAGTTAATCCTAAATCGCCATATACCTTAGCTTCCTCTATAGTGATGATAGCGATATCTAAATTCATCTGATCAAATGCAGGCTTCATTCCTTCTCGTATCTGCTCTTTTCCGATTCTTACCGGAGTGTCTGGTGGCATCTGTACCCCGTCATCAGTCCATAAGGAGATCCAACGATCGAAAGCTCCAGTGTTAACACACACAGCATATTGGTTTAACACCTCTTTTATCGCAGTGATGTCGCTCTTTCGCCCTTCATCCATTTCCTATTATCACTCCTTCTTGGTACTTCTATAGCTCTCCACGTGGGAGTCACACCATTACATTGGGCACATCATCGCTTAAGCTTTATGCGACATAAAGGACAAGTGTAGCGCGCGCAACTCTAAACAGTTCACTCTATCCGTTCCCAGATCAAGACAGCGACAACCTTTCCACCATCCCACAATGTTGGAGGGGTACTCAACTTCAACCGATTACCTGATAGTTCAAAGAATCTTTTTGTCTCTGTCCTTCCCAGTTGGGAAACAGAGAACCTTCCATATGATGAATGACAAGTCCCTTTTTCCTGTCAAACTCGTAAGGTCCGTAATACGATACGAAACCTTCATAATTTGCTTTGATCTCTTCAGTTGTTCCCCTCAGCCGATCTCCAGATGCGAATCGGGGACGGTCAGGACGCATTACTTGCGCTGAAACGCGCCCAGACTCGGTGTAAATGACTGATCCCTGCGCGTTTTTTCCGAAGGGATAGACCACTTCGCCATTTTCCCTTTGGATCTCAAACGAAATGAGTTTCCACGCACCAATTATAGGTATACGTTCCTGAAGTTCTTGATTCATACGGATCTCCCAACTATTCCTACGGATATATTATCCCCCAATCCAAATATAGTCAGCTGACATTTCTATGCGCGCGCATAAATCTTAATCCCCCACATGCACTTAGGCTTTGAGAGAGCGCGCGAAACAAAAAAAGGGTAAGGAGACCTGGCTCGTCTGCATGCTTTTATTTCTTCTCTATGAGCTCCTTTGTCTTTTTCACTATGTAGTCGGAGCCCTTCTCCAGTTCTTTGTGGACCTTCAGCTTGTCTATTAGCTTGCCCAGCAGGGAGTAGGGTAGTTCATACTCTAATATCGATGTCCACTTGGTGCCTCCATCCGTGGGTTCAAACGTGTCCGTCATGAGCATCTTCTTCATTGCACCGCCCTTCTGTCGAACAGTTTGTTTCTTGTTCTTAACGAACTCTGTGGTTTCAACTTCGACTTCCCACACTTGGTCCCCGGCCTTCGCCCTGACCTTTGCTGTAAACCCGACCCTTTGGGGGCCTTCATCTCGACTCAGAACCTTCATCTCCGTCTCGGGAGGGTTGACCTTTACGAAGTTGTCTAAGTCAGTCACGAAGGCAAAGACCTTCTCCACTGGAGCCTCGATCACGATCGACCTCTCGATCCTGGCCAACCAATAACCTCCGCATAGTTATTAGGTTTTGTTTTTACTTAAATGCTGTGCGCATATCCCATGTGCGCGCGCAAGATTATCCTTTCCTAGCCTTCTTTTTTCTCCGATACTCCTCCCATTTCGCTTTTTCTTCTGTATCAGCAAGCAATTCGTCGACAGTAAACAGAAATGTAGTTTTTGTCCTTACAATATGCTTTCTGGGATAGTCTTCTTTGCCTAGCAATTTCCTGTATTCATGATAACCGTGTAATATAGCTTTTCTGCGCTCACGCTCACTCAATTTGCTGTCAGCGCGGACTACTACTACACCATCCCACTCGCTTATTAATTGACGATCGTTCACAGGGTCCCATTCAACTGGTATGAAGACATCTACATTGATGCCTTCTATTTTAGCGTATATATTCTTCACTAATTTTTCAATATCTTTGAAAAACTCTGCTAGTTCCTCAAAAGTAGTGGTGTGATCTGTTTGGAACATGTGAAACGCCATTTCCATCCCTCTTCTTTTTCTTAGTGTTCTTTTACATCTATTTCAAAACGTATTTAAGTTTTCGGACAACTATCCGTTTAATCATTAAAGAATCATAGGAAATCGTAACTGTTCAAAATAAATTGATGAGAAAGGCTACTCTCTATCTACTAGTCTAGCGCGCGCTAGCTGCTGTTCTCTCTTCTTTATCTTTTTATAAAGATACTCGAACCACTCCCATAGTTGAGGGCGTTTCATTCTTTCTCTATACTCTTTTGTTATAGGTTCTATTTTTTCCCACAATAACAAGATCTGAGTAGACAGCATGTCATCTACCATGCTTATGTCTATCGTTTTTCTGTGAAGAAGCACGCCTATACCTTCGAAGTATGCTGGAACTGAAATCCACGAGGAGAAGGCTTCAATGTTCGTCACTGGACCATACTTCTCCAACCAGTCATTGAAATCCTTCCACTTGTGTTGAAAAATTATCTCTGCATATTGTCTTTGAAATTCCCTATTTCTAAAAGTTTCATAGAGATTCATGAAAAGCTCTGTTTGTCTCGTTTTGTTGAGGTTTCTAAGTTGTATGACAGCTATCAGGATACCAATAAGAATGCCCGTTGCCTCCACTGCTGTTAGAATAGTTGAAACATCCAACTTGTCCTATTCACCTTGTGAAGAATCTAACTAGATTGTATATAAATAGTTGTAGTTCGATCGGGTCCGGTTCGTCAATGTCTTCAGAGTGTGCGCATGTTCTAGCAATATCCATTCTGCACGATTAGGTACATGCCAAATTGGGTATACATTTTCTTGGAGTGCTGATTAAAAGCCTACAAAAGGTTAACCAGGTTGGGTTGTCCATTAACCTATCTGGTTGGTTGGAATAAATTTGCGCGCGCATCCTAGATTTTCGTTTGTCCATCCGTTTGGTTGGTTGGATAAGATTTTTATCATATCAGTGAAGCCTAACAGAAACCCAAGTGAAATCAGTTCAAAACTCGCAAAATCAAACTTTTCTTCCAGACACCCCTCTATAGAGAGGTTCTCATACGCACACACAAAAACTCCAAAACCTTTCTCTTTATTGATCCACAGATTCACCTGTGCTCTCACTTGTAAGCATGGTCGACTTTTTCCGCCATAGGACAATCTTCGTTACTATGTATCCTGGCATAGCAAAAACGAGGCCACCAAGAAACCAAAATCCAACCTTGTAAGGAAGCTCTGCTACTGGCGGTGGGAGCATCTGGATGATATTCGGACCCAGCAAATACTCAATCGGATTCTCATACGGCATAAACGCCGAGATCAGAAATACTAGACCCATCGCAAAGAACATAACCCCCTCAGTTAGAAGATGCTCAAAATCCTTCCAAGACGTGGTTTTCCAACTCTGCTTTGAGAATGCGAAGCTGAATATCCCCATAGTAAGAGTTATAACACCTAGACAGACGGGATAAAGCATCCATGCAGCTTCAAGTATATCTGGAGACGTCGGCTCCAACGATTGCATCAACACTATCCGTATCGGCAAAGGCATAATGGCAATGAAGAAACCAGTGAAAAATAGAATCATGTTTACACCTCCATAAACGACGTAGTCTTCAAAGTATACGCGTATGGCCATCCAAGACATGAAGATTATAAAATATGAAAACCCAAAGAACCCAATTGCCGCAAACAGATCTTGTGCATTAGTTATCGGCAACTCCGTGAGAGAGAACGCACCTAATCCCAAGGACAAACCGAAGACAGCGTCAATAATAGTGTGGATGGCATGCCTTTCAGCTCTGTGATGTAGAGACTCTTTCTCAGATGCTTCATTCTTTTCTTCAACCATCAGCAACCACCATTCTAAAATCGCGATAAACAGATTTAAAGTATTATGCCTTCTATCCTCTCCCCCCTCTAGAGAGAGTCTCACACGCACACACGCTAACGCTTACATTCTCTTCAGTAGATACCTCATTATCGTCAACTTCTGAATCTCACTGGTTCCCTCATAAATCTCCGTAATCTTCGCACACCTATGAAACCTCTCCACATGATAATCTCCCATATACCCATAACCCCCATGAACCTGAATCGCCCAATCCGTAACCTCCACAGCCACCCTGCTAGCAAAACACTTCGCCATACTAGTAACCATAGCATCCGTCTTCCCAGCATCAATCAACCAAGCAGCCTTATACGTCAACAGCCTAGCAGCCTCAATACGCATAGCCATCTCAGCCAACCTAAAAGAGACACCTTGAAAATCAATAATCGCCCGCCCAAACTGTTGCCTCTCCTTAGCATAATTAAACGCCCTTTCAAACGCTCCCTGCGCCATACCCACAGCCTGAGCCGCAATAGGCACTCTACTAATATCAAAAAACCCCATAACCTGATAAAAACCCTTATTCAAAGCACCAACAAGATTCTCCTTAGGCGCTTTAACATCACTAAACGCCACCTCACCAGTAATCGCAGGCCTAATCCCCATCTTATCATGAAGCTTGTTAACCTCAACACCATCCGTACCCTTATCCACCAAAATTATGCTTTGACCCCGATATGAAGGCGAAACCTCAGAATCCGTCTGACACAACACAAGGAAAAAATCCGCAACAGGAGCATTCGTAATAAAAGTCTTCGAACCATTGATTAACCATCCATCCCCACTCTTCACAGCAGTAGTATCCATCAATGAAATGTCGCTTCCATGCGCAGGCTCCGTAAACGCCCCAGCCGAAATAAACTTGCCCAGGCATAAAGGTGAAATATACTTCTTCTTCTGCTCCTGCGTCCCATGTTCCATTATTATATCACTCGCAAAGGTTCCAGACATCACGGCAACACCCAATCCAGGATCAGCTCTACACATCTCCTCAGTCACCAGACACTCTTCAATTAAGCCGTATCCACCTCCACCAAACTCCTCCGGAAACCTCACACTAGTAAAGCCCAACTTAGCAGCCTTCCTATACAACTCCGTAGGATGCTCCTCCTTCCTATCAAACTCCAATCCTAACTCAGGTATAAACTCCTTCTCGCAGAACTCTCTAACAGCCTTCTTGATATCCTTCTGCTCCTCAGTTAACTCAAAATCCATTATTTTTCACCTTAACTTGACTTCTCCGCTAATATCTTATCCGTCAACACAGGCACAACCTTAAACAAGTCATCCACAACGCCATAGTCAGCCACACGAAAGATCGGCGCATTAGCATCCTTATTTATAGCAATGATAAGCTCAGAATTCTTCATACCAGAAACATGCTGAAAAGCACCACTTATACCCGCAGCAACATACAACTTAGGCTTCACAGTCTTCCCAGAAGTCCCAACCTGCCGATCACTCGGAAGCAAACCCTTATCCACAATAGGCCGCGAACAAGCAAGAACACCCCCCAAAACCTCAGCAAACTTCTCAACCACCGGCATGTTATCGGCATCTTTTATTCCACGGCCTATAGCCACTATGACATCAGCAGCAGTAATATCCACTTCCCCAGCAGGAGGCTGAACATACTCAATAAATCGTTTATACGCTATGTCCTCCGAAAGCGGAGACGCTATCTCAACAATATCTCCACCCACAGCCTTGATTTCTTGAGCCTCAAAGACTGCTGGACGAAGCGTCACGATGTAGTTCTCAGACTTGCGAAGCACCGCCTCAATATTCACTTTGCCACCATAGACCTGACGAATCACAACCAATCTTTCTCCTTCAAAATCCAGATTAATGCAGTCTGTTGCTAACGGTATATTTAGTTCAGTCGCCAAGCTTGGGGCTAAATCCACCCCAAAAGCAGTATGCCCCATCAAGGTCAGTAAAGGTTTACGTTCAGAGATCAGATGGGATAGAACCTTCTGATACGTTTCTGCATTAAAGTTCTCTAACCTTGCATCATCAACAATTAGAACCTTCTTCACATGATCTGTAAGCCTCTCTGCAAATCCTTTAACATCGCGGCCTAGAAGGACCGCTGTTAAATCTGCATTTATTTTTTTGCTCACTTCTCTGCCTTTACTTAGCATCTCGAATGTTATGTCTCTAAGTTCACCCTGTCTATGTTCAGCTAACACAAAAAGTTCCTTCATCTAGATGAGCCCCCTTGCCCTTAAGGTTTCAGTGATCTTTGCTGCTATTTCGTCAAGTCCGCCAGTTAAAATTTCTGCCTCTTTCTCTACAGGTGGTATGAACATCTTTTTCACCGTTATCCATGATCCAGGTTCTCCAACTTCCTCTTCCTTTAAGCCAATATCAGTCAGATTTAGAACTTCAAGTTCTTTTTGTCGGGCTTTCCTTATGCCCATTATCGATACGTATCTTGGTTCGTTGATTCCTGTTTGGATAGTGAGTACTGCTGGAAGTTTTATTTCCATCACCTGTTCTAAGCCGCCTTCCAGTTCACGATTAAC
>CAZCYX010000095.1:0-7474 GCA_964503065.1 uncultured Candidatus Bathyarchaeia archaeon
CTTCACAGATCTAAGTGATATGTCCATATGTGGGCAAGGGCCAACAATTATTTGTGAAAAACATTCCTTCACAATCGGCCCTATTTCTAAGTACGGAACGAGCAAAGAACGAGATACCCGATACAAAACCTCACTACCCCCATAGCAAATTAAGCGCCACTCATTCTCATCTTTGAATGAGGGATGTTTGATACGCGGCGCCATAGCTACAAGTGAAGCATATATCTTCTCAAATCTTGATCTATTATCGCTAATAAATTTTCTCAATAATTGTACATCGTTAATGGAATACACTTCAGAGATTTCTTTCGCAATATCGGTGAGAAGCTTGGTTTGTTCATCAGGCTCATAAATGCAGTTCTCTAGATCCAGGTTTTTAAATTTAGCATACGATCTCAGTTTTTCTTTGTCAAATCCAATGCTGAATCCGCCAGTTGGTGGACAATAGCCACGCCATTGATCTAATTGATCACCCTTCTCGGAAAATGCCGTAACATAGACATCCCAAGGAATTTCTTTCTGTGTTGTGATGAGACGAGTGGATAAATTTTCAGATAATTGTACACCAAAGTTTTTTTCCAATATGCCATTGAGTAAATTTAAGGTATATTTAAACTCTGAAAAATCGTTTAGATATAAAATGCTGGTTGCCCAGATTTCGCGACTCGAAAGAATGCCTTTTAGACCTTCCGGTGAGGTGTAATGATATAGCAGGTCTGCTTTGGTGCTCATTTGCTACTGCTCCTTCTTGATTACAATCCCCTTCCTTACAAGCACTTCAATCAAGGCCTCAAGCTCGTTCATATTTGAGATGGCTAGCTACTCAATGCTGATTATCTCTTTGCAGTCTAGGGGTTGAGTCATTGTTGGTCATTAGAGACTTGCCAGCGCGGGATGAAAGGGAGTATCATGTGTGAAGACGGCCTTTGATAATTCAGAGGAGGCGGGAGGGGACGGCGGGAGGGGACGTAGGTCCATTAGTTCCATTATCATTATAGAGGACTTGTTTCCCCAAATCTTCCTTCCCTCTGTTTCACAGCAATATCCACTATAAGACGATTTGCTATTGTCTTGTGGTGGGTTCTTACAACACGCCTCCGGCCTAACTCTTTCCTTAAATACAGGTCAAATATTGGACTTAACGGACCTACGTCCCTTATTGTCCGTCCTTGTCCTAGATTATATGAATGACCCCCGTTCTAAGGCTTTGGTCGGCTCATACCAGACGGCTTTCACGAAGTTCTGCACTTCCTGGCAGAATCGCCAAATTATCTCTGGGTCAATGGGATGACGTTCATGCTGTCGTTTGACTTCTTCATACTTGTTTCTTTTCTCGAAGGGCAACCGCTTGGCATGCCTGATCAAGAAGACGTTATCAATCGCCGTGAGCCTACAATCTTCTGGTTCCATGTCAAGATACTCGACAATTAGATAGTACCGTGACATGGGGCAACCCTGCTTCAACCTTGCCGCTGTCCCTGCGGCTTCCTGAAACATTGTCTTGTCAAGGTTGATTTTGCACTCTGCCGCCAGCACTGCAAGGACAAGCTTGCCTTGACTGGTCTTTCCTTTATCAAAATCTGGATCGGGTGAGAATTTGAAGTAAATAGTCTTCCCAAGAGCAAAATCGGCGTCTTTTTCTTTGACCTCAACAGGCGGCTTGCCACCCAACGCACTCAGATTGGTTGGCGTAAAAGCCAAGGACATAAATGCAGTCTGTGGGCCTATTTCCAATTCGAAATCCGGAAGCCCCTCAAGAATACGCTTGTCGACTAGATGAATCAAGAATTCCTCAATCACCGAGTTATCCAATTTAAGTTGGCCCTTCTGGCGAATCAAGAAGGCGGATTCAGATTTTGCGAGCAGTTCGACCTCCAAAAAGTTTTTGTACTGGTTTAATAGCTTGGTCAACTCGACGACTCTCTGCTTGCCACTACTGCTAACTTGTGACATGGATTTCACCCATTGTTCATATTGCGCAAGAGCATGCTTAAGTATTTCTATGTCTTCAGTGCCGCACTTAGGATTCTCCAGGGCTGCAAGGAGTTTGTCTTTATGAGGTGCCGGAGGCATCAGATTATCTCCTTTCTATTGAACAGAGGTGATGGCTCGATGTCATCTAGAAGTGCAAGGGCCTCCGTTACATCATTTCGCACGTCGCCCGTTGCGATACTGATGGCCTTTTTCAAATGCTCCTCAGCGATTCCGCGTGCATCACCCTTCAGAGGAGCATGCCCAGTCTGACGAAATACAAGTATGTCCTCCTTGATCCGCAGACCGAACCTGTTAGTAAAGACACGTTCGCTTTCTGACTCCTGTTTGTAACAGTGGAGCCCCTCTGCCAATTTCTTGAGTATGCCAGAGTTACTGAACGGCACTCTACGGACGCGGGATTCCCGACCAACGACAAGAATAAGCAAACCTTTACTCTTTAGTAATCGTGAAAAACTGATGAGGGCCTGCTCCATGTCCAGCGTGTATTGGACGACTGTTCGGAAACGGTTGCCCCTGTTCTTCCTGTTCGATCCTAACTCGCTTTCGGCTACCTTAAGGAGGTCGAATCCCAAAACCTCAAGTATGGCACGATAGTTTTGATGGTAATTGAACACGTTGATGTAGGGCGGACTTGTGATAATAATGTCTAGCATGCGCTTGGAGCGTTCGTGTGCAAGCCGAGCATCACAGAGATCCACGGAGAGCTCAGAACTAGAGAACGGTAAACTAAGGAGTTTGGCCTCAACGATTTCGCTTGCTCGTCTCACAGAAGAAACGAGATCGCCCTTTCCGTTAGCCTCAGCGTGGAAAAGCACAATCACAGCCAATAGCATCTCTCTCTTGTCGTCAATCTGCGCAAAGAGGTCGCCAGCGAATTCCAATAGGTTTTTATATTTATCTCGGAACGAAGGTTGTTCTTCAAACAAAGGTAAGCCATAATAGCTCCCCATTAATCTTTCAATACGAGCCTTGACAGAATTGAAGATCTGTTGCCGTTCCCCTCGCCGCAGGTTGCTGAGAGTTATGAATTTCGCCATTGCATAGGCAGCGGGGTTTATTTCGCAACCTGATGACTTGATATTCTTTCGGGCGGACTCTAACAATACGGTGCCGCTTCCACAGAAAGGGTCGAATATCGAGTCGGTAGATATCGCATAGGTGTCTAGAAGGTACTCGACGAACTGTGGCGTGAACTGGCCGCGCCAATTAAAGATGTTTGACCGAGCCTTGTCCGCCACATTGAGTCTGGTTTGGTCTAGAATTGTGGGAACAACAGCTGGCATACCTTTATGCTCTCATTTGCCCAACATTTAATATACGACTTTTCTGTTTGCTTTTACCATAAGTATATTATAGCACGTTTACAGATGGTGGGAAGAAAAAAGTGCTTGAAAAATCAAGAAGGTGAGGGAATATAAAATAAGGAGAAATAAGGTTATACGGCTTTTTTTAATTCGAGTATTTTAGCTTGAGATGACTCTAATATAGAATCGCGAATAAAGGAACTGGCCTCTAGTATTTCGATCCCTATCAATTCGCCTCTTTCATTCATCTCAGCCGTAATATTTGGGCTTAACTCGATGCTGTTGGCTTCTTTTTCATCGGAAATAACTACATGTAGAATGTCTTCATCTTTGAAATATTGCATTGTTGTTTTATTCATATACAAACCTCCCTGTTTTAAGTCGGAATTTGATTTGTTGGCGTGTAGTGGCATGGATTGTGACGGGTATTATTTCATTTCCATGTTTCTCATACGGAATTATAACCAGCCTATCATCATGTTTTCCTACTACAATCAATCGTTTGGTTACAGTATCGAAGTACCTTTCTCCTGAATATCGCAATATATTTTCTATTTTTAAAACTTCAAATCCCCTTAACTTAGTTCTATATTTCAGATAGTCAGACCATATGATTATAGATTCTTCAGGGCTCCCCACAACCTCTCCAATTTTCTATTCCGTATAACTAATATACGAAATTCCTGTTTGCTCTCGATGTAAATACATTGTAGCACATGTTAAGCATGGTGAGAAGAAAAAATCCTTTAGAAATCAAGAAGGTGAGAGGATATAAAAATAAAGGAGCCAAGGATTCTAGGATTCAAAGGTTCAAGTATTTGTCTTTGGCAGTGGGTTCGATCATCCTTGCCAAAATTTATATAACGTCATGGTTAGCGGCGGCTATTAGCCGTCCGCTGGAGTGTCTTGTTCGCTGAAGGCTTTCGCTTCTTTTCCATCCAACTCGGAAGCGACGTCTGAGTGGCCTCCGAGTAGAGTGTCTCTGGAGCAACATCTATCTCGTCCTGCCACGTGAGAACCCCGAGTTCTTGATTTATTTTGAACTTCTTGAAAAAATTAATATCCTTGAAACGGTCAAAGACACCCCCTTTATCAAGGTATCTTGAGAAATCTACAACCCCTCCTTTGCCATCATCGAATGTTACTTCAATCTTGTATTCACCCTTGTAAGACGCAGAAACAACATCGTGGATCATCATGTACCTCCTTCTAGACCAAAGGCGCAATTTTCTTTGGTGGCTGGTTTTTCCTTGCCAGTTCCCAATCACTCAGTAACTCTTTCTGATGCTGGGAAGCCCATTCCATCACAAGTCCCAAAGCTCGAGGAGGAATGCGACCTTCCAATATCTGCAAGGAGTTTATCTCGATCGCTACCCCGTCTTTGCCATACCTCGCATGGAAATGGGGAGGATTGTGATCATCGTAAAACATAGCTATAATAATACCATAGAACCGACATATCTCTGGCATGTTAGTATCTATTCTATCACAAATGGAATATTATTTTATCCAGCGAACAATTAATATACGAAATTCCTGTGTGCTCTTAGCATTGGTATATTATAGCATGTATACGGATGGTGGGAAGAAAAAAATGCTTTAAAAAATCGAGAAGGTAAGAGTATATAAAAAAGGGGGAATAAGAATATCTTCCCCCTCATCTGCTCTTCTCCCCGTGGCGGGGTGAAAAACTATTTATTTATGAGCTATTCTTCTCTTTTCACTCGACCCCTCGAACCCTTGACCCCTGGAATCCTTTTTTTAAAATCCTCATCTCCTCCTGCTGGCTACCGTCAATCTATTTATCGCCCGCTCCAGGGCCCCCATGGATGCGTAGAACTCCCTCTCCTCGGGGCTGAGCGATTTCAACATCTTTTCGGCCCTCTCTTTGGCCCTCTTGGCCCGCTCCACGTCTATCTCCTGCGCGAGCTCCGCCGTCTCGGCCAAGATGGTGACCCTATCAGGGAGGACCTCCACGAACCCCCACGTTACGGCCATATACCGCGGCTCCTTCTCCGTGCGGTACATGACCCCCCCTACCTTCAGGGTGGTGAAGAAGGGGGTATGCCCGGACAAGACCCCGAATTCCCCCTCCACCCCGGGGGCCGTGATCTCCTCTACCTCCTGGCTCAAGACCAGACGATGAGGGGTGACCACTTCCAGCAGGAAACGCGCTGCCATAATCCTCCTACTCCGCAGCCCTCATCTTTTCGGCCTTTTCCTGGGCTTCTTCAATGGTCCCCACCATGTAGAAGGCCTGCTCCGTTGGCGTGTAGTGGCATGGATTGTGACGGGTATTATTTCATTTCCATGTTTCTCATACGGAATTATAACCAGCCTATCATCATGTTTTCCTACTACAATCAATCGTTTGGTTACAGTATCGAAGTACCTTTCTCCTGAATATCGCAATATATTTTCTATTTTTAAAACTTCAAATCCCCTTAACTTAGTTCTATATTTCAGATAGTCAGACCATATGATTATAGATTCTTCAGGGCTCCCCACAACCTCTCCAATTTTCTATTCCGTATAACTAATATACGAAATTCCTGTTTGCTCTCGATGTAAATACATTGTAGCACATGTTAAGCATGGTGAGAAGAAAAAATCCTTTAGAAATCAAGAAGGTGAGAGGATATAAAAATAAAGGAGCCAAGGATTCTAGGATTCAAAGGTTCAAGTATTTGTCTTTGGCAGTGGGTTCGATCATCCTTGCCAAAATTTATATAACGTCATGGTTAGCGGCGGCTATTAGCCGTCCGCTGGAGTGTCTTGTTCGCTGAAGGCTTTCGCTTCTTTTCCATCCAACTCGGAAGCGACGTCTGAGTGGCCTCCGAGTAGAGTGTCTCTGGAGCAACATCTATCTCGTCCTGCCACGTGAGAACCCCGAGTTCTTGATTTATTTTGAACTTCTTGAAAAAATTAATATCCTTGAAACGGTCAAAGACACCCCCTTTATCAAGGTATCTTGAGAAATCTACAACCCCTCCTTTGCCATCATCGAATGTTACTTCAATCTTGTATTCACCCTTGTAAGACGCAGAAACAACATCGTGGATCATCATGTACCTCCTTCTAGACCAAAGGCGCAATTTTCTTTGGTGGCTGGTTTTTCCTTGCCAGTTCCCAATCACTCAGTAACTCTTTCTGATGCTGGGAAGCCCATTCCATCACAAGTCCCAAAGCTCGAGGAGGAATGCGACCTTCCAATATCTGCAAGGAGTTTATCTCGATCGCTACCCCGTCTTTGCCATACCTCGCATGGAAATGGGGAGGATTGTGATCATCGTAAAACATAGCTATAATAATACCATAGAACCGACATATCTCTGGCATGTTAGTATCTATTCTATCACAAATGGAATATTATTTTATCCAGCGAACAATTAATATACGAAATTCCTGTGTGCTCTTAGCATTGGTATATTATAGCATGTATACGGATGGTGGGAAGAAAAAAATGCTTTAAAAAATCGAGAAGGTAAGAGTATATAAAAAAGGGGGAATAAGAATATCTTCCCCCTCATCTGCTCTTCTCCCCGTGGCGGGGTGAAAAACTATTTATTTATGAGCTATTCTTCTCTTTTCACTCGACCCCTCGAACCCTTGACCCCTGGAATCCTTTTTTTAAAATCCTCATCTCCTCCTGCTGGCTACCGTCAATCTATTTATCGCCCGCTCCAGGGCCCCCATGGATGCGTAGAACTCCCTCTCCTCGGGGCTGAGCGATTTCAACATCTTTTCGGCCCTCTCTTTGGCCCTCTTGGCCCGCTCCACGTCTATCTCCTGCGCGAGCTCCGCCGTCTCGGCCAAGATGGTGACCCTATCAGGGAGGACCTCCACGAACCCCCACGTTACGGCCATATACCGCGGCTCCTTCTCCGTGCGGTACATGACCCCCCCTACCTTCAGGGTGGTGAAGAAGGGGGTATGCCCGGACAAGACCCCGAATTCCCCCTCCACCCCGGGGGCCGTGATCTCCTCTACCTCCTGGCTCAAGACCAGACGATGAGGGGTGACCACTTCCAGCAGGAAACGCGCTGCCATAATCCTCCTACTCCGCAGCCCTCATCTTTTCGGCCTTTTCCTGGGCTTCTTCAATGGTCCCCACCATGTAGAAGGCCTGCTCCGGGATATCATCGTGCTTACCCTCCACCAATTCCTTAAACCCC
>CAZCYX010000096.1:0-7414 GCA_964503065.1 uncultured Candidatus Bathyarchaeia archaeon
AGCAACTAACGCAAGAACAGGTGAACTAATATCATACCAGAAAAATTTCTTCAAGAATGAGACTGACAAAGCAGCGGAATTTGCTGAAACACTTTTCCTTGAAGCCTTCAAGCTCCCAAAATCCTACACAATGGAAACTAAAATCGAGAACTAAAAAGATACTTGTGTAGAGAAGGGGCTCCTTAATAGATTAGGTATTTAGTGTGTCTAAGAAGTTCTATTCTGTGAGTGTGTTCTCATCGGATGTGTCAGCAAGTTTCCTAAACAATTCCACCTCTTCTCGAAGTGTCTTCACTTCCCCCCGCAGCTTATCTACCCTTTCCTTCCCCATTACCTTGAGGTCTTCTATCTCCTCGAAAAGACTTGCCTTCTCTTTCTCTAGCTTTTCTATCTCCTCTCGCAACTTTCTCAGAGTATTAGCAAGTCCTTCTTCAATCTTTTTCAAATCACACACTTTCATTGTATGCATTTTTCATATCGAATCCAGTGCCATGCCACGATTAGCTTTTTGGCGTTGGAGCAGGCAAAGAAGTAGGTGTAGACGGTGCAACAGGGTTCTCAGAGACAACAGAGACTGAAGCACTCCTCTTCACCAAATAGTTGTCCCCTTCCCGGTACACAACACATGGGTTTCTGCAGGCTTAATCATATCATCAATATACCCCTTCTCTTTGCACAAACAACAGAATTAAGTTGTACAAAAGATTTAGGAAAGAAACTTCTATGCTTGAAACAGTGAGAAAAGACTACAGTCAAAAAGTTTCTTCATGCTGCGAACCCCAAACATTACATAGTTTAAATATGAGGTTTGTGGATTATGTGACAGAGGATACGATAAGGCATGGGTTCAAAATCTCCAAAAGGCGAGTTTGCCGCAAGAAAACTAAGTAAAAAGCGAAAGAAGTTTCGATGGGATAATATCTACTATAAACGCCGAATGCTGAAACTTGACGTTAAATCAGACCCTTTACAAGGGGCTCCCATGGCTCGCGGGATAGTTCTGGAAAAAGTTGGAGTAGAGAGTAAACAACCCAACAGTGCCATCCGAAAATGCGTAAGAACTCAACTCATTAAAAATGGTCGAAGCCTAACAGCCTTCCTTCCAGGAGACGGCGCCCTCAATGTAGTCGACGAGCATGATGAAGTTATTGTTGAAGGCATTGGAGGGTCTCGTGGAGGAAGCTTAGGTGACATACCTGGGGTTCGATGGAAGGTTGTGACTATTAATGGAGTTTCCCTTAAAGAGCTAGTGTTAGGCAAAAAGGAGAAACCCTTACGCTAATTTGTCATCTAGTTCTGTGTTCTTGAAAAATAATGGTCCTTTAATAAGCTTTAAATAGAGGCTTTAAAACCCAGAAGGCTATCTAGGTGAACATCTATTTGAGCAAAGAACAAGCGATTAATTTGTTCGGAAAATGGACCTTCGAAGGCATCGAAGTCATAGATCCGGGGCTTAAGCGCTATATCTCTCTTAGTCCAGTTTATGTTCCCCATAGCATGGGACGTCATGAACATGGACGATTTCGCAAAGCAGAAGTAAACGTTGTAGAGAGACTTGTCAACAATCTTATGCGACCAGGAAGAGGCGCTGGGAAAAAGGTTAGAACTATCAACCTCCTAAGGAATGCTTTTGAGATTATTCATCTCCGCACAGGAAAGAATCCAATCGAAGTCCTTGTTAAAGCGGTGGAAAACTCTGCACCCTGCGAAGACACTACTCGCATCACTTATGGTGGCGTTGTATATCACATGGCTGTTGATGTATCACCGCAGAGAAGAGTGGATTTGGCTCTACGTTTCATTTCTGAAGGAGGAAGAAAGGCAACGTTTGGTAATCCCCGTTCCTATGAGGAATGTCTCGCTGAAGAACTTATTTTGGCTGCAAACAATGATATGAAAAGTGAGTCAATAAGAAAAAAGAATGAGATGGAAAGGGTAGCACGAGCATCTCGCTAAATAAAAGACTCTTACAGTTATTTTGTGTGTATTTCTACGATGTCTCCGTCTTCCAGAGAAAAAGATAATCCAACTTTTTGGGGACTAAACGACAGGTGTTTAGACCAAACTTTAGAGTAAGAAAACTGTTTGTAGAAATCGCTATGTATCTGTTTAGCAAGGTCAAGAATTGTAGCGCCCTTCTTAAGAATAAACGGTTTTTTGGACGGTTCTTTCTTGCTTGGCTCTTTTGTATAAACTCGCATCAAGTTCATTGACTCAAACAATTTTTTTCCGAGTGATTCTAGTCCAGCATGAGTTTTGCAAGAAACTGGTAATACCCGTATTTGTTTTCCAACAATCTTCTTTAGTTCCCCTAAGTTCTTTACTGCTTCTGGGCTGTCCGCTTTGTTAGCAACAACAATTGCTGGTCGATATATGGTATTCTCGAAAATCGCATCTTCTATATCGTCGAAGGTGGCTTCCCCATAAATCTTTACAGTCGCAGCATAAATTCGGTAGCTCTTCAGTAAGTTTTCAACATCATTCAAAGTGCAATTGACAAGTTGCCCCAGAACGATTATTCTGAAACCAGCACCCGCATGCCTTCTTTCAATATTCACCCGTGCACGTGGTCTTTGAATGAAGATTCTCGATTTTTCTAACTCATTTAAAATTAAAGAGAACTGTTTTGCTGGGTTTTGTGATAAGTCAACCATTAAGATGAGTCCATCTGCGTTGCGAGCGAGTGCCAATGATTGTAGTCCCCAAGCTTCGCCTTCGGCAGAACCCTCCATCAAAGCTGGGGCTTCAATGATCTGAAACTGAAGGTCTTCATACTGGAAAATGCCAGGTACAGGTTGTCTAGTGGTGTAAGCGTAGCCAGAAACCTCAACTTTTGCGTTGGTGGTTGAAGCCAACAGACTACTTTTACCGACGTTAGTCATGCCTAAAATTACAACTTGGGCTGCCCCTTCTTTTTCTATGAAAAACTTCGGTCCGCCCTTTCCAACTCGTCTCTGCCTTTTCTCTGCAATTTCTTTCCGTAAGGTTGCCATCTGACGTTTAACTTGCGCGCGTAGACGTTCAGTTCCCTTGTGCTTTGGAACCAAACTCAAAAATTCTTGTAATAGTTGAAGCTTTTGTTGTGCATTCCTTGTCGCAGAAGCTTCGCTCCATTTATACTTTGCCTCTGCAGGTAAGTTTGTCGGCATAATTCAACCTAAGAATATATCAACGCACAAATGTTAATATCTGTTTTTCAGACCTTGTCAGTGAGGGAATCACTTGGATTTACTTTTTTGTTTTTCGAAAGTCTTCTTGTACAAGTTGATTGCATAGTCAATGATCTTCTTTGCTTCCGCGGCGTTTTTCCATGCTTTGAATTTAACCCATTTTCTAGGTTCTAATCGTTTATAGGTTTCAAAGAATTCTTGAATCTCTCTCAATGTATGGGGATGAACATCATTAAGATCATGAAATCCATTGAATCTCGGATCACGCATGGGCACTGACAATATTTTTGGGTCTTCTCCTTCTTCATCTTCCATAATCAACAGACCAATCGTCTTTGCTTTTACTACGCAGCCCACTTCCATGGGTTCGTAACTCAATACCATAACATCCAGTGGGTCTTCGTCATCGAACCAAGTTTGAGGAATAAAACCGTATTCTACTGGAAAAACAACAGAAGAGTGGAGAACGCGATCTAATACGAAGGCTTCCCACTTTGGATTATATTCGTATTTATCTCGAGACCCACTTATGACTTCTATAATTACGTTAACTACTTCTGGAATCTTATCTCCAGATGGAATGTCTCTCCATAGATTCATGGATATCAAACATACAGATACTCGCCATGTCGATATATGAATTTCTAATCAACCCAACTACGAAATGAAACATGACAAAATCCAAAAACGCAATTCCTTTCACAACATCAAAATTTCTTAGGGGAAACTTAAAATAACCGAACAAACAGTTTGATGTAACGAATTTCACCACACTTGAAGGAAATTTCGAAAACGGAGGAGAAGAAATGAGCAAAACTGAAAAGCCCCACATGAACCTAATAATCATGGGTCACGTAGACCACGGAAAATCTACAACCACAGGCCATCTTTTCTACCTCACCAAAACCATAGAGGAACGTGTTGCCAAAGCCTACGAAGAAGAAGCCAAAAAGATGGGCAAAGAAACCTTCAAATTTGCGTGGGTCTTAGACAAACTGAAGGAAGAAAGAGAAAGAGGGCTAACCATAGACCTTGCCTTCCTAAGATTCGAGACTCCAAAATATTTCTTCACAGTAATCGACGCGCCCGGACATAGAGACTTCGTGAAGAACATGGTCACAGGAGCAAGCCAAGCAGACGCCGCTGTTCTCTTCGTTTCTGCTAAGAGAGGAGAATTCGAAGCTGGCATTGGGCCTGGTGGACAAACAAGAGAACATGCCTTTCTTGCGTTCACTTTAGGAGTAAAACAACTGGTGGTAGCCATCAATAAAATGGATGATGCAACTGTCAACTGGAGTCAAGAAAGATACGAAGAGATCAAGAATGAGATTTCGAGTATGCTAAAGATGGTTGGGTATAAGGTTGAGAAGATTCCATTTGTGCCTACTTCCGGTTGGACTGGCGATAATCTAGTTAAGCTCAGCGACAAGATGCCGTGGTATAAGGGGCCAAGTCTTTACGAGGCTTTGGATCTTCTTGAGACACCACCAAAACCCATCAAGAAACCGCTACGTCTTCCAATACAAGATGTCTATACAATCACTGGAGTTGGGACGGTTCCGGTTGGTAGAGTGGAAACTGGCGTATTGAAAGAAGGTGATACTTTAGTTTTCATGCCAGGAAATGTTAAGGGAGAAGTGAAGTCAATTGAAACTCACCATGTTAGGATTTCTAAAGCTGAGCCAGGTGACAACATTGGTTTCAATATTCGCGGTCTATCTGCGAAAGACGTTAGAAGAGGAGATGTAGGTGGTCACCCAGATAATCCGCCAACTGTTGCTAAGGAGTTCCTTGGACAAATTATTGTGATTTACCATCCGACCGCTGTAGCTGCTGGATATACGCCTGTGCTACATGCTCATACTGGTCAGATCGCTTGTCGATTTGTGGAACTCGTCAAGAAATTGGATCCACGGACCGGACAGACTGTAGAGGAGAAACCGGCTTTTCTGAAGACTGGCGACGGTGCAATCGTTCGACTTGAACCAGTTCAACCCATCGCAGTTGAAGCTTACAGCGACTTTCCTGAGCTTGGTCGCTTTGCGATACGTGACATGGGAACAACCGTTGCCGCTGGGGTAATTAAGGAAATAACGAAGAAGGGATAAACTGCCCTTCACCATCTTTCTCTTTTTCAACATTTTCTTATGAGAAGAAAACATATTTAGTAGGTTCAAGTAGATACTAACCAACTAGAGGGTAAATTCTTTCGGCATCATTGAAAAATTGTTGTTCTCAAAGATTAAGGACGCAATTTAAATTTCACATTACGCATCTATTAAGAGGAGTTTAGAAAATGTCCTCTTCATCTCGATTTCTCTTAGCCATCACTATTATAGCTTCAGCTGTTCTTGGGGTATTAGGAGTTTTGTACCTTCTTGCATCCCCTTTGGATCCAACGTATCTACATCTGTGGGTAGGCATCATTTTAATCGGAATTGCCCTTGTGCTAGTTGCCATTGCATCAAAAAGTTTGATCAAGCCTCCGCCAATAACAGTTCATTGGTCTCCATCTGGTCAAGTGAAACTTGAGGAACTGAAGTGCCCAAATTGTAGTGCTCCTTTGAGGCTAGAGAACCCAAGCATAACGAGAGTTGTTTGCCAATACTGTGGTCGAGTCGTGGAGATTGTGGAGGAGCCTAAGTGGTGAGGCTTTCAACTCCAAAATCCATGCTTCTGATAATAGTTTTCGTGTTATTCGTCAACTTTACCTTTATTCCCCTTGTATACGGGCCAGGAACATATCACATCGAGAAACAATGGATTAAAATTTGGATAAACAAGGATGGAACAATTGACTTGCTCCACAATTTGACCTTTGTCTGTGACACTGGCAACTTCACATGGATCACAGTCGGTCAACCAAACAAAGATTTTATGATATGGAGTTGTGTTGACCAATATAATCGTAGTCTTACAGCCACAAAAATTGTTGATGATTGGACTGGCGTGGAAATATACTTCAAAGATGTGTTATATCCTGGCCAAAAAATCACGATAATTCTTCTTACTAATGTTGACAGAATGGTTTGGGAGGATGAAATGAATCCTGGTAACGTTTGTGTGATGTTTACGCTTTGGGGCTGGAAAGAGGGATGGATAGACGATTTGGAAATTGCAGTTGTCTTGCCTGAAGGAGTAAGGAAAAACGAAACTTTGCATGGAGAAGAAAATCCGTGGAATAACCTTTTCTCAGACCCCCAAGAAGAAGGAAAATTGGTGGCTTATTGGAATCAAAGCAACCTTCCTCCAGATGCCAAATTCCCAATAGCAACAAGTTTCCCTAACGACTATGTTGAGAACTATTATTCAAAGAGTCCATGGGATCGTGTCGGCGGAATCATAGTTTCTTTGGTGTTGCCCGTTGTTGCGATTTCTATAATTGCAGTAGCCGCTGTAGTTGTGTTTAAGAACTTAAGGCGGTTTCCTTATTCTCGGCCAGGTTTTTCGATGGAAGCCTTGGGTGTTCGGAAGGGTCTTACTGCAGTGGAAGCGGCAGTTTTATTGGATGTTAATCCACGAAGAATTTTAACTATGATTCTTTTTGGCTTGATGAGAAAGGGGGCTGTTACTATTGTTGAAACAAAGCCTAAACTTCGTCTGCAAGTAGTTAGTACTGCTGGTTTACGGTATTATGAAGATTGGTTTGTTGATGCAATTGTTTTTGAAAGTCGTGTAGGAACGTTAAGTGATGAGAGGTTGTCAAGTCTTATCTTGAAACTTCTTCGTGAGGTAGATAAGAAAGTTAAGTATTACTGTCGAGCCGACACCGTGAAATACTACAAGAAGACTGTGAAGAAAGCGTGGGGACAAGTGCGGAAGGCTGGAACCCCAGAAGTCAAGGCAGAAGTTTTTAATGAAGAACTTGAATGGTTGATGATGGCACCCAGATTTAAAAGTAGAGTCAAGCGGGCGTTTCGTCGTGGAGAAGAGATTCCTGTGCGGTCTTCTTGGTGGCTTCCCTACTGGACTACTCATTATGCTCCTTCAAGATTTCGAGGAGTTGAAGGAAAACCGGTGACTGCACAGTCGCTGCCTGCAGTACAGTTTGCGAATGCTGCTGTGACTACCATCGAATCCACAGTTGGCAGAATTGTTACTAATGTGGAAGCTTTCTCGAAGAGTTTGATTCCTGTAACACCTTCTAGTGAAGCTAGAGCTTCATCTGCACGTGCTCCAGTTAGTAGGGGTGGGTGTGTCTGTGCCTGTGCCAGTTGTGCTTGTGCCTGTGCATGTGCCTCTTG
>CAZCYX010000097.1:0-7404 GCA_964503065.1 uncultured Candidatus Bathyarchaeia archaeon
ATGCTACTGGAGAAATTACCCTAACCTTTGCCCCTGCTATGAACAAGACAGTTGAGGCACATTACGAGTACATCTTAGAGCGCGAAAAGAATCTCTTAACACCAGTGATAGTCAATTTATTCATTGAAGAAGTTGGAGGAAAACGGTTTGATCTTTGGCCGCCTCCTGGTAAAGTGTGGTATAATCGGCAGTGGTATCTTACGGGTGACGCACGCGCCTCATTTGTTCGTTATATTCCAACAGGGTTCTCTGTGAACGGAACTTTAGTGAATTCGGAGACGGGAGAAATCTCTGGTGAGGTCTATATAGATAAATCTGCGGCAGGAAGCGTGGAGCACGGCTGGATCAGTGGTACGCTACGTGAAGGACTGGTTCAGCATAACTATTTGATACCGAAGAAGGAAAATGCGATGTATGTAGAGTTCACTGAACTAATACTTATGCAAGAAGTTTTTCCACACCCGGGGAAGTATAAATACGGCATAGAAATAGTCTTCGTGGACGGAGAGTCTCCAGACAAGTCTGTAGAAACCACCGTTTTCATTGATGAGTTTGATTTCAAGACCTTTGGAACCGCTTTTGGTCCAATGGGCACAGACCATTTAGGACGAGATCTTTTCTCCCAATTAATTTATGGAACGCAGGCATCACTCTATGTGGGTCTGTTATCTGCGATCATGGGAGTGGGTATTGGACTAATCGTGGGATTAGCCTCAGGCTACCTCGGAAAAGCGGTCGACGAACTCTTAATGCGGGTGGCTGACATGCTGCTTGTACTACCATTTCTTCCACTGCTGATAGTATTAGTAGCAATACTAGGCGCCAGTTTAGAAAACTTAATCATATTGATGGGATTAATGGGGTGGATGGGATTCTCTAGACAGGTTAGGTCACAAGTTCTTAGCCTCAAAGAAAGACCCTTTATCGAAGCCGCGAAGGCGGTTGGAGCTGGTAAAACACATATAATGACAAGACACATCCTACCCAACGTAATAAGTCTAGTCTACGTCTCACTAGCAACTTCAGTTCCAGGGGCAATCGTAGCTGAAGCCGCCTTAAGCTGGCTAGGCTTCGTTGATCCGTATAGGTGGTCATGGGGTAAGATGCTTCACGAATGCCAGTTTGTGGCAAGAGCCATTGGTAACTGGTGGTGGGTTATTCCCCCTGGTTTATGCATCGCTGCATTGGCCGTTGCCTTCATTCTTCTGGGGTTTGCTATGGATGACGTGCTCAATCCAAGGCTTCGAGTCAGACGTTAGAACGAAGCAAAAACAGTTTCACCTGTTTCTTGACCCCCTTCTGAGATATCGCATGCGCATTAACAGAAACAAGATTACGAACAGCAGCGGAATAATGATAACAATAAGAAAGAATGTATAGTCATGCCGTGAAAACTCTGGTATTATCATTACTTCATGCTCTGAATGTATATATGAGAAGTACAGGTAAGTGTGTATGTTATCCGTCCAATTCTTCATCCCCCTAAGCTCTTCACCATCCATCAAGACAATAAAGCGATTGTTCCACAATTCTTGAATCATAACGTCCTGAATAGTGACTCTCCAGAAGCCTAGAGTATTATCTGGACCAGCGACATTGAAACTTATCATTCTTTTCAAGGCATCGAATCTAAAGTTGGAGATTGTAGAATTGGACACTATATCCAAAGGATATTCTTCCGCTTCCCAATGAACAAAAAATCTAGAAAACATCCCTTTCAAAGGATAATTGTCGCGATTATCTCGATCGATGATGTATGGCGAATCTCCTATTCCATCATTTCCTGCAATATCTTGGTAGTAGCCACTATACGAGTCAAGACCGTTATAGTCACTCCAATAGTTGCCTCCAGAAGGATAACCGTCATCCCAGACATTCGTAGACAAAAAGTCCTTTATATCAACTTCAATTAGGTTTTCAATGAAGTTGTTGTGATGAAACCTGTTGTCTTCTGAATGTTGCATGCGTATGCCGCACTCACTGCCTATTATTAGATTTCCACAGAAAACACTGTTTTGTGAATCTTTTAACATGATGTTGCAGTATGTATTGTTAAACATATTCACGGAAATAACATTATCAGAAGAAGAATCAAAGAACAAGCCATAATTATTATTGGAAATCTTGTTCTCAACAATCTTGTTAGCTTTAGAAAAATAAGGCAAAAGGGGCGAAAATGATGCCAGAATGCCGTATTGCCTATTTCCTGAAATTATATTCCCATGAAGTATGGTATTCTTTGAAGCATCAATAGTAACACCACTCCATTCATTGTAAAGAATATTGCTGTTAGTTATTTGATTACTATCAGAAGACATTAAGCGTATTCCGCGCAGATTGTTGAACACTGTAACATTTGATATCGTCGAATTCGTTGTATATGCACAAAGGACACCTTCCCCATTGTTAGAAAGAGTTAGATTCTTCACAACAATATTGGAACAGTTGACTAAAGCTACACAACCAGCGTCTAAAGGAACTTGCTCATCTCGTTTGTTGACCCAGTAATACACGGGTCTTTGATTCACTTGGTTGGTGAAGTCAATGTCATGCAAGAAGTGTTGAAGAACTAGTCCCCAAACCTCAAGGTCATATTTGTTTCCATAGATTTTGTTGTTTCTTAGAACGTTACCCGATGAATCATACATGTGAACTCCATAACAGTGACCTAGTACAGTGTTATTTTGGATTTCATTAGATAGACTTACGATGTATATCCCAGACCAAATAGACTTTTCTACACCTTCTATGACAAACCCGGAAAGACTGACATTATTTGCGATGATCTTGATTGTATGATCCATCCCGTTACTAACAATTTTTGCTCCGTTCTCTCCTACAATCGTTAAAGGCTTATCTATGATTAAACCACCTTCGTACACCCCAGCTTTAACAGCGATTCTGCCTCCAATGCTGGCGGAGTTTATAGCCGCCTGGATTGACTGAAAATCGTCAGGCACAACTATCACTTTAGCGTTTGGCACATGTGTGGATTTAGACAATGGAAACCAATATATTGAAGATTCTATTAAAATTGCTAACAAGATCAAGGTTCTCTTCATGTTTGTGGACAAGACTTTTCCTTCCTTTCATTCCAAAGTGTGTGTACACCTGATATACATTTAGTTTATTACAAACAACAGACTTAAAGAGATTCAGGATCCAATTACAAGTAAACTGTTAAGAGGTGAGTTTAATGCCCTCAAGCGTCCATTCACAATTTAATGAAAAGGAGAATCAAATAGCAGAAATGAAATACAAAAAGGGAGTCGAACTTCTAAAAGGACAAAAGCCTAGAGATGCAATTCCTTACTTAAGCGAGGCCGTACAAGCGAACCCTAACCTCCAAGACGCTAGATTTGCTTTGCAAGAAGCAATAGATGCCTCTAAGTGGAATGTTTCGTATTTCTGCAAAGAATGCGGCAAGTTGATCTTACCAAACGCAAAATATCCAATGCTAAACATTAATGGATTTTGTTCGCGGTGTGGTAGTTGGGTGAATACTCAAAGAGAAATCGCTTTTGGGGCTATAGAGATTATAACAAAAGTTATTCTATTCGGTATTTTTCCCGTTCTTGTGTTCATCTTCTGCGGCATGCCTAATTATCAATTCATCCCGGAGAAGGGCACTGTAGAATCTGCTTGGAACGATTTGCCTGATGGAACCTTTTCAGCAGCCGCATTTACCCCATTAATGCTCATAATTCTGTCTATAATCAATGATCCATGGGCTTTGACCAAATTGAACTTCTTATTATTTGCACCTCTGTTGGGTACTCCACATTATTTTTTAGCGGGAATGTTGCTTTTGTTTCTCGCTCTATATCTTTATTTCTTTCTACTTTGGACACCCTTCATAACAATTCACAGAAGAGCACAGTGGAGGAGCAAACAACACCAAAAGATATTACTGCTTTACACCGTAATAGTGTTTGCTTGTGTAATGGTTCCACGAATTGTTTCTGGAGTCTTTCGCTAAACGCGCGTGCATAAACGTTTGCTACTCACTTTTGGTTTTGGCTTGCGCCTGATGGGAACACGAGTATGCCGTGGAGATATTATTCCCGCCAACAAAGTCACCCCTCCCACAATGCCAAGTACAATTCCAGCTGGAAGCAAGAAAGTGAAAGCATATTCTCTTTCTACTATTTCTTTTCGAACTGCAATCCAACTGGGTGGATCTGATTCTGGTGGCCAAAGCCCATAGTAACCCGGAATTCTCGCCGTATATTGACCGCTATCCACTACAATTCCTCCCACTTCCATTATAGGATCAGCTGTGTTCAGTCCATCTTGCTCAGTGAGATTGATGCTTCCAACTACAGGCAGCTGGGCTTCATCAGGCCACATTAGAGTTATATCGAATACTGTGGTCTCATTTTTTGGGCTAGTGATTTCAATTCGGACAAGCTTGTAGGGAAAGGGTATAACATCATCCGGCAGTTCACGTATTTTCCAAATTGCTGGTGTAAAATCCACAACAAGCATGTCTCCCTCTATGAAATTCCCTGAAACTTCCCAAGAGTCCATTTCATAGGCAATTGTCTCCAAGCTCTTTTTTTCCTGAATGATCTGAGAACGCGATATCGATGCCATTCCGGAAAGAAGTAGAATTGCACCACAGATTACCAGTATCTTTCTCACTTCATCCACTCATATTATAGGTATGTACACTCTTAGAAAACAGAGTATTAAGATTTTCGAACAGCCATAAGCAGACGCACTTCAAGAAACATAAGGATAAGATGAACTCTGAATTATTTGGAATCCATGGAACCAACTAAACTGTTGATAATTTCTTCCATCAAAGCGAAAAACTCGCCTTCCAACTTTTTGTAGGCGTCTGAAGCCGTGAGCTTTTTCTGGATAAGAAACCCCAACCCGAACATAGTAACCAATGAACTTAACATTTGCATGGATCTAGTTATCCCATCTACAGCTTCAAATCCCACAATGAAGCTCTGCGGTCTTCCCTCAATCTTCACAACAATCTTAAGTCTTGTTTCGTTTTGTGATGCTGCTGAGATTATCGCTTGGTCCTTGTGTTCATTCAACTGAACAAAGAATCCTCTCTCTTTGAAAAAATCTTCGGCGTATTGCCATAACAATTTTGGATCAACGTTTTTTCCTATCCATTGTATTTGCATAGTCAAACCCTTTGTCAAAAAGATAACAGTCGTCAAAAGAAAATAAAGATTTTTATACCTAGTTTACAAGTTGTGAAGGTGACAGATGAACTTGCTAGGTGAAATGAGTGCCTCTTCTAGAAGTGCAAAATCTAACAACTTACTACAAGATTCTGAGAGGCTACGTTAGAGCTGCAGAAAATGTAAGCTTGCATGTCGATGAAAAAGAAGCGTTAGGATTGGCAGGAGAATCAGGATGCGGAAAAACAACAACTGCTTTATCCATCCTGAAAATATTGCCGTCTGGGGGAATCATCATGGGAGGTAAAATTCTCTTTGAAGACTTTGATATAGTCGAACTGAGTGAACATGAGATGAGGGAAGAAATTAGGTGGCGAAAAATCGCTATGGTTTTTCAAGGAGCTATGAATGCTATGAACCCAGTACAAAAAGTTGGTGACCAAATTTGTGAAGCCATAATAACGCATGAATCAGAAACCAGTAAGGCAGAAGCGACAGAAAGAGCTGGAAAAATGTTAGAATTGGTTGGAATAGAACCATCAAGGTTAGACAACTATCCTCATGAGTTTAGTGGAGGGATGAGACAACGCGCAATGATAGCCATGTCTTTAGCATGTAATCCTAAGCTTGTGATCGCTGATGAACCGGGAACGGCTTTGGACGTAATTGTTCAAGCCCAAGTGTTGAAACTCTTGAAGGAGCTAAAAGACAAGTTGAATTTATCCATGATTTTAATAACCCATGACTTATCGATTATTTCTGAAACTTGTGAAAAAGCAGCCATCATGTATGCAGGAAAACTTGTCGAGTATGGGGATGTCGTGAAAATCTTTAAGGAACCCTTACATCCTTACACAAGGGCTTTAATAGGGGCTTTTCCAGACATTACTGCACCGAAGACCCGTATGAAATCTATATCTGGCTCTCCACCGGATCTGTTAGCTCCTCCAAATGGTTGTCGATTTCATCCAAGATGCCCATTTTCCATGGATATTTGTAGAAAAGAAGACCCGACATTCTTAGAGCTAGGAAAAAACCGTTATGTGAGTTGTCACCTAGTTCACAAACAATAATGCATTAGTAGAAGGACCAACAAAATGAAAGAAACTCTGATAAAAGCCGAGAATCTAAGAAAATGGTTTCCTGTAAGAAGGGGATTTTTTGAAACTTTGTTGACAAGAAGAGAACTGTTCGTGCGTGCCGTAGACGGAATAGATTTTGAAGTTGCCAAGCAAGAGATATTCGGTCTAGTGGGAGAGAGCGGAAGCGGAAAAACTACAACGGGAAGATTACTACTCAGACTTATCGAACCCACCGCTGGAAAGATTTTCTTTGATGGAGAAGATATACTATCAATCCCTGAAAAGCAGTTTAAACCTTTTCGTCGCAAAATGCAGATAATATTCCAAGACCCATATGAATCTCTTAACCCAAGAATGACTGTCTTTGACATCATATCGGAACCTTTAAGAGTACAAGGACTTACACACGGAGTTCAACTAGAGGAAAAGGTTCACAAAACTCTTGAAGACGTTGAACTTATTCCGCCTGAAGAGTTTTTCTATCGATACCCCCACGAATTGAGTGGAGGACAAAGACAAAGAGTTGCTACAGCTAGAGGCCTCGTGTTGGAACCCGTATTCATAGTTGCGGATGAACCCGTGTCAATGTTGGATGTTTCAATTAGAGCGGACGTCTTAGACTTGATGTTCGAGTTAATGGAGAAGTACCACGTTTCGTTCCTTTACATTACCCATGACTTAGCACTGGCAAGACATATTTGCGATAGACTAGCCGTCATGTACCTTGGCAAAATCATGGAAAAAGGATCAACTGATAAAATCATTTATGAACCTCTACATCCCTACACAAGGGCTTTGATGAAGGCAGTTCCAACACCAGATCCCACGGCAAAGCGAATAGAAGTTGTAATCAAAGGGGAAATCCCAAGTCCAGTAAACCCGCCATCAGGCTGCAGATTCCATACACGATGCCCCGAAGTAATTGGAAACATTTGCCGTAAAGAAGAACCCAAACTCATTGATGTAGGGGGTGAGCACTACGTTGCCTGCCACAAATATTCATGAATCGGGGATTAGACGAAACCTTATCGAAAATCTTAAAAGATGGAAGGTACTCTCGAAAAAGAGGTTTCATCCATGGAAGATTTAAAAAAATGGGGATTCATTTTCGGAATCTCTTTGCTCTCCTTGATTTTTTCTGTTGCTTCCATTTTCACACCTTGGTGGAGGATTAC
>CAZCYX010000098.1:0-7399 GCA_964503065.1 uncultured Candidatus Bathyarchaeia archaeon
CGGAGAAAAGAGAAGAGTAGACTCACAGTGGTCTTGCTTATTTCCTCTTTTCTTTTGCCTTTCGTGTTAGTAGATGGTTGGCTAAGGATGCAAAAGTGAGAGGCCTATAGTGTACTTCATCATCCAAACTTATCAAGAAACTATCAATTGTGGAGATGTCCAAAAAAGTATACTGTCTTAGCCGGTTCATAAGCTTCAGATGGGATGCATAGTTTTCGTGAAGTGAAATAACCACTCCCTCGTATCCCAGCCCTCTTCCTCTCTCCATCATGATAACTGCAAAGGGACTTTTCGGTAAACCTTCTTGAGTGATTTTCCTTGCTTTATCAACTCCTTCTTTATCGAGCCCTTTTCTAAGTTTAACAAAAGTCAGGGACATCAATTCATATCCAAGCTTGCGGAAGTCAGGGATCAACGTGTATTCTCGGATGAATCCCTTCTTTTCTAGTTTTCCTCTCGTTCTAGTAACTGTAGGTTGAGAACATTCAATAGCCTTTGCGAATTCCCTATCGCTCCTCCGAGAATTCTTCATAAGTTCAGACAACAACTTCAACTCAATCTCTCTCATGACTGTTCCTTCTTCTATCCACCCATAATTCACAATTTTTCTTCATATGTTATATCTTTTATGACACTTTCCTTCATGTCATAAACATAAAGAAGTTTTTGATTGATGTACGCATTATCCACACTACTACGCTAAGCAGGACGAATTTTGAATTTTTTAGCAGTATTCCATAGATATTCAAAATAGTCTTTCGCGAATTTCACCAATCCAACATGATTTGACCATATAACAAGATCTGGCTTCCTCTCCCCAAGAAAAAGTAAAGCCTCCATGCCATCTGCAATAACACCACCACCGAACATGTGGTCTCTCACTCGGACTTCAGCAACTTTAGCGACTTCTTCTAAAACTGATTTCTCCATCCTCTTAGAAGCTAAAAAAAGAATTCTGGCGTCTGTGTGTTGTAGATGGGTTAACATTCCAAGTGCCGCTTCTAATAATGTTTTCGTCAACAAAGGAGCTGCTATCATCAGATCATTTTTGGTTTTTTCCAGCATTTCTTGAAGTTTGGCTAGGATGTTAAATTCGCCTCTGAGAATCCAGATGTCGGGTTTCTCTTGGATTTCTCTTTTTTCATAAAGGGGTTGAAGTTCGTTAAGTATGGCTTGTTCCCAAGATTTCACTGTTTCCTGTAGTCGGAATTTAGCTGCTTCCAGAGATTCTGAAGGTGATTTTGGATAATAGCGACGGGGTCTTCCTCTTTCGGTTTCTATCCAACCCTTCTTTTCTAAGGAGTTGAGGGTTTCATAGATTTTTGAATAAGGAACGTTTCCGTGTGCGCTTATTTCGCTTGCGGTCATAACGCCTTCTTCGATTAGTGACAGGTAAGCTCGTGTCTCATACTCTGTGAGTCCAAGTTCATGGAGAACCCTCTTTGTTTCTTCACTTAGGGGTGTGGTCAACCTTTCTCACCTTCTGAAAGGTTTGGAAATCTTCTTATACACTATCCATGTTTCTAGGTTAAATATATTACAACTCTCAGTGGTGTCAAATTGCAGGTTATTAAACAGACCAAAACCATATGCCCTGAATGCTTCAAAGTTTTAGACGCCATAATATTCGAAGAAAACAACAAGGTTTACATACAAAAAGAATGCCCCGAACACGGGAAATTTCAAGACATATACTGGTCAAACTATGAACAATATCAACGAGCCGAAAAATTCAGATACGACGGAGATGGGCTTCAAAACCCCCGCACCACAACCAAACTTGATTGCCCCATGGATTGTGGCATCTGCCCCCAACACAAATCACACACAGCTCTTGCAATAATCGACGTCACAAACCGATGCAACCTACGTTGCCCTGTGTGCTTCGCAAACGCCGCCGCTGCTGGATACGTCTATGAACCGTCTAAAGAACAAATCCGAGGCATGCTAGAAAATCTTAGACGCAACGACCCAGTGCCAGCAACTGCACTTCAGTTCTCAGGTGGTGAACCAACTATTCGGCAAGACCTCTTCGACCTTATACGTATGGCGAAGGACCTCGGGTTTCGGCATGTAGAAGTTAACACCAACGGTCTGCGCCTTGCACGGAGTGTTAACTATTGTCGTGGTCTAATGGACGCTGGCATGAGCACCTTGTATCTTCAGTTCGACGGCTTAACCTCAGATGTTTACAAGTTCACTCGTGGACAGGACTTGTTAGACATTAAAATGAAGGCTATTGAAAACTGTCGCAAAGCTGGACTAAACAGCGTTGTTCTAGTTGTTACTCTGATTAAGGGCGTCAACGACAACCAACTCGGAGACATCATTCGATTTGCGATTCAAAACTTCGATGTGGTTCGATGCGTAAATGTTCAACCCGTCTCTCTTTGCGGTAGACTTCCAGAAGAAGAAAGAGAAAAGATGCGTATCACCATACCAGACTTCATGGAACTTGTAGAGGAACAAACAGAAGGAAAGATAAAGGTTTCAGACTTCTTTCCAGTGCCAGCCGTAGTACCCGTCTCTCGAGCCGTTGGCGCCCTAAAAAACAAACGATACGTGGAATTCACCACTCACCCCCATTGCGGTATGGCAACCTACGTCTTTGTAGAAGACGGAGAAATAGTGCCAATCACCCATTATGGCAATGTTGAAAAATTCATCGGAAGCATGGACAAAGTCTACGAGAGTGCTATGAAAGGCCACGGAAAAAGGGCAAAGTTGCGACTGGTAGCAGCGCTTCGTCACATCAAGTTTGGTCTGTTGAGAAAATATCTCTTACCTATACTGCAATCTGGAGACTACGAGGCTTTAGGCGACTTGCATAGAAAGATGCTTATGATCTCATCCATGCATTTTATGGACCCCTATAACTTTGATTTAGAAAGAGTTCAAAGATGTTGTATTCACTATGCTGTGCCAGACGGAAGAATCATACCCTTCTGCACCATGAACTCCATCCACAGACCAGAAGTCGAAAAGCAACTTGGGATTCCTTTAGACCAGTGGAGAATGGAGCATAAGGTGGAAGTTGGCGCCGTAATGTAAGAAGGAAAACCTATAAGGCACGTTCTCCTTTCAGAAGATTAAGGGAAAAATTATGGGTGGCAAAAAGAAACTTAGCCTTAAACAGACAGAAAAATTGCAGGTGAGGCAGGCAAGTAAACAGTCAACCGCTAAAAAGAAGGAGAAATCTGGTAGCAGTAGTGGTGCTGTAGAAAAGAAAGTTGCTGGAGTAGTTCCTCCCGACCCAAGAAGTGAAAAAACTGTTAACGAAATCAAGAAATTGAAGGTTCTTACGCCTTACACTGTGGCTTCACGCTTCGACCTACGTCTGAGCATAGCCAGAGACCTACTTGAAGAATTGGAACAGAAAGGCGTCATACAATACGTTTCAGGAAGCAAAAACATCAAAATATACAAACCCCTAGACTAAATTTTAAACGCATTTTAGGCGAACCATGGAATTTCCTAAGAGAGTTTCGTTTATTGTAGAAATTACTAACCATGTTGGGGCACTTTCGAGACACAGCATGAATTTATAATGCTTAAATATTTTCTTCGAGCCCTTGTATACGCAGTGGTTGTTTATGGTTTCGAGTCGTGGATCAGCCCTAAAGTTGAGGAGTGTTGTCAAGCGTTACGAAGATATCGTGGCTGTTGATAACATCGATTTAGATGTAGAGCATGGTGAAATCTTCGGTCTGTTAGGTCCTAACGGCTCAGGCAAGACGACCACCCTGAAGATAATCTTGGGTTTGGTTAAGCCAGACTCTGGGTCTGTAAACGTTTTGGGCATAAAAGCCGAGGATGATCCCATTGCAGTGAAGAAACAGGTGGGGTATGTTCCTGAGTCTCCGCGTCTATACGAGTTCTTAACTGGATTAGAATATCTCGATTTCATTGGTGATATTTATGGGGTAACTGTGTCCGAGAAGAAGGCTAGAATCGAAGAGTATTTGGAGGCTCTTGAACTTGAGGGGAGGGAAGGTGACATGATAAGCAGCTACTCCCAAGGGATGAAGCAGAAAATTGCTCTCATCTCAGCCTTCTTGCACAAGCCGAAACTGCTACTCCTAGACGAACCCTTAAGCGGTCTAGACCCTAGGTCGGCTAGAATCGTAAAGGACCTCCTCCGAAAACTAACCTCACAAGGAGTGACAACGATAATGTCAACACACATTCTAGAAATCGCCCAAGCCATGTGCGACCGCATCGCCATCATGTACGAGGGAAGACTGCTGGCTCTAGGTAACATGAAGGAGCTTAGACAGAAGGCGAGGCTACCAGGGTCAGACCTAGAAGACATTTTCTTGAGACTCACTGGAACAGAAGATGTCAAAGATGTGGTTGAGGCGCTTCTGAAATGAACTGGAAGAACGTTCTTCGGCTGATAAGCGTTGAAATAAAAGCTGGCAGGCTGATTAGGGGTCAAAGGTTAAGAAGGTATCGAGAGAGCAGAGTTTTTCAGTATTTGTTGTATGGAGGAGCTTGCCTTATAGGATTAGCAGTAGGAATAGGTGTTGGGCTCTTCTACACTGCTGTACCCGACTCACTGAAGACTTTACTCTATCAGAACATCCGCAACCTTTTCCCATCCTTCCCCACCTTGATTCTCATTTTCAGCGTAGTCTTCACTATGATGAGTCAAATCCAAAGGATGGGACTAAGGTCTTCTATTCAACCTCCCTACTGGTTGCCCATCACATGGGAGGAACACACCCTTGCGTCAACCTTAGCTAACCTCATTGGAATTCCTTTGGCTGCACTCATTCTGTTGGGGTCAACCATAGCTACAGTCTCCACCTTTTTAGGAGAAACACCAATCGCCATCTTTACGATTTTTGCTCTGCTAGCTAGTGCCTTTCTAGCCAGCGCGACAACAGAGATTTTCAGAATTCTGCAAGTGAGGTTTGTCGGAGCCGTTTACAAGTCCACTGGCAAGGCGGCTATTTGGGTGAGATTCGTTGGTTCCCTACTTTTTCTAGTTGTCTTCTACATAGTTTGGTTTGCCTTTACCTCTGGCGCAAGTTCCATCGCTCTCATAGAAGCCGTTGCGGGCGCCCAACAGGCAGTTTGGTTTGTTCCCTACGTATGGTTGGGAATGTCCTTAGCCGCTTTTATGAATGGGCTACTGGCACAAACTGTGATTTTCTTGCTGGCTTCCCTTCTGTTCATCTTGGTTCTCTTTTATGTAGCTGTTAAGTTAAACGCTAAATTTGGATTGTATGAGCCTCCGGCAATCACAGTCTCACGAGGAGTTTACGCTCCAAAAGTCGGCTTCTTGGGAAAACTTGGTTTTTCCTCCTTGGAAGCTGCTGTGATTAGGAAGGATTTGAAGGCTTTTACGAGACGTCGGGAACTCATGTACGTTTTCATAATGCCCCTAGTTTTCATACTTATGCCGTTGATGCAGTACTTGGGGATATATGGTGAACCTGTACCGCCAGAGGGTTCTCGTTTCCTTTTTGCTTTAATGCTTCTGATACCAGGTGCCATGATGGCTGCTATGATGGGGCTCATGATAATCGGCGAGGAAGGCGAGTCTGTGTGGCATTTCTTTTCTTCACCCCTCACAGCTCGCAGTCTAGTTAAGTGTAAGTACGCCTTAGTGATAATCTTCTCATGCGTAGCAACGCTGGTGTGTGGTGTTGTTGGAATTCTAATCGCTCGTCCTTCATTAGACATTGCTGTGGCGTTGTTGATAGAATCCGTGCTGCTGATCTTCGCTTTAGGTGCAGTTTCTCTTGGAGCAGGAATAAATGGAGCCGACTTCACCGAAGTTCCGAGGCCTAGAATGGTCAGGCCGTTAACTGCCTTCGTCTACATGCTCTTGTGCATGGTCTTAGCGTTGGTAATATTCTTTCCGCTCCTTTTACACGCACTTACGATAGGGTACATACCCATTCCCATGCCTTCTCTACCAAAAATAAACCTCTACATTGCGCTCTCCATAAGCGCAGTCACAGCCCTCATCATAACCTTTGTATTCTACAAGATAGCCCTCAAAAACGCAGAAAAATTCTTGATAAAGGCCCAGATTTAAACATAACAATTAAACAATCATGATTTGTTAGTTAGTTCTTTGGTAAACGTGCACAAAAATATATGATAGAGGCTAGATAGACTTATGGTCAAATTTCCTAAGCGAGTCTATACTGCAGAAGAGATAGAGAGAGCCCGAAAACTGATAAAAAGGGGACACAAACATCGTCTGAAAATCAAAGGAAGCCCAGATTTCAAACAGAAAGTAAAGGAAGCATTAAGCCTCGTAAAAACTGCCCAACACTACGATTTCTTCCGCACCTACATTAAACAGGTCATTGAAATCAACGGTTTCAGCCAACTCCGAGAATCAGAAATTACTATTTGGGCAAACAAATATGCTGTAGAAGACTCGATAGAAGGCGCTGGCTTCTTGATTCAGAAGGCTCACCAGATGAAGGATTACATTGAAGGAAGGCTCTACTACGACAAAGGAGAAATAAATGCAGTCAGAAGACGCATCCAGTTCTTAGAAATACTAAGAAACAAGACCAAAAACCAAGCCATGAAAAAGAAGTGTGAAGAAAGCCTAAAACGTTGGACTGAAACGCCCTTTCCATAACTAAATCTTTTCAACCCTAATCTTGGTTCCACTTTTTACCTTAGCAAACAGCTCCAAGTTCTTTGTGACTCGACCAAGAATATTTACGGGACTATAAGGTTGAGATTCACCATAAAAAATGCATAAGGCACTACCCATGGGCCAATAAGCAATAGCACCCTTTTCTACAGTGGCTTTCGCTTTTTCTCCCCCCATTCTAACTGGAATCTCAAAGTAGACTTCTTCCTTCCAAAGAGCAGTCCTTCCCTCTACTGGAAGTTTCCGCAGAATAGCTTCTACAGTTCTTGGAGCAAGATAACGAACAAGTTCGCCTTCAGCCTCTTCCTTGAAGCCTTCGACTACAAACTTAATTAAAACTCGGGAAACACTTTCTTCAGACATGTCTTCATCTAACCTTTGAAAAGTGTTGTCTCAAAATATCTTCGAGGTCGGGTTTGCTTATCTCTTGAAGTTCATATCTGGCTCTCACAGCAGGTTTATTGAGGTTTAGTAGTTTCCGTAGGTCAACTGGGGTTCCTATAACAACGACATCACAGGGTGCAGCATTGACTGTTTCTTCGAGTTCCTTTATCTGCTCCTTGCCGTAGCCCATGGCAGGAAGTAAGTTTCCCAAATGAGTGTATTTTTTGAAGGTATTCTTAATGGAACCCACCGCATAAGGACGAGGATCTAATAATTCCTTTGCGCCCAGTCTCTTCGCTGCAATGGTTCCGGCACCATATGCCATGTTACCATGAGTCAAGGTTGGGCCGTCTTCAACAACCAAAACTCGTTTACCTTTTGTAACCT